>NZ_JBFTRJ010000014.1:0-212238 GCF_056399465.1 Variovorax sp. 01N425 | reverse complement strand
AACCGGCTCGAGCTGTTCCTGGGCGCGGCCATCGGCGCCATCACCTTCAGCGGCTCGGTGATTGCCTTCGGCAAGCTCTCGGGCACCTACAAGTTCCGCCTGTTCCAGGGCGCGCCGGTGCAGTTCAAGGGCCAGCACATGCTGAACCTGGTGCTCGGCCTGGCCATGATCGGCCTGGGGCTGGTGTTCATGGCCACCGAAAGCTGGCCGGCGTTCTTCGCGATGCTGGCGCTGGCCTTCGTGATGGGCGTGCTCATCATCATCCCGATCGGCGGGGCCGACATGCCGGTGGTGGTGTCCATGCTCAACAGCTACTCGGGCTGGGCGGCCGCGGGCATCGGCTTCAGCCTGAACAACGCGATGCTGATCGTGGCCGGCTCGCTGGTGGGCTCGTCGGGCGCGATCCTGAGCTACATCATGTGCAAGGCCATGAACCGCTCGTTCTTCAACGTGATCCTGGGTGGCTTCGGCGGCGAGGCGGTCACGGCCGGCGGCGCGGCCAAGGAGCAGCGGCCGGTCAAGAGCGGCAGCGCCGACGACGCGGCCTTCGTGCTGGGCAACGCCGAGACGGTGGTGATCGTGCCGGGCTACGGCCTGGCGGTGGCGCGCGCCCAGCATGCGGTGAAGGAACTCGCCGAGAAGCTCACGCACAAGGGCATCACCGTGAAGTACGCGATCCACCCGGTGGCCGGGCGCATGCCGGGCCACATGAACGTGCTGCTGGCCGAGGCCGAGGTGCCCTACGACCAGGTGTTCGAGATGGAAGACATCAACGGCGAGTTCGGCCAGGCCGACGTGGCGATCATTCTGGGCGCCAACGACGTGGTGAACCCGGCCGCGCTCACCAAGGGCAGCCCGATCTACGGCATGCCCATTCTCGAAGCCTACAAGGCCAAGACGGTGATCGTGAACAAGCGCTCCATGGCGGCGGGCTATGCGGGCCTGGACAACGAGCTCTTCTACATGGACAAGACCATGATGGTCTTTGGGGATGCGAAGAAAGTAGTGGAAGATATGGGCAAGGCCATCGAATAGGCCCAAGGTCCGCACCCGCGCAGTGCGGGCAGATCATCACCGCGGCGCCACTTGTGCGCCGCTGTCGTTTCAAAAACACGCGATTCCGAGGAGACACACCCATGACCGACCGCCCCTGGCTCAGCAGCTATCCGCAAGGCGTGCCCGCCGACATCGACGCCTCGCAGTATTCCTCGCTGGTCGGTCTCATGGAGGAGAGCTTTGCCAGGTACGCCGACCGCACGGCCTACAGCTTCATGGGCAAGGACGTGAGCTATGCGGAGACCGACAAGCTCAGCAAGGCCTTTGGCGCGTACCTGCAGGGGCTCGGCCTCGCCAAGGGCGACCGCGTCGCGGTCATGATGCCCAACTGCCCGCAGTACCCGATCGCGGTCGCGGCCATCCTGCGCGCCGGCCTGATCCTGGTGAACGTGAATCCGCTGTACACGCCGCGCGAGCTCGAGCACCAGCTCAAGGACTCGGGCGCCAAGGCCATCGTCATCATGGAGAACTTCGGCACCACGCTGCAGCAGTGCATCGCGGCCACGCCCATCAAGCACATCGTGCTCGCGGCCATGGGCGACCGGCTCGGCTTCCTCAAGGGCGCGCTCGTCAACTACGTGGTGCGCAACGTGAAGAAGCTGGTGCCGCACTACAGCCTGCCGGGCGCGGTGCGCTTCAACGATGCGCTCGACCAGGGCGCGGGCCGCACGCTGAAGGCGCCGGCCCTCGGCCCCGACGACGTGGCCGTCCTGCAGTACACCGGCGGCACCACCGGCGTCTCCAAGGGCGCGGTGCTGCTGCACCGCAACGTCATTGCGAACGTGCTGCAGTCCGAAGCCTGGAACGAACCCGTGATGGCCCAGGTGCCGGCGGGCGAGCAGCCCACGAGCGTGTGCGCGCTGCCGCTCTATCACATCTTCGCCTTCACCGTGGGCATGATGCTGAACATGCGCACGGGCGGCAAGCTGATCCTCATTCCGAATCCGCGCGACCTCGCGGGCGTGCTCAAGGAACTGTCCAAGCACACGATCCACAGCTTTCCCGCGGTCAACACGCTGTTCAACGGGCTGGCCAACCACCCCGACTTCAACACCGTCAACTGGAAGAACCTCAAGGTGTCGGTGGGCGGCGGCATGGCCGTGCAGGCGGCGGTCGCGAAGCTCTGGCTCGAGAAGACCGGCTGCCCGATCTGCGAGGGCTACGGCCTGTCCGAAACCTCGCCCTCGGCCACCTGCAACCCCACCAACAGCAAGGCCTACACCGGCACCATCGGCCTGCCGCTGCCGAGCACCTGGCTCAAGCTGCTCGACGACGAAGGCCGCGAGGTGCCGCCGGGCCAGCCCGGCGAGATCGCGATCAAGGGCCCGCAGGTGATGGCCGGCTACTGGCAGCGCCCCGACGAAACCGCCAAGGTCATGACGCCCGACGGCTACTTCAAGAGCGGCGACATCGGCGTGGTCGACGAGCGCGGCTACTTCAAGGTGGTCGACCGCAAGAAGGACATGATCCTGGTCTCGGGCTTCAACGTGTACCCGAACGAGATCGAGGACGTGGTGGCGCAGATTCCGGGCGTGCTCGAATGCGCCGCGGTCGGCGTGGCCGACGACAAGACCGGCGAGGCCGTCAAGCTGGTGATCGTCAAGAAGGACGAGTCGCTGACCGAAGCGCAGGTGCGCGAATACTGCAGAGCAAACCTTACGGGTTACAAGCAGCCGCGGATCGTGGAGTTCCGTGGCGAACTCCCGAAGACGCCAGTCGGAAAGATCCTGCGGCGCGAACTGCGCGACGTCAAGAAGTAAGGGTTCGGCCCGGGTAGGGCCGCGGCATCGATCTTGCATATTGCGGGTCGATGCTTCGCTTCCTCCTCACGCGCGTGAGCCTGCTGGTGCCGACCTTCATCGGCATGACGCTGCTTGCCTTTTTCCTGATCCGGCTGGTGCCGGGCGACCCCATCGAAACCATGGCGGGCGAGCGCGGGATCGATCCCGAGCGCCATGCCCAGCTGCGCGCGGCCTACGGCTTCGACAAGCCGGTGATCGTGCAGTACGGCATCTACATCGGCCGCGTGCTGCATGGCGATCTCGGCAAGTCGCTCATCACGCAGGAATCGGTCGCCAGCGAGTTCCTTGCGCTGTTCCCCGCCACGGTCGAGCTTGCCGCGTGCGCGATCGCCTTTGCGCTGCTGCTGGGGCTGCCGGCGGGCATCCTGGCGGCGGTGCGGCGCAATTCCATCTTCGACCATGGCGTGATGGCCACCTCGCTCACCGGCTATTCGATGCCGATCTTCTGGTGGGGGCTGCTGCTGATCCTGTTCTTCTCGGTGCAGCTGGGCTGGACGCCCGTGTCGGGCCGCATCTCGGTGCAGTACTTCGTCGAGCCTGAAACGGGCTTTCTCTTGATCGATGCGCTGCGCGCCGGCGACACCGGCGCCTTCTGGTCGGCGCTGCATCACCTGATCCTTCCGGCCATCGTGCTCGGCACCGTGCCGCTCGCGGTCATCGCGCGCATGACGCGCTCGGCCATGCTCGAGGTGCTGGGCGAAGACTACATCCGCACCGCGCGCGCCAAGGGCCTCTCGCGCCTTCGCGTGGTGGGGCTGCATGCGCTGCGCAATGCGCTGATTCCGGTGGTCACGGTGATCGGGCTGCAGGTGGGCGTGCTCTTCACGGGCGCGATCCTCACCGAGACCATCTTCTCGTGGCCCGGTGTCGGCAAGTGGCTGATCGAGGCCATCGGCCGGCGCGACTACCCGGTGCTGCAGGGCGGCATGCTGCTGCTGGGCGGCATCGTGATGCTGGTCAACCTGCTGGTCGACGTGGCCTACGGCGTCATCAATCCACGCATCCGGCATTGACCGATTCCATGGCAACGACAACGACACACGCAGTTTCGAGCAGCAGCGCTGGCGGCGCAGCGCCTCCCGGTCCCTGGCGCGAGTTCTGGACGGCCTTCTCTGCCAACCGCGGCGCGGTGATCGGCCTTGCCACCGTCGCGCTGCTGCTGCTGGTCGCGCTGTTCGCGCCGTGGATCGCGCCGCATGCACCCAACGAGACCAACAGCGCCGTCTTCCTGCTGCCACCCGCATGGCAGCAGGGCGGCTCCGCAAGCTACCTGCTGGGCACCGACGCCATCGGGCGCGACATTCTTTCGCGGCTGATGCACGGCGCGCGGCTCTCGCTGTCCATCGGCGTGGCGGTGGTGGCGCTGTCGGTGGTCGTCGGCGTGGTGCTCGGCCTTGTCGCGGGCTTCTTTCGCGGCGTGCTGGAGATCGCGATCATGCGGCTGATGGACATCGTGCTCACGATGCCGAGCCTGCTGATGGCCATCGTGATCGTCGCGATCCTCGGGCCGGGGCTGGTCAACGCCATGGTGGCGGTGGCCATCGTCGTGCTGCCGCACTACGTGCGCATCACGCGCGCCGCGGTCATTGCCGAGATCTCGCGCGACTACGTGACCGCCGCGCGCGTGAGCGGCGCCGGCACGCTGCGCCTGATGTTCCGCGAAGTGCTGCCCAACTGCGCAGCGCCGCTGATCGTGCAGGCCTCGCTCGGCATCTCCACGGCCATCCTCGATGCGGCGGCGCTGGGCTTCATCGGCCTGGGCGCGCAGCCGCCGTCGCCGGAATGGGGAACGATGCTGGCCGATGCGCGCGAGTTCGTGCTGCGCGCCTGGTGGGTCGTCACCTTCCCGGGCCTTGCGATTCTTGCGGCGGTGCTGGCGTTCAACCTGCTCGGCGACGGCCTGCGCGATGCGCTCGACCCGAAGCTCAAGCGATGAACATGCTGCTCGACATCAAGGACTTGCACGTCGAGTTTCCCACTCAGGGCGGCGTGCTGCACGCCGTCGACGGCGTGAGCCTCACGCTCGAGGAGGGCGAGGTGCTCGGCATCGTCGGCGAATCGGGCTCGGGCAAGAGCGTGACGATGATGGCGCTGATGGGCCTCGTGGGCTTTCCGGGCCGCGTGCGCGCACAGCACATGCGCTTTGCCGGCAAGGAACTGCTCGGCATTTCCGACAAGGCGCGCCGCGCGCTGGTCGGCAAGGAGGTGGCCATGATCTTCCAGGAGCCGACCACCAGCCTCAACCCCTGCTTCACCATCGGCTTCCAGCTGATGGAAACGCTGCGGCTGCACCTTCATCTGGACCGGCGCACGGCGAAAAAGCGCGCGACCGAGCTGCTCGAGCAGGTCGGCATACCGGCCGCGTCGTCGCGCCTGGGCAGCTATCCGCACCAGCTCTCGGGCGGCATGAACCAGCGCGTGATGATCGCAATGGCCATTGCCTGCAACCCGCGCCTGCTGATCGCCGACGAGCCGACCACCGCGCTCGACGTGACGATCCAGGCGCAGATCCTCGACCTGCTGCGCGAGCTGCAGAAGGAGCGCGGCATGGCGCTGGTGCTCATCACGCACAACATGGGCGTGGTCAGCGAGATGGCGCAGCGCATCGCCGTGATGTATGCGGGCCAGGTGATGGAGCAGCAGCGCGTCGACCGGCTCTTCGCGGATCCGCAGCATCCCTACACCGAGGCCCTGCTGGCCGCGCTGCCCGAACGCGCCGCGCCCGAGGGGCGGCTGGCCACCATCGCGGGCGTGGTGCCGGGCGTGCACGACCGGCCGGCCGGCTGCCTGTTCGCGCCGCGCTGCGGCTATGTGACGACGAAGGCCTGCAACGTGCGGCCGGCGCTGCGCGCGGTTGCGTCGCCGCCCGGCGCCGAGGTGCGCTGCCATTTCCCGCTCGGCGAGCCCGGGCGCATGGCGGCCATCGAGGCCGACCGGCCGCGGCCACAGGCCGTGGAGGCGCTGCCATGAGTGGCGATGCCATCGGCGACGTCGTCGTGGAGGCGCGCAACCTGCAGCGCACCTATGCCGTGCGGCGCGGCATGTTCCGCGCGCCTGCGCAGTTGCGCGCGGTCGGCGACATTTCTTTTCGCATCGAGCGCGGCCGCACGCTTGCGGTGGTCGGCGAATCGGGCTGCGGCAAGTCGACGCTCGCGCGCATGGTCGCATTGATCGAAAAGCCCACGGCCGGGCAGCTCGTGCTGGCCGGCCACGATGCCGTGGACCCGCCGCCCGCATACCGGCGCGAACTGCGCCAGGCCGTGCAGCTGGTGTTCCAGAACCCCTATGGCTCGCTCAATCCGCGCAAGAAGATCTCTGCGGTGCTCGAGGATCCGCTCGCCATCAACACCGCGCTCGGAAAGCCCGAGCGGGTTGCCAAGGCGCGCGAGATGCTGGCGCGCGTGGGCCTGCGGCCCGAGCATGCGAACCGCTATCCGCACATGTTCTCGGGCGGCCAGCGCCAGCGCATCGCCATTGCGCGCGCGCTCATGCTGGAGCCGCGCCTGCTGGTGGCCGACGAGCCGGTGTCGGCGCTCGACGTGTCGATCCAGGCGCAGGTGCTGAACCTGCTGGCCGACCTGCAGGCCGAGCTGGGCCTGGCCTATCTCTTCATCTCGCACGACCTGGGCGTGGTGCGGCACATCGCGCACGAGGTGCTCGTGATGTACCTCGGCCATGCGGTGGAGCAAGGTTCCAAGGCGCGCATCTTCGCGCGGCCGCTGCATCCCTACACGCAGGCGCTGCTGGCATCCACGCCCGGCCTCAGCAGCCAGCGCATCGTGCTCAAGGGTGAGCTGCCGTCGCCGCTCGATCCGCCCACGGGCTGCGTCTTCAACACGCGCTGCCCGCACGCGACGCAGCGCTGCCGCGAGGAGCGGCCGCTGCTGCGCGCGCTCGACGAGCGCCTGGTGGCCTGCCACTACGCGGAGAAATTCCTCGATGGCACGCCGCCGGTCAGCGCCGATGTGCCCTTGTCCCCGCCGTTCGCCGCGCCTCTGGCGGCGAACCCCTAGTTCACTTCCACCGTGTCCCAAGGAGTTGCCATGAAGAAGACCACCCAGCCATCCGTTTTGCGCCGCTCGCCCAGGCTTGGCGCGCTGCTCGCGCCGGCGGCGCTCGCCGTACTCGCACTGGGCGCGGGCGCCGTGTCCGCCAAGACGCTGGTCTATTGCTCGGAGGGCAGTCCCGAGAACTTCTATCCGGGCGTGAACACCACCGGCACCTCGTTCGACGTGACCACGCAGGTGTACAACACCATTGTCGAGTTCGAGCGCGGCGGCACCAAGGTCGTGCCGGGCCTGGCTGAAAAATGGGACATCTCGGCCGATGGCACGGTCTACACCTTCCACCTGCGCAAGGGCGTCAAGTGGCACAGCACCAGCAAGAGCTTCAAGCCCACGCGCGACTTCAACGCCGACGACTTCATCTTCATGCTCGAGCGGCAGTGGAAGGAGAGCGACCCCTTCTTCAAGGTCACGAGCCAGAACCACTCCTACTTCAACGACATGGGCATGCCCAAGCTCCTGAAGTCGGTGGACCGCATCGACGACCTGACCGTGAAGATCACGCTCAACCAGGCCGAGGCGCCGTTCCTTGCCAACCTGGCCATGCAGTACGCGGGCATCCAGTCGAAGGAATACGCCATTGCAATGCTGAAGGCCGGCACGCCCGAGAAGGTCGACCAGGACCCGATCGGCACCGGCCCGTTCTACCTCGTGCAATACCAGAAGGACGCGGTCATCCGCTTCAAGGCCTTCCCGCAGTACTGGGGCGGCAAGGCGAAGATCGACGACCTCGTGTTCGCGATCACGCCCGACGCCTCGGTGCGCTGGGCCAAGCTGCAGAAGGGCGAATGCCACGTCATGCCGTATCCGAATCCGGCCGATCTCGACGCGATCCGCAAGGACCCGAACGTGCAGGTGCTCGAGCAGCCCGGCCTCAACGTGGGCTACCTTTCGTACAACACCACCAAGAAGCCCTTCGACGACGTGCGCGTGCGCAAGGCCATCAACATGGCGATCAACAAGAAGGCGATCATCGACGGCGTGTACCTGTCGACCGGCGTGGCCGCGAAGAACCCGATCCCGCCGACCATGTGGTCCTACAACGACGCGGTCAAGGACGATCCCTACGACCCCGAAGCCGCCAGGAAGCTGCTGGCGCAGGCCGGCTTTCCCGATGGCTTCTCGACCGACCTGTGGGCCATGCCGGTGCAGCGGCCCTACAACCCGAATGCCAAGCGCATCGCCGAGCTGATGCAGGCCGACCTGGCCAAGATCAACGTCAAAGCCGAGATCAAGAGCTTCGAGTGGGGCGAGTACCGCAAGCGCCTGCAGGCCGGCGAGCACCAGATGGGCATGCTCGGCTGGACCGGCGACAACGGCGATCCCGACAACTTCCTCTACACGCTGCTGGGCTGCGCCTCGGCCAAGTCGGCCAGCGGCAGCAACATCTCCAAGTTCTGCTACCAGCCCTACGAAGACCTCGTGCTCAAGGCCAAGAGCGCGACCAAGCAGGCCGAGCGCGATGCGCTGTACAAGAAGGCGCAAGTCATCTTCAAGGAGCAGGCGCCCTGGTTCACCATCGCGCACGCGGTGCAGCTGAAGCCGGTGCGCAAGGAGGTGGTCGACTTCAAGCTCAGCCCCTTCGGCCGCCACACCTTCTACGGCGTGGACATCAAGTAGCCGATGAACGCACCCGTTGCCATCGTCGCGGCGATGCACGAGGAGCTGGGCGCGCTGCTCGCGCAGATGCCGGACGAGCAGCGCGTGCGCGCCGCGGGCCGCGACTTCTGGGTCGGCCACCTGCACGGCCAGCCGGTGGTGGCCGTGCTGTCGCGCATCGGCAAGGTCGCGGCGGCGGTCACGGCCGCGGTGCTGCTCGAGCGCTTCGGCGTGCGCGCGATCGTGTTCACGGGCGTGGCAGGCGGGCTCGCGCCGGGCGTGGACGTTGGCGACGTGGTGGTCGCCACGCAGCTGCTGCAGCACGACCTCGACGCCTCGCCGATCTTCCCGAAGTACGAAGTGCCGCTCATGGGCCTTTCGCGCTTTGCGGCCGATGCCTCGATCGGCGATGCGCTGGCGGCCGTGGCCGAAGCCGCGCTGCGCGATCCGGCGGCGCTGGTGGGGCAGGCGGCCGCCGATGAATTCGGCCTCCGGTCGCCGAAGGTGCACCGCGGCCTGCTGGTGAGCGGCGACCGCTTCGTCTCGACGGCCGCCGAGAGCGCTGCCTTGCGGCGCAGCCTGCCCGATGCGCTCGCAGTCGAGATGGAAGGCGCGGCGGTCGCGCAGGTGTGCCACGACTACGGCGTGCCGTTCGCGGCCATGCGCACCATCTCGGACCGAGCCGACGACGCCGCGCATGGCGACTTCGCGCGCTTCGTCGCCGAGGTGGCGAGCCGCTACAGCCTGGCCTTGGTCGATGCGTGGCTGGCCACGCTGCCTTCTTGCGGAATGCCGGCCGCTACTTGAGCCAGCCGCGCCGGCGGAAGTACCACATCGGCACCAGCGCGCTTGCCGCCATCAAGGCCAGCGCATACGGATAGCCCAGCGACCAGTCGAGCTCGGGCATCAGCTTGAAGTTCATGCCGTAGATGCTCGCGATCAGCGTGGGCGGCAGCAGCGCCACGCTGGCCACCGAGAAGATCTTGATGGTCTTGTTCTGGTTGATGTTGATGAAACCGACGGTCGCATCCATCAGGAAGTTGATCTTGTCGAACAGGAAGGCCGTGTGGTTGTCCAGCGATTCGATGTCGCGCAGGATCTGCCGCGCCTCCTCGAACTGCTCGGCGTTGAGCATGCGGCTGCGCATCATGAAGCTCACGGCGCGGCGCGTGTCCATCACGTTGCGGCGGATGCGGCCGTTCAAGTCTTCCTGGCGCGCGATGGCGCCCAGCACCTCGCCGGCCAGCTCGTCGCTGACGTTGCCTTCGAGCACCTTCTTGCCCGCGATCTCGAGCTCGTCGTAGATGTTCTCGAGCGTGTCGGCCGAATATTCCGCGTCGGCGTCGAACAGCTTGAGCAGCACTTCCTTGGCGTCTTCGATGAGGCCCGGCGCGCGGCGCGCACGCATGCGCAGCAGCCGGAACACCGGCACGTCCTCGTCGTGGATCGAGAACAGCACGCCGCGGCTGCGAAGCTCGGTGTTGTGCTGGTTCAGGATGAAGGCCACGCGCACCGACCGCGGGTCTTCGTCGTCATCGATCAGGAAGTCGGAGCGGATGTGCAGCTCGCCGTTGTCTTCTTCATAGAAGCGGGCCGACTCCTCGATGTCCTCGTCCATCGCGTCTTCGGGAATCGAGAGGCCGTAGTACTGCTTGATCCAGCGCTTTTCCTCGAGCGTGGGCGATTCGAGGTCGACCCAGATCGGCTGGAACTTGGAAAGCTCCTCGAGCGCCTCGATCTCTTCCTGGACAAGGCGGCCGTTGGCAAGCGTAAAGATATTGAGCATGGGCTCACTCCCGTGAAATGGCTGAGGCGATGGGGCGAGGGGAGGGGTGCTTTCAATCCCCGGGCCCGGGCGTCAGGACGCGGGAGTTGAAAGCTGCCGAGACGGTGCGGTTTCCATGATGCGGTCTCCAGTTGCAGCGAGCGGCGATTATGTCATCGGCCATGTGACGGCAGGCCCTCCGATCTGGATGGACATACAGTAAAGTCGCGGGCATGCAGACCGCTGCGCTCCCCGCTTTTTCCGCCACCGGTGCCACCCAGGCCGAGCGCCTGGCCGCGGCGCTCTCGGCGCTCAACGACGAGCAGCGCGCCGCCGTCGAGCACGGCGTCGGCACGCTGACGGCCGGGCGCGACGAGCGGCCGCTGCTGGTGATCGCCGGTGCGGGCTCGGGCAAGACCAGCACGCTGGCGCACCGGGTGGCGCACCTCATCGCCGGCGGCGTCGATCCGCAGCGCCTGCTGCTTCTGACCTTCTCGCGCCGCGCGGCGCAGGAAATGGAGCGCCGCGCGGGCCAGGTGCTGGCGCGCGTGCTCGGGCTCAAGTCCGACAAGCCGCCCGCGCTGCCCTGGGCCGGCACTTTCCACGGCATCGGCGCGCGGCTGCTGCGCGAATACGCCGCGCACATCGGCCTCGACGACCACTTCACCATCCACGACCGCGGCGACGCCGAGGACCTGATGGGCCTCGTGCGCCACGAACTCGGCCTGTCGTCGAGCCTGAACCGCTTTCCGCGCAAGGGCACCTGCCTTTCGATCTATTCGCGCTGCGTCAACACGCGCGCCCCGCTGGCCGAGGTGCTGGCCGAGGCCTTTCCGTGGTGCGCCGAATGGGAAGCCGAACTCAAGCGCCTGTTCGGCGCCTATGTGGAGGCCAAGCAGCAGCAGAACGTGCTCGACTACGACGACCTGCTGCTCTACTGGGCCGGCATGGTGGCCGAGCCCGCGCTGGCGGCGCTGGTCGGCGAGCGCTTCGACCACGTGCTGGTCGACGAATACCAGGACACCAACCTGCTGCAGGCCTCGATCCTGCGGGCGCTCAAGCCCGATGGCCGCGGCGTAACGGTGGTGGGCGACGATGCGCAGTCGATCTACTCGTTTCGAGGCGCAACGGTGCGTAACATCCTCGACTTTCCGTCGCAGTTCTCGCAGGCTGCGCGCGTGGTCACGCTGGAGCGCAACTACCGCTCGACCCAGCCGATTCTCGATGTCTCGAACCGGGTCATTGCACAGGCGGCCGAGCGGCATGCCAAGACGCTCTGGACCGACAAGCCCTCCGCCGGCCGGCCGCAGCTGGTGCTGGTGCCCGACGAGGCGCAGCAGGCCGTCTGGGTGGCCGACAAGGTGCTCGCGCACCGCGAGGGCGGCCTAGCGCTCAAGTCGCAGGCGGTGCTGTTCCGTGCCGCCACGCACAGCGCGCCGCTCGAGCTCGAACTGGCGCGCCGCAACATCCCGTTCGTGAAGTACGGCGGCCTCAAGTTTCTCGAGGCCTCGCATGTGAAGGACCTGCTCGCGGTGCTGCGCTTCGCCGAGAACCCGCGCGGCCGCATGGCGGGTTTCCGCGTCACGCAGCTCATCCCGGGCATCGGGCCGGCCACGGGCGCGCGGCTGCTCGATGCCATGGACCAGGCCGCCGATCCGGCGGCGGCGGTGCGCGAATTCGTGCCGCCCTCGGCCGCCCGCGCGGAATGGGCGGTCTTTGCCGAAGCCTATGCCGCGCTGTGCGCGCCCTCGCTGCCGTGGCCGGCCGACGTGGAGCTGGCGGTGCGCTGGTATTTGCCGCACCTGGACCGGCTCTACGACGACCCCTCCGGCGTGCGGCGCGGCGACGTCGAGCAACTGGCGCGGCTGGCCTCGGGCTACGGCTCGCGCGAGCGCTTCCTGACCGAACTCACGCTCGATCCGCCCGAAGCCACCAGCGACAAGCCGGGCCCGCCCTCGCTCGACGAGGACTACCTCATTCTTTCGACCATCCACTCGGCCAAGGGGCAGGAGTGGAATTCGGTGCATGTGCTCAACGTGGTCGACGGCTGCCTGCCGGCCGACGTGGCGCAGGGCGCGCACGAACTCGAGGAGGAGCGGCGGCTGCTCTACGTGGCGATGACGCGGGCGCGCGACCACCTGCATCTTCTGGTGCCGCAGCGCTTCTACGTGACGCAGCAGGCCGTGCGCGGCGACCGGCACCTGTATGCCAACCGCACGCGCTTCATTTCCGAGTCGGATCTTGCCGGCTTCGAGCAGCAGACCTGGCCGCCGCCGCCGGCGCGCCCGCCCGCGGTGCCGCCGCCGGCCGCGGTGATCGACCTGCGCAACCGCATGCGCGCGGCCTGGAGCTGAGCCCGCCGGCCCTTCGCCCGGCAGGGTCACCGCTGGTGACGCACTGAAACACTTGCTGCCAAAGTGCCGCATCGGCGGGCCTGCATGCGCGGGCCGCTATGGAATCGCTAGCGTGAGCAGCGCATGGTCCGCCGGCGTCCGCCACCCGGAGAAGTCTGCTATTGCAATACCGTGACAGCTTGGGCATAGTGAATCGACCGTTCCCTCTTTTCTCTTCTTCCCCTTTTCTCCCCCAACCCCCATATCTGTTTCGCCGGCCACGCCCCATCCCGGAGCGGGGCCATTTTCCCAACCGTCAATTCTCAGGAGGTCATTCATGAATTTGACGATCAGCGGTCATCACCTCGACGTCACACCTGCCTTGCGCACCTACGTCACGAGCAAGCTGGACCGGATCACACGGCACTTCGACCAGGTGGTCGATGTGAAGGTGCTCCTCACGGTGGAAAAGCAGAAGGAAAAGGAACGCCGCCAAAGGGCGGAGTGCAACATTCACGTCAAGGGTAACGACATGTTCGCGGAGTCGAGCCACGCTGATCTCTATGCTGCGGTCGATGAACTGGTCGACAAGCTCGACCGCCAGGTGGTGCGCCACAAGGACCGCCTGCAGGACCACCACCACGCCGCCCCCAAGCGCGTGATGTAGGCCACGGGCCAGAGGGCTGCAGCCCTGCCGACAAGCCGCCTGCGGGCGGCTTTTTGCTGCCTGTTGCTGTTACCGGCGCTGACAAGGCTGCGAGGCCTCCGGGCAACATGTAGCCAAAAAGTAAGTAACGGGAGTGGGGGTTTTTACCAAGCGGGTGCATAATCGCCCCCGCCCTTCCCCCACCATGAATCGCCTCGCGTCCATCCTGCCGCCCGCTCAAGTGCTTGTGAGCGTTGACGCTACCAGCAAGAAACGTGCTTTCGAAGAAGCCGGCTTGCTGTTCGAGAGCCTTCACGGCCTCGGCCGCGCGCTCATCACCGACAGCCTGTTCGCACGCGAACGCCTCGGCTCCACCGGGCTCGGGCACGGGGTGGCCATTCCGCACGGCCGCATCAAGGGCCTGAAGGCCCCCATGGCCGCGGTCTTCCAACTGGCCAACCCGATCGGCTTCGACGCGCCGGACGAGCAGCCCGTCGGGCTCCTGATCTTCCTGCTGGTGCCCGAGGCGGCCACCCAGAAGCACCTTGAAATCCTCTCCGAGATCGCCGAGCTGCTGAGCGACGCCAACCTGCGCGAGCAGATCAAGTCGAGCACCGACGCGGCCGAACTGCACGGACTCATTGCCGGCTGGCAGTCGACGCAAGTCGCCTGAAGTGCCTGCCCAGAGGCTCCCGCGGCCCTGCCGGGCCGGTTCCGCGGTATTCTGGCCGGCCTCCAACTAGGCGCGCAGCGCCATTTCCCTACGCATGAAGCCGACCGTCATCAGTGCCGACGCCATGTTCGAGGAATTCCGCGGGTCGCTCCGCTGGGAATGGCTCGCCGGGCTCGGGGCGTCAGAGCGCCAGTTCGACCCTGAAGTCATCAGCCGGGCCCAATCGGCGGCCGATCTGGTCGGTTACCTCAATTACATCCATCCGTACCGCGTGCAGATCCTGGGCGCGCGCGAAGTGGCCTACCTGACGCGCGGCAGCCAGGAAGACTGCGCCCGGCGCATCGCCCGCATCGTCACGCTGGAGCCGCCCATGCTGGTGCTGGCCGACGGCCAGGCCGCGCCGGACGAGCTGCTATCGATTTGCGAGCGCGCCCAGCTGCCGCTGTTCGCCACGCGCGAATCGTCGGCCTTCGTGATCGACCTGCTGCGCGCCTACCTGTCCAAGCATTTCGCGGAACGCACCTCGATGCACGGGGTGTTCATGGACATCCTGGGCATGGGGGTCATGATCACCGGCGAATCGGGGCTCGGAAAGAGCGAACTCGGGCTGGAGTTGATCTCGCGCGGCAACGGCCTGGTGGCCGACGACGCGGTCGACCTGTTCCGCATCAACCAGAACACCATCGAGGGCCGCTGCCCCGACCTGCTGCTCAACCTGCTGGAGGTGCGCGGCATCGGCCTTCTGGACATCCGCGCGATCTTCGGCGAGACGGCGGTGCGGCGGAAGATGCGGCTCAAGCTCATCGTGCACCTGGTGCGGCGCGACAGCTTCGAGCGCGACTACGAGCGCATGCCCTCGGCGCCGCTCACGCAGGACGTGCTGGGCATTCCGGTGCGCAAGGTCATCATCCAGGTGGTGGCCGGGCGCAACATCGCCGTGCTGGTCGAAGCCGCCGTGCGCAATTCGATCCTGCAGCTGCGCGGCATCGACACCTATGCGGATTTCGTGGCGCGCCACCACAAGGCGATGGAAAGCGGGCGCGACGGGGACTGACGGGCTACCTTTTGTTTACGCAGTCGCCGCACAGGCCGTAGAGCGACATCGCGTGGTCCTGCAGGATCCAGCCCTTGTCCTTGGAGATCATCTGCTGGCGGCGCTCGATCTCGGCGTCGTAGAACTCCTCGACCTTGCCGCACGAGGTGCAGATCAGGTGGTCGTGGTGCGTGCCTTCGTTCAGCTCGTAGACCGCCTTGCCGCTTTCGAAATGGCTGCGCTCGAGGATGCCGGCCTGCTCGAACTGCGTCAGCACGCGGTAGACGGTGGCCAGGCCGATGTCGGAGTGCTCGTTCAGGAGCACGCGGAAAACATCTTCGGCCGTCATGTGGCGCTGGCTGCCGGTCTGGAAGATCTCGAGGATCTTCAGGCGTGGCAGAGTGGCCTTGAGGCCGGTGTTCTTGAGTTCGTCGATATTGGCCATGATGGTTCCTGCGCCCTGGGCTGCAGACAGGCCCCAAAAAGGGCCAGCCGCTACAATGGCCGATCATATCGCTACCCCCTTTTTTCCTCCCATGCCTGCCATTCTCCAACGCCGTCCCTGGCTGCTGGCCGCGGCCGTCGCCGCGACCTTCTGCCTCGGTGCCTGCAGCGGCTTCAGCGATCGCACGCGTGGTGCGCTGACGGCCATCACGCCCTACAAGGTCGAAGTGGTCCAGGGCAATTTCGTGTCGAAGGAACAGGTCGAGGCGCTCAAGCCCGGCATGTCGCGCCAGCAGGTGCGTGAAATCCTCGGCACCTCGCTTCTGACCGACGTCTTCCACAAGGACCGCTGGGACTACGTCTTCACGATCAGGCGCCAGGGCGTCGATCCCCAGGAACGCCGCCTGACTGTCTTCTTCAACGGCGAGCTGCTCGACCGCTTCGAGGGCGACCCGATGCCCAGCGAGGAAGAATTCGTCGCCACGCTGGACACCCGCAAGAAAAGCGGCAAGGTGCCGCCGCTCGAGGCGTCGGAAGAAGAGCTCAAGAAATTCGCCCCCAAGGACGACGGCAAGAAGGCCGATGCCACCGCCACGGCCACCAGCCTGCCCCCGCTTCCCGCCGCATACCCCCCGCTCGAAGCCGCGCGCTGAGCACGCGCCAAACCCAGGGCGAGGGCGGGCGCACCCGCCGGGTCGGGCGGGCGTGCCGGTTTCCATGCCAATTTCGAAGGCTGAATCCGCGTGACTGAATCCATTTCCACTTCTTCGTCCCTTTCCGGGTCTTCCACGCCCCCCCTGCGGCGCATCGCGATTGCGGGCGCTTCGGGCCGCATGGGCCGCATGCTGGTCGAGGCGGTGCGCGAGGCGCCCGATTGCCGGCTGGCCGGCGCGCTCGACATGGCGGGCAGCAACGCCATCGGCGCCGATGCGGCCGCGTTCCTCGGCTTCACGAGCGGCGTGCCGATCGTGGCCGACCTGCGCACCGGCCTCAAGGACGCGCAGGTGCTGATCGACTTCACCCGCCCCGAAGGCACGCTCGCGCACCTGGCTGCCTGCCGCGAACTCGGCGTGCAGGCCGTGATCGGCACCACCGGCTTCAGCGATGCGCAGAAGGCCGAGATCGCCGAGATCGCCAAGGACATCGCGATCATGGTCTCGCCCAACATGAGCGTGGGCGTCAACGTCACCTTCAAGCTGCTCGAAATGGCGGCCAAGGCGCTTTCGACGGGCTACGACATCGAGATCATCGAGGCGCACCACCGCCACAAGGTCGATGCGCCCTCGGGCACCGCGCTCAAGATGGGCGAAGTGATCGCCGGCGCGCTGGGCCGCGACCTGAAGGACTGCGCCGTGTACGCGCGCGAAGGCATCACCGGCGAGCGCGACCCGTCCACCATCGGCTTCTCCGCGATCCGCGGCGGCGACATCGTGGGCGACCACACCGTGCTGTTCGCGGGCACCGGCGAGCGCATCGAGATCACCCACAAGTCCGCGAGCCGCGTCACCTACGCGCAGGGCGCGCTGCGCGCCGTGCGCTTCCTGGCCGGCCAGAAGGCGGGCCTGTTCGACATGTTCGACGTGCTGGGCTTGCGCTGAAAGAACGATGAGCGTCCTCGAACTGCTCACCCAGGGCGACGGCGTGAGCCGCTCGGTGGCGGCGCTGCTGCTTGCGATGTCGATCGCCAGCTGGGTGGTGATTCTCTGGAAAGCCTGGCTGCTGCGCGGCGGCACGCGCGACGTGCTGCGCAGCATTGCGGCATTCTGGCAGTCGGCCACGCTCGCCGATGCGCAGCAGCGCCTGCAGGCCTTCGACCGCGCCATGCTGGTGGGGCCGGCCGTGAGCGCCATCAGGAATGCGGCAGCGACGGATGCAGGCGACGCCACGCTCGGCGCCACCACCGGCGACCGCAACCAGCGGCTCACGCGGGCGCTGCGCGGCGCGCTGCATGGTGCGCTGCGGCGCCTGCAGTCCGGCCAGATCCTGCTGGCCACCGTCAGCGCCACGGCGCCCTTCGTGGGCCTGCTCGGCACGGTGTGGGGCATCTACGGCGCGCTGTCGGGCATTGCGGGCCAGACCGGCGGCTTCACCATCGACAAGGTGGCCGGACCGGTGGGCGAGGCGCTGGTGATGACGGCCTTCGGCCTGGCCGTGGCCATTCCGGCCGTGCTGGCCTACAACGTGTTCGGCCGCGTCATCGGCCGCATCGAAGCCGAGCTCGAGGGCTTTGCGCACGACCTGCTCGGGAGCTTCGGCAGCCCGCCGCCGCCGGCCGCGCCGCCGCCCGCGCGGCCCATGCCGGTGTCGGCCTAGCCGAACGGAGCGCACGAGCCATGGCCTTCGGTCGCACCTCCCTGGGCAGCAGTGCCGCCGGCGGCGGGCGCGCGACCGGGGCGGGCGGACAGCGGCCGCTGTCCGACATCAACGTCACGCCGCTGGTCGACGTGATGCTGGTGCTGCTGGTGATCTTCATCATCACCGCGCCGCTGATGGCGAGCTCGATCAAGCTCGACCTGCCGCAGACCGATGCCGGCCAGCCCAACGACACGCCCAAGTTCGTGAGCGTGTCGGTCGACGCCGCGGGCAAGACCTTCTTCAACGACCAGGCCGTGACCGACGAGGAACTGGCCGCCCGCCTGCAGAAGGCCGCCGCCGACAGCAAGGACACCGAGGTGCAGCTGCGCGCCGACCAGACCGTGCCCTACGGCAAGCTGGTCGCGCTGATGGGCATTGCGAACAAGGCGGGCCTGAACCGCATCGGCTTCGTGACCGAGGCCAAGGCGGCGCCCGAAACGCCGCGCTGACCCCGAAAAGACAAGGACGAAGGCTCAGCCCAGCACCACGGGCTTGGTGTGCCAGATCTCATGCGCGTACTGCGCAATCGTGCGGTCGGACGAGAACGCGCCCATGCCCGCCACGTTGAGGATGGCCATGTGCGTCCAGGCGTCCGGGTCGCGGTAGAGCGCATCGACCTCGGCCTGCTTCGCGACGTAGCTCGCGTAGTCGGCCAGCAGCAGGTAGTGGTCGCCCCAGTTCACGAGTGCGTCGTAGATGCCCTGGTAGCGCGAGGGCTCGCCGGCCGAGAAGGCGCCGTCGCGGATCGCATCGAGCACGCGCTTGAGCTCGGCGTTCTCTTCGTAGATGTCGCGCGGCTGGTAGCCGTGGGCGCGGATGTCGGCCACCTCTGGCGTGGTGTTGCCGAAGATGAAGATGTTCTCCGCGCCCACGTTGTCGCGCATCTCCACGTTGGCGCCGTCGAGCGTGCCGATGGTGAGCGCGCCGTTGAGCGCGAACTTCATGTTGCCGGTGCCCGAGGCTTCGGTGCCCGCGGTGGAGATCTGCTCCGACAAATCGGCCGCGGGCATGATCACCTCGGCCAGGCTCACGCTGTAGTTGGGCAGGAACACCACCTTCAGCAGCTTGCCGACGCGGCTGTCGTTGTTGATGGTGTGGGCCACGTCGTTGACCAGGCGGATCACGAGCTTGGCCATCTGGTAGGCCGAGGCTGCCTTGCCGGCGAACACCACCACGCGCGGCACGATGTCGATCGGCCCGCCCGCGGCCTGCGCATCGAGGATGCGGTGGTAGCGCGTGACCACGTGCAGCACGTTGAGCAGCTGCCGCTTGTATTCGTGGATGCGCTTCACCTGCACGTCGAACATCGCGTCGGTGTCGAGCACCAGGCCCATGTGCTGCTCGACCCAGTTGGCCAGGCGCAGCTTGTTCTCGCGCTTGGCATGGCGGAAGGCCCGTGCGAAGGGCGGCTGGGCCGCCATCGGCCGCAGCGCCTCGAGCTGCGAGAGGTCGCGCCGCCAGCCCTTGCCCAGGCGCTGGTCGAGCAGGCTCGCGAGCGGCGGGTTGGCCTGCGCGAGCCAGCGCCGCGGCGTGACGCCGTTGGTCTTGTTGTTGAAGCGCTCGGGGAAGATCCTTGCGAAGTCCGCGAAGATCGATTGCTTCATGAGCTCCGAATGCAGGCCCGACACGCCGTTGATCGAATGGCTCGCGAGCACCGCCACGTAGGCCATGCGCACGCGGCGCTCGCCCGCTTCGTCCACCAGCGAGAGCCGGCGCAGCAGCTCGACGTCGTTGCCGGCCTTCTGCGTCACGGCGGCGAGGAACTTCGCGTTCATGTCGTAGATGATCTGCAGGTGCCGCGGCAGGATGCGCCCGAGCATCTCGACCGGCCAGGTCTCCAGCGCCTCGTGCATCAGCGTGTGGTTGGTGTAGCTGAACACCTTCTGCGTGTGGGCCCAGGCCGTGTCCCACGCCAGGCCGTGCTCGTCGAGCAGAAGGCGCATGAGCTCGGGCACCGCGAGCACCGGGTGCGTGTCGTTCAGGTGGATGCTGACCTTGTCGGCCAGCTGGTCGAAGCTCTTGTGGTTGCGCAGGTAGCGCCGCAGCAGGTCCTGCACGCTCGCGCTGCAGAAGAAATATTCCTGGTGCAGCCGCAGCTCGCGGCCCGAAGGCGTGGAGTCGTCGGGGTAGAGCACGCGCGAGACGTTCTCGGAGTGGTTCTTGCTCTCCACCGCCGCCATGTAGTTGCCGCGGTTGAAGGCCGAGAGATCGATCTCCTCGGTGGCGCGCGCCGACCACAGGCGCAGCGTGTTGGTGGCCTGCGTGCCGTAGCCCGGGATGATGGTGTCGTAGGCCACGGCCAGCACGTCGTGCGTGTCGACCCAGTCGGCCGCGCCGTAGGGCGCGTTGGTGCCCTCGCGCTTCTGCACGCGGCCACCGAAGCGCACGCGGTAGTTCACCTCGGGCCGCTGGAACTCCCAGGGGTTGCCGCGCGTGAGCCAGTAGTCGGGCGTCTCGACCTGCTGGCCGTCGACGATGCGCTGGCGGAACATGCCGTATTCGTAGCGGATGCCGTAGCCCATGCCCGGCACGCCGAGCGTGGCCATCGAATCGAGAAAGCAGGCCGCGAGCCGGCCGAGGCCGCCGTTGCCCAGCGCCGCGTCGGGCTCGCGCTCGGCCAGCGCCGCCATGTCCACGCCGAAGTCGGCCAGCGCTTCGCGCACCGTGTCGTAGAGGTCGACCGCCAGCAGCGCATTGGTGAAGGTGCGCCCGATCAGGAACTCCATCGAGAGGTAGTAGACGCGCTTGAGGTCCTGCGCATAGTTGGCGCGCGTGGTCGCCATCCAGCGCTCGACCAGCTGGTCGCGCACGGCCAGCGCGGTGGCGTGCAGCCAGTCGTCCTGGCTGGCTGCGACGGGGTCCTTGCCGACCGCATAGATCAGCTTGTTGGCGACGGCGCGCTTGAACGCGGCCACGTCGCGGTCGGGATGGTCGTAGGCGAAGTCTTTGAGGGTCATGGGCTTCGGTGAAGAGTGGTGGGGTGGTGCGCCGTGGCGCTTGGTTCAGGTGCCGGCGGACTCGAGCGCCTGCCGGTAGACCTCGATGTACTGGCCGGCGGCGCTGGCCCAGTCGGCCGGGCGCCGCATGGCATTGCCGCGCACGCGGCGCCAGTCGGGCGCACGCTGGTAGAGCGCGAAGGCGCGCCGCAGCCCGCGATCGTAGTCGGCGGCATCGAAGCGGTCGAAGACGAAGCCGGTGGCATGGCCGCTGGCCATGTCCTCGAGCGTGCAGTCGACCACCGTGTCGGCCAGGCCGCCGACGCGGCGCACCAGCGGCAGGCTGCCGTACTTGAGGCCGTACATCTGCGTGAGGCCGCAGGGCTCGAACAGCGATGGCACCAGCGTCACATCGCCGCCGCCGAAGAGCTGGTGCGCGAGCGTTTCGTTGTAGCCGATGGTGACGCTGACCGACCGGGGCGCGGCCGCCGCGCGCTCGCGGAAGGCTTGCTCGAGCCCGGCCTCGCCGCTGCCCAGCAGCGCGAGCTGGCCGCCTTCGGCCAGCAGGGTGTCGAGGCCGCCGAGCACGAGGTGCAGGCCCTTCTGCTCGGTGAGCCGGCTCACCAGGATGAAGAGCGGCGCATCGGGACGCTCGGCCAGGCCGAGCTGGTGCTGCAGCACCGCCTTGCAGCGCGCCTTGCCCGCCATGTGGCGGCCTTCGGGCGTGTGGTAGCCCTGCACCAGCGCGCTGTCGGTGGCCGGATTCCAGACCTCGTCGTCGACCGCGTTGAGGATGCCCGTGAGCACGCCGCCGCGCAGGCGCAGCAGGCCGTCCAGGCCGAAGCCCTGCTCGGGCGTCTGGATCTCGCGGGCGTAGGTCGGGCTCACGGTGGTCAGGCGGTCGGCAAAGTAGAGGCCGCCCTTCATGAAGGACACCTGCCCGTGGTATTCGAGCCCGTTCATGTGGAACGCCGGCGCGGGCAGGCCGAGATCGGCAAAGTTCCATGGCGCCGAGATGCCCTGGTAGGCCAGGTTGTGCACCGTGAACACGCTGCCAGTGCGGGTGGCGCCGGCCTCGCGCGCGAAGTGCAGGTAGGCCGGCGCCAGCCCCGCATGCCAGTCGTGCGCATGCACGACCTCGGGCTGCCACGCGGGATCGAGCCCCTGCGCCAGCTGCGCCGCGGCCCAGCCCAGCAGCGCGAAGCGCCGGTGGTTGTCGCCGTAGGGCTGGCGCGTGGCGTCTTCATACGGGTTGCCGGGCCGGTCGTACAGCGCGGGCGCATCGATCACGTAGGCGGTGATCGGCGCCGCCGCGCCGTCGATGGCGATGCGGCCCGCGCGCAGGCCGAAGCGTTCCGGGCCCCAGGGCGCCGTGAATTCGGCCACGGGCGCCAGGTCGCGCACGCCGGCCAGGATGGCCGGGAAGCCGGGCAGCAGCACGCGTGCGTCCTGTCCGGCGGCCATGAGCGCGAGCGGCAGCGCGCCGGCCACGTCGGCGAGGCCACCGGTCTTGAGCAGGGGGAAGAGTTCGGCGCTGACCTGGAGGATTCGCATCGGGGAAGGGTGCGGCCTCAGGCAGCCAGCAGGCGCTTGAGCATTTCGCGGGTGACCAGCACCACGCCGTTCTCGGTGCGCTCGAAGCGCGCGGCATCGGCGTCGGCGTCTTCGCCGATCACCATCTCGTCCGGAATGACGCAGCCGCGGTCGACCACCACGCGGTTGAGCCGGGCGCCGCGGCCCACCTCGACGTCGGGCAGCAGCACGGCCTCGTTGATGTCGCAGAACGAGTGGATGCGCACGCCCGAGAACAGCACCGAGCTGCTGACCTTGGAGCCCGAGACGATGCAGCCGCCCGAGACGATGGTGTTGACCGTCATGCCGTGCTTGCCCTCGCGGTCGAGCACGAACTTGGCCGGCGGCAGCTGCCGCTGGTAGGTCCAGATGGGCCAGTCTGTGTCATAGATGTCGAGTTCGGGCGTGATCGAGGCCAGGTCGAGGTTGGCTGCCCAGAATGCATCAATCGTGCCCACGTCGCGCCAGTAGGCCTTGGCGTCGGGCCCGCGCGAGGCGCGCGTGACGCAGGACATGCCGAAGGGATGCGCGAGCGCGCGGCCCTGCGCCACGGCGCGCGGGATGATGTCCTTGCCGAAATCGTGGCTCGAATCGGGGTTGGCGGCGTCTTCCTCGAGCAGCTGGTAGAGGTACTCGGAATCGAACACGTAGATGCCCATGCTGGCCAGCGCCACGTCGGGATGGCCCGGCATGGCGGGCGGGTCGGCCGGCTTTTCGAGGAAGGCCGTGATCTGGCGGCCGTCGTCGATGGCCATCACGCCGAAGGCGGTGGCCTCCATGCGCGGCACCTCGATGCAGCCGACCGTGCAGCCCAGGCCGCGCTCGGCATGGTCCTTGACCATGATCGAGTAGTCCATCTTGTAGATGTGGTCGCCGGCCAGCACCACCACGTAGTCGTGCTTGGTGGAGCGGGTCTGGATGATGTCCAGGTTCTGGTACACCGCGTCGGCGGTGCCGCGGTACCAGTGCTCGTCGCCCGTGCGCTGCTGCGCGGGCAGCACGTCGACCATCTCGTTGAGCTCGGCGCGCAGGAAGCTCCAGCCGCGCTGCAGGTGGCGCATCAGCGAATGCGACTTGTACTGCGTGACCACCGCCATGCGCCGGATGCCCGAGTTCAGGCAGTTCGACAGCGCGAAATCGATGATGCGGAACTTGCCGCCGAAGTACACCGCCGGCTTGGCGCGCCGGTCGGTCAGCTGCTTGAGGCGGGAGCCCCGGCCGCCGGCCAGCACCAGCGCGATGGTGCGGCGGACCAGTTGATGCGCCTGCAGGGGGGCTTGCGGCGCGCTGTTGCTGCTGATGCTGTGGTTGTCCATCCTGTGTCTCCGTTCGTTTGGCGGTTTGTCGTCTTGTCTTCTTCGTCTTCAGCGCTTCTGCAGCCAGCCTAGCACCGTGCGGCGCGGCTGGCTGCTACGTTCTTGCAATCCGGAGGCTCGAACGCGGTACCTCCACCGTGCCGGCATGCGGCTGTGGCTGCGCGGCGCCGGCCTCGGGCGCCGGATCGTCGGTCGCGAGCCGCCACTGCCATGAACCCGCCGGCAGCCTGAACGGCACGGCCGCCGGCCCCGCATTCACCAGCACCAGCCAGGCGCCCGCATCCGCGGCCGCCGCTTCGAAAAGGATTGCAAGCGCCGTGCCGCCGTGCCAGTCGGCTTCGCGCATCGGCTGGCCGTCGGCCCGCAGCCAATGGATGCCCGGCGCGCCCTCTGCCGGCTCGGCCGGCCACCAGCGCGTGCTGCGCAGCACGGGCGCTTCGCGGCGCAGGGCGACGAGCCGGGCGACGAAGGCGCTCAGGCGCGCTGCTTCGCTCGCGGGATCGTGGGCGCCGATCCAGGCGAGCCAGGTGGTTTCGTTGTCCTGGCAGTAGGCGTTGTTGTTGCCTTGCTGGCTGTGGCCGAGCTCATCGCCGGCCAGCAGCATCGGCGTGCCCTGCGACAGCAGCAGCGTGGCGAGCAGCGCGCGCTGCAGGCGGCCGCGCTCGGCCTGCACGGCGGGGTCATCGCTCGGGCCCTCGACGCCGCAGTTGTTGCTCAGGTTGTGCGCATGGCCGTCGCGGTTGTTCTCGCCGTTGGCGAGGTTGTGCCGCTCTTCGTAGCAGAGCAGGTCGCGCAGCGTGAAGCCGTCGTGCGCGGTGATGAAGTTGACGCTGGCGGTGGGCGCGCGGCCATGGTGGGCGAACTGCGCGCTCGAGGCCGTGAAGCGGTGCGCGAAGTCGCCCAGGCCGGCGGCGCCCTCGCGCCCCTGCCGCAGCCAGAAGCCGCGCTGCGTGTCGCGGTAGCGGTCGTTCCATTCGAGCCAGCCCGGCGGGAATTCGCCCAGGCGGTAGCCGCCCGGCCCGATGTCCCAGGGCTCTGCGATCAGCAGCGTGCGCGAGAGCACGGGGTCTTGCGCGATGGCCGCGAAGAAGGGCGCGCGCGGGTCGAAATGGCCATCGGCGCCGCGCCCCAGCACGGGCGCGAGGTCGAAGCGGAAGCCGTCGACACCGAGCGCGCAGGCCCAGTGGCGCAGGCTGTCCATCACGAGCTGCAGCACGCGCGGCTCGGCCAGGTCGAGGCAGTTGCCGGTGCCGGCCCAGTTGGCGTAGAGCGCGCGGTCATCGGCGCGCAGGTGGTAGTACAGCGCGTTGTCGATGCCGCGCATCGACAGCGTGGGACCGAGCTCGTCGCTCTCGGCGCTGTGGTTGTAGACCACGTCGATCACCAGCTCCATGCCGCGCGCATGCACCGCGTCGGCCAGGGCGCGGAATTCGCTGGCCGGCGTGGTGCCGGCGCGGCCGCTCCAGTAGCGCGCCTCGGGCGCGAACCAGCCGATGGTGTTGTAGCCCCAGTAGTTGCTGAGGCCCATGGCGAGCAGCCGCTGTTCGTCGGCGCGGTGCTGCACCGGCATCAGGCTCAGCGTGGTGACGCCCAGGGCCTGCAGGTGGTCGAGCACCACGGGCTCGGCCAGGCCCGCATAGGTGCCGCGCAAGGCCGCGGGCACGCCCGGGTGCAGCCGGGTCTGGCCGCGCACATGCAGTTCGTAGAGCACGCGCTCGCCGGCCGGGATGCGGGCATGGCCCGGTGCGGCCGAGCCATCGGCGGCGGCCGCCACGCGGCCCTTGAGCGCCACGGCGCCGTTGTCGCGCGTGTTGCGCTGGTGCGGATTCGCGGGATCGTGTCCGAGGAACAGCTCGCTGCCGTCGTACCTGCCGACGATCTCGCGCGCATACGGATCGAGCAGCAGCTTCGCGGGATTGAAACGCTTTCCCTCGTGCGGCGCCCACGGGCCGTGCACGCGAAAGCCGTAGACCAGCCCGGCGCGACCGCTCGGCAGCAGCCCGTGCCAGACGCCGTCGGTGAAGGCCGGCAGCCGGATGCGCTGCTGCTCGTGCTGGCCCGTGCCGTCGAAAAGGCAGAGCTCGACGGCTTCGGCGCTGGGCGCCGCGAGCGCGAAGTTCACGCCGTTCGGCGAGAGCGTCGCGCCAAGGGGGAAGGGGGAGCCCGGACTCAGCATCGCTTCAAGCCAGCACCCACATCACGGTGGCCAGGGGCGGCACGCTGATGAGAATCGAAGCGGCCCGGCCGTGCCACGGCACCGGTTCGCTGTCGACCACGCCGTTGCCGACGCCGCTGCCGCCGTACACGGCGCCGTCGGTGTTGATGGCCTCGCGGTAGGCGCCCGCCGCCGGCACGCCGAGCCGGTAGCCGTGGCGCGGCAGCGGCGTGAAGTTGCACACCGCCACCACGAAGGAGCCGCCCTGGGCCCGGCGCACGAAGGCAAAGACCGACTGCTCCCGGTCGTCATGCACCAGCCACTCGAAGCCGGCCCTTTCGGTGTCGAGCTCGTGCAGCGCCGGGAAGTGCCGGTACACGTTGTTGAGGTCGCGCACTAGCCGCCGCATGCCCTGATGCGGCGCCTGCTCGAGCAGGTGCCAGTCGAGGCTGCGGTCGGCGTTCCATTCCGCCACCTGGGCGAATTCATTGCCCATGAACAGCAGCTTCTTGCCCGGATAGGCCCAGAGGTAGCCATAAAGATTGCGCAGCCCCGCGAACTTCTGCCACTCGTCGCCGGGCATGCGCCCGAACATCGAGCCCTTGCCGTGCACCACCTCGTCGTGCGAGAGCGGCAGCACGAAGTTCTCGCTGTGCGCATACATCAGGCCGAAGGTGATCTTCTGGTGGTGGTGCTTGCGGTGGACCGGGTCGATGCCTGCATAGGCGAGCGTGTCGTTCATCCAGCCCATGTTCCATTTGTAGTGGAAGCCCAGGCCGCCGTCCTCGGGCGGCCGCGTCACGCCCGGAAAGCTGGTCGATTCCTCGGCCAGCGTGACGGCGCCCGGGCGCTCGACGCCCACCACCCGGTTCATGCGCCGCAGGAAGTCGATGGCCTCGAGGTTCTCGCGCCCGCCGTGGATGTTGGGCACCCATTCGCCGGGCTCGCGGCTGTAGTCGCGGTAGAGCATGGAGGCCACGGCGTCGACGCGCAGCCCGTCCACGCCGTAGCGCTCGAGCCAGTACAGCGCATTGCCGACCAGGTAGTTGCGCACCTCGGTGCGGCCGTAGTTGAAGATGAAGGTCTTCCAGTCGTTGTGGAAGCCTTCGCGCGGGTCGGCGTATTCGTAGAGCGCGGTGCCGTCGAAGCGGCCCAGGCCGTGCGCGTCGGTGGGAAAGTGCGCGGGCACCCAGTCGAGGATCACGCCCAGGCCCGCGGCATGCGCGGCTTCGACCAGATGGCGGAAGTCGCCGGGCGTGCCGAAGCGCGAGGTGGGCGCATACAGGCCGATGGGCTGGTAGCCCCAGGAGCCGTCGAACGGATGCTCGCTGACCGGCAGCAGCTCGATGTGCGTGAAGCCCATGTCGCGCGCGTACGGCACCAGCGTGTCGGCCAGCTCGCGGTAGTCCAGCCATTCATGGCCGTTCTTGCGGCGCCAGGAGCCCAGGTGCACCTCGTAGATGCTCACTGGCGCATGGCGGCCGTTGGCGGCGGCGCGTCCGGGCGGCATCGCCACGGGCGCGGGCAGCGGCGCGACCACGCAGGCGGTCTCGGGCCGCAGGCGCGAGGAAAAGGCGAAGGGATCGGCCTTGCGCAGCACCTCGCCCTGGGCCGAGAGGATCTCGAACTCGTAGCTGTCGCCCGTGGCCAGCTGCGGCGCGAAGATTTCCCACACGCCGCATTCGCGGCGCAGCCGCATCATGTGGCGCCGGCCGTCCCAGTTGTTGAAGTCGCCGACCACCGAAACGCGCCGCGCATTGGGCGCCCAGACCGCGAAGGCCACGCCCTTGACGCCGTCCATCTCGCACAGGTGCGCGCCCAGCCGCTCCCAGGGCCGCAGGTGCGTGCCCTCGGCCAGCAGCCACACGTCGGTGGCACCCAGCACGAACGCAAAGCGGTACGGATCTTCGAGCCGCGAGCTGTGCGTGCCCCAGTCGACCTGGAACGAATAGCCCAGCAGCGCCTCCGCCGCGGGCACCAGGCCCGCGAAGAGGTCGGAGCCTTCCTGCCGCGACAGCAGGGCCAGCGGCCAGCCCGTGCGCGTGTGCACCACGGCCACGCTCTGCGCCCCGGGCAGCAGCGCGCGCACCAGCAGGCCGTCGCGCGTCTCGTGCGGACCGAGCACCGCGAACGGATCGCCGTGCTCGGCGCGCATCAGCGCATGGACTTCGCGCTCGGGCAGCAGCAGGGAAGGCATGTTGTTCTTCACATCGGTTCTTCTTCGCCGGCGGGGCGGCCGAAAAAGACGCCGTAGGGCGCCAGCCTCAGCATGCGCCTTTCGCCGCCGGCCTGCAGGGACGACGACGATGCCAACGGATGCCCCGCGAGCGGCTCGAGCGCCTCGCGCAGCGCGATGGACACGGACTCGCCTCCCAGGTTGAAGACGGCCTGCAGCGATTGGTTCCCTTCGCGCCGCTCGAACCACAGCACGGGCTCCGGTGCATCGATGAAGGCGATGCTGCCGGTGCGCAGCAGCGGCTGGGCGCGGCGCCAGCGCAGCAGCGCGCGGCTGAATGCGAGCATGGAATCTGGATCGGTGGACTGGCGGTCGACCGCCAGCGGCAGGTGGCGGCCGTAGACCGGCAACCAGGGCCCGCCGGTGGTGAAGCCGGCGTGCAGCTCGTCGGCTTTCCAGGGCATGGGCGTGCGGCAGCCGTCGCGGCCCTTGAATTCGGGCCAGAAGGCGCGGCCGTAGGGGTCCTGCAGCAGCTCGAACGGCACCTCGGCCTCGGGCAGGCCGAGCTCTTCGCCCTGGTAGATGCTGGCGCTGCCGCGCAGCGCGAGCAGCAGCGCGAGCCAGAGCCGGTCGCGCCGCGTGTCTTCCGGGCCGCCGCCGCTCCAGCGCGTGGCCACGCGCGGCACGTCGTGGTTGGACACGGCCCAGCAGCCCCAGCCGCCGGTCGGCGCGAGCGCCTGGTCGAGTGTCTCGACCTGGTGGCGCAGGTGCCGGGCGCTGTGCTCGGCCGTCAGCAGGCTGAAGCTGTAGGCCAGGTGCAGGCGCTTGCCCAGTTCGGTGTACTGCGCCATGACGGGCGGCGCGTTCTCGTCGCCGACCTCGCCGAGCGCGACCGCGCCGTAGTCGTCGAGCAGCCCGCGCAGGCTTTCGAGGAAGCGCAGGTTCTCCATCTGGCTCTTGTCGTAGAGGTGCTGCTGCATGGCATAGGGGTTGTCGGCCCGCACCGTGCTCACCTCGTCCAGCGAGGCGGCGCTGGCCGGCGGGTTGTCGCGCAGCAGCGCGTCGTGGAACTGGTGGTTGCAGGCATCGAAGCGGAAGCCGTCCACGCCGCGCTCGCACCAGAAGCGCACTTCACCGAGCAGCGCCTCCTGCACCTCGGCGCAATGGAAGTTCAGGTCGGGCTGCTCCTGGAGGAAGCTGTGCAGGTAGTACTGGCGGCGGCGCGAATCCCACTGCCAGGCCGGCCCGCCGAAGACGGAGAGCCAGTTGTTGGGCGGCGTGCCGTCGGGCCGCGGATCGGCCCAGACGTACCAGTCGGCCTTGGGGTTGTCGCGGCTCGCGCGGCTTTCGGCGAACCAGGCGTGCTGGTCGGAGGTGTGCGAGAGCACCTGGTCGATGATGATCTTGAGGCCGAGCGCATGCGCGCGCGCCAGCATCTCGTCGAAATCGGCCAGCGTGCCGAAGATCGGATCGACCGCGCGGTAGTCGGCCACGTCGTAGCCGAAGTCCTTCATCGGCGAGCGGAAGAAGGGCGACACCCAGATCGCATCGACCCCCAGGCTCGCCACATGATCGAGCCGCGAGGTGATGCCGGGCAGGTCGCCGATGCCGTCGCCGTTGCTGTCCATGAAGCTGCGCGGGTAGATCTGGTAGATCACCGCGCCGCGCCACCATTCGCCATTGCTGCTGTTGTTGCTGCGCATGCTGTCCCTGTGGTCTGAAAATCATTGTGGCATGCGAGATCCGGGCCCGGTCCGTGCATGGGCCTGTCCCGGTCCCGCCTGAAAAGCTTTCTACACTGGGCGGGGTTCCATGCGAACCCGCTTCCCGTTTCGTTTTGCAAGATGACCACCGACGCCGCTTCCCCCGCCCCATCCCTCCACCCGCAAGGCCTTGCCGCGCTCGAGCAGCGGCTCGCCCGGGATCTCGAATGCTTCGGCTGGCCCGCGCGCGCCTGGATGCCGGCTCGCACGCACGGCGGCGAGCCCGTGCTGGACGTGGCCATCATCGGCGCCGGCCAGGCCGGGCTCGCGGCTGCGGCCGCACTGGCCCAGCAGGGCATCCGGGCGGTGGTGTTCGACCGCGCGACCGCAGGCAGCGAAGGGCCGTGGGCCACCACGGCGCGCATGGAAACCCTGCGCTCGCCCAAGGAACTGACCGGCCCCGCGCTGGGCCTGCCCGCGCTGACCTTCCGCGCCTGGTTCGAGGCCCAGTTCGGCAGCGAGGTCTGGGCCGCGATGGACAAGATCCCGCGCCTGCAGTGGATGGACTACCTGCGCTGGTACCGCCGCGTGATGAACGTCGATGTGCGCAACGACACGGCCGTCACCGGCATCCAGCCGCTCGCCGATGGTGCGATGGTGCGGCTCGCGCTGCGCACGCCGGCCGGTGCAGAGCAGGTGCTGGCGCGCCGCGTGGTGCTGGCCACGGGGCGCGACGGGCTTGGCGGCCCCGCGGTTCCGGCGTTCGTCAACGCGCTGCCGCGCTCGCAGTGGGCCCATTCGTCCGACGAGATGGACTACGGCCGGCTCGCCGGGCTGCGCGTGGGCGTGGTCGGCGCGGGCTCGTCGGCCATGGACAGCGCGGCCACCGCGCTGGAGGCCGGCGCGCACAGCGTCGAGCTCCTGATCCGCCGGCCCGACCTGCCGCGCGTCAACAAGGGCAAGGGCGCCGGCGTGCCGGGCCTGACGCAGGGCCACTACGACTTGCCCGACGCGTTCAAGTGGCGCATCCGCCACTACATCAACGTCGCCAACGTGCCGCCGCCGCATGGCAGCACGCTGCGCGTGTCGCGCCACCCGAACGCGTTCTTCAATTTCGGCTGCCCGGTGCTTGCGGTCGAGCCGCAGGGCGCGGCAATGCGCGTGGCCACGCCCCGGGGCGACTTCGTGTTCGACTTCCTTGTTGTTTCGACCGGTTTCAAGATCGACTGGCGCTGCCGCCCCGAGTTCGACACCATTGCATCGCATGTGCGCACCTGGAAGGACCGTTTCGTGCCCGCGCCCGGCGACGAAGACCAGGAACTGGCCGATTCGCCCGATCTCGGGCCGGCCTTCGAATTCCGCGAGCGCACAGCGGGCGAGTGCCCGGGCCTGGAGCGCATCCATTGCTTCTGCTATCCCGCGGCCTTGTCGCACGGCACGGTGTCGGGCGACATTCCCGCGATCAGCGATGGCGCCAGGCGGCTTGCGAGCGGCATGGCCAGCCTGTTCTACCGCGAGGACTTCGAGCAGCACTTCGCCAACCTCGAGGCCTACAGCGAGCCCGAACTGTTCGGCGACGAATGGGTGCCCGCGCCGCCGCCGTCCGAACGCGGCTGAACTCCAGATTTCTTCATCGAAACGCATGACCACTCTTTCCGACTCTCCCCTAGCCATCGACGTGATCGACGCCACGGTGCCGCTGGTGCCCGGCCACGCCACCCGCCTGCTGCGCCAGCAGCGTGACAAGGTCGTGGCGGCCACGCAGGGCAGCTACGACGCGATGTTCTCGCCATCGGTCGAAGGCCTTTCGGTGGCCGAGCGCCTGCTGGTCGCGCTGCATGCATGCAGCGTCTCGAAGGCCGCGACGCTCGCCGCGCACTACCGAGAGCAACTGCTGGCCGAGGGCGTGGACCGCGAGCTGATCGCGGCCGTGGGCAGCGGTGCCCCGGTGGCCGATGCGCGGCTGCGCACGGTGCTGGCCTTCACCGCGAGCCTGATCGAGCGGCCCATCGAGGGCGACAAGGCCGCGGTGCAGTCGCTGGCCGACGCCGGGCTCTCGACGCCCGCCATCGTCGCGCTGGGCCAGCTGATCGCCTTTCTCTCCTACCAGGTCCGCGTGGTCGCGGGGCTGCAGGCGCTGGCTGCTGCGGAGGTTGCAGCATGAGCACGAGCAATACGAACGCGCCGATCCGCATCAAGGGCTTCACCAACGAGGTGCTGAGCTGGAAGCCCTGGCTCGACCCGGTCGACGTTGCCTCGGCCACGCCGGCCCAGCTGGCCGCGCTCGACGAGATGAGCCCGCAGGCCCGCACCTCGCCGTACTTCCTGCTGCTCGCGCATCAGCCGGAGATGCTGCTGCAGCGCTCCATCGCCTTCAACGCGATCATGTTCGCGCCGGGCGGCATGCCGCGCGCGGAGCGCGAGCTGGGCGCCACGGTGGAGTCGCGCGTCAACGGCTGCGTGTACTGCGCCTCGGTGCATGCGCAGCGCTTCGAGCAGCTGGCCAAGCGCAGCGATGTGATCACGCAGGTGTTCGAGGAGCCGGCTTCCGCGGGCACCACGCCGCGCGAGAAGGCCATCGTCGAATTCTCGGTCCGGCTCGGCGCCGAGCCCGGCAAGGTGTCGGCCGACGATGTGCGAACGCTCAAGGCGGTGGGGCTCGCCGAACTCGAGATCCTCGACCTGATTCATTCGGTGGCGCTCTTCGCCTGGGCCAACCGGCTGATGCTCAACCTGGGCGAGCCGGTCTTTCCGGCTGCGGCGGCCGCCGCGTCATAGGCGGGCGAGCAGCCCGGCGACGGTCTCGCGGGCCAGGCCGAGCGGCGCCAGCAGGTCGTTCTGCTGCCGGTAGTCGATGCCGTTGACCAGCGAGGCGGCATCGACGATGGTGCGCGTCGCGGGTGTCGCCACGCCGGCGATGGCACCGAGCGCTTCGACGAAGGCCAGGCCGTAAGGCATGTCTTCGCTCAGGTAGCGCGTGTCGGTGCGCACGGGGCCGGGCGGTCCGCCGCGCTTCGCATGCAGCTCGGCCGCGATGTCCTCGAGCCGGGCCGATTCCGTGCCGAAGGAGCGCGCGAAATGCTCCTCGATCGGACCGAGCACGATGCCGAAGGCGCCGGCCACGGCGCGCCGCTCCCGGTCCAGCGCCTCGATCGCGCGGGCCACGCCGGGGGTCATGCAGTGGTACTGCGGCCAGTTCTCGGCATGCTCGATGCGGGTCCAGTTGAAGACGGCCAGCGGGCCGTGGGACTGCGGGTTGACGTTCGCGAGCGCGCTGGCGAGCGTGTTCTCCTGCGCGAAGAAGCCGCCGCCGAACAGCGCCGTGCACAGTTCGACGGCCTGCTCGATCTCCGAGTTGGGCAGCGCGGAGACCCCGACCGCCTGCCGCCGCGTCATCACCCGGACCTGCGTGGCGGATTCGCGGCGCGCGGTCAGCACCGTCGTGCCGAAGCTCGCGACCATCACCCGCTTGCCTGCGCGCCGTGCGCCTTCGTGCAGATAGAGCGACGACAGCGAGGCCATCGAGCTGACGATCACGGTCTGCCCGTCGCGCAGGAAGGGCAGCAGCGCGTCCATCACCTGTCGGTGGCCATTGACCGGCAGGGCGATCAGCAGCACGTCCGACGCCTGGCAAAGCTGCGCCGCATCGCCGGCCACCTCGACCGCCACGCGGCAGGGCTGCACGCCGGCGGCTTCGAGCGGCTGCGTGCGCAGGGCCTCGGCACCCTGGCCGCCCGGCGACCAGAGCATCACGCCGTGGCCCGCCTGGCGCAGCCACGCCGCGCTCGCCAGGGCGATCGCACCGGTGCCTGCGATGCCGACCCGCAGGCGCCCTGCCGCAGCCTCAGTCAATCTTGATCCCGCCCTGCTTGATGACCTTCGCCCAGCGCTGGCTGTCCTCGGCAATCACCTTGCCCAGCGCCGCGCCGCCGCCGCAGGTGTTCACCGCGCCCAGCTGCGCGAAGCGTTGTTTGGTCTCGGGCAGGTTGCACACCTCGACCAGCGCCGCCGAGAGCTTCTCGATGCTGGCCGCCGGCATGCGCGCGGGCGCCATCACGCCCACCCACACCGGCACGTCCATGCCCGCGAGGCCCGCCGCCTCCGCGACCGTCGGCGGCGTGCCGAGGCTGGGCAGGGCCGCGCGCGAAAAGGTGCCCAGCACGCGGGCCTTGCCGCTCGCGACCATCGGCTCGATGGAGGCAGCGCTGGTCACGATCAGCGCCACCTGGCCGCCCAGCAGGTCGGTCAGCGCCGGCGCCGCGCCGCGGTAGGGCACGTGCAGCAGGTTCACGCCGCTCGCCTGCGCCAGCAGCGCGCCCGTCAGGTGCGAGACGGTGCCGTTTCCGGTGGAGGCGTAGGTCAGCTGCCCGGGCTTCGCCTTGGCATCGCGCAGCAGCTCGGCCAGGGTCTTGTAGGGGCTTTCGGTGCGCACGGCCACGGTCATCGGCGTGTCGCCGACCAGGGCCACGGGCGCCAGGTCGTGCACCGGGTCATAGGGAAGCTTGGACTGCAGGTGGGGCGCGATGGTGATGGCGCCGCCGGTGGCCAGCAGCACGGTGGCGCCATCGGTCGCCTTGGCCACCGCATCGGCCGCCACGATGCCGCCCGCGCCCGCCTTGTTGTCGACGATCACGCTGCCGCCGAGCTTGTCGCTGAGCTTGGCGCCCAGGTAGCGGGCGATCACGTCCTGCGCCCCGCCGGCGGCGAAGGGCACCACGATGCGCAGCGGCTTGTCGCCGTTCGGCTGCGCATGCAGCGGCACCGCGGCCAGGCTGGCAGCGGCCGCGAGGCCCAGGGCGAGGTGTTTCAGGAGCAGTTTCATGGCGTTTTCCGTCTGCGTCAGGTGGCAGGAAGTCATGCATTTTTCGCGAAACACCGCGGAACCGGCTTTGCCGGGCCGCTGGTGTTGCCCCCGGCAGGGGGTTGGCGCAGCGACACGAAGTGCGCGAAGACTGGGGGCGAGTCTAGTCCGGCGCGATAATCCGTCCTCCCCGGCCACCCCGCGCCGGGTCTTGCCGAACCGCCATGAACCCCAGCTACAAACCCAGCGACGTCGAGTCCGCTGCCCAGGCGCAATGGAGCGCCGCCGATGCCTACCGCGTCACCGAAGACGCGAGCCGTAAAAAGTACTACGCCTGCTCGATGCTGCCGTACCCCAGCGGCAAGCTGCACATGGGCCACGTGCGCAACTACACCATCAACGACATGCTCACGCGCTACCTGCGCATGAGCGGCTACAACGTGCTGATGCCCATGGGTTGGGACGCCTTCGGCCTGCCGGCCGAGAACGCGGCGCTGAAGAACGGCGTGCCGCCGGCCAAGTGGACCTACGAGAACATCGACTACATGCGCGGCCAGCTCCAGGCCATGGGCCTGGCGATCGACTGGAGCCGCGAGATCGCCACCTGCGATCCCAGCTACTACAAGTGGAACCAGTGGCTGTTCCTCAAGATGCTCGAAAAGGGCATTGCCTACCGCAAGACGCAGGTCGTCAACTGGGACCCGGTTGACCAGACCGTGCTGGCCAACGAGCAGGTGATCGACGGCAAGGGCTGGCGCACCGGCGCCACGGTCGAGCGCCGCGAGATTCCGGGCTACTACCTGAAGATCAGCGACTACGCCGAAGAGCTGCTCGAGCACACGCAGCACAAGCTGCCGGGCTGGCCCGAGCGCGTCAAGCTGATGCAGGAGAACTGGATCGGCAAGAGCGAGGGCGTGCGCTTCGCCTTCACGCACGACATCCAGGACGCGAGCGGCCAGCTGATCCAGGACGGCCGCATGTACGTGTTCACCACGCGCGCCGACACCATCATGGGCGTCACCTTCTGCGCCGTGGCGCCCGAGCATCCGCTGGCCGCGCACGCCGCCACGCTCGACCCCAAGGTCGCGGCCTTCATCGAGGAATGCAAGAGCGGCGGCACCACCGAGGCCGAGCTCGCCACGCAGGAAAAGAAGGGCGTGCCCACGGGCCTGACCGTCAAGCACCCGATCACCGAGGAGCAGGTGCCGGTGTGGGTGGGCAACTACGTGCTCATCAACTACGGCGACGGCGCCGTGATGGGCGTGCCCGCGCACGACGAGCGCGACTTCGCCTTCGCCAACAAGTACGGCATCGAGATCATCCAGGTGGTGCTGGTCGACGACGAGCCGCACTTCGACTATCACAAGTGGCAGGACTGGTATGGCGACAAGCAGCGCGGCGTCACCATCAACTCCGACAACTTCAGCGGCATGACCCACAAGGAGGCCGTGGCCGCCGTGGCGCATGCGCTCGCCCAGAAGGGCCTGGGCGAGATGCAGACCACCTGGCGCTTGCGCGACTGGGGCGTGAGCCGCCAGCGCTACTGGGGCACGCCGATCCCGATCATCCATTGCGACGAGCATGGCGCGGTGCCGGTCCCCGAGAAGGACCTGCCCGTGGTGCTGCCCACCGACTGCGTGCCCGACGGTTCGGGCAACCCGCTCGCCAAGCACGAAGGCTTCCATGCCGGCGTGGTGTGCCCGGTCTGCGGCAAGCCCGCGCGGCGCGAGACCGACACCATGGACACCTTCGTCGACAGCTCGTGGTACTTCATGCGCTACTGCGACCCGAAGAACGACCAGGCCATGGTCGCCGAGGGCGCCGACTACTGGATGCCGATGGACCAGTACATCGGCGGCATCGAGCATGCGATCCTTCACCTGCTGTACGCGCGCTTCTGGACCAAGGTGATGCGCGACCTGGGCCTGGTGAAGGTCGACGAGCCCTTCAGCAAGCTGCTCACGCAGGGCATGGTGCTCAACCACATCTACTACCACCGCGACGAGAAGGGCGGCAAGAACTACCACCCGCCGCTGGAGGTCACGCCCACGCTCGATGCGCAGGGCCGCATCGTCGGCGGCACCACCGCGGACGGCACCAAGGTCGAATACGGCGGCGTCGGCAAGATGGGCAAGAGCGAACGCAACGGCGTCGACCCGCAGGACCTGATCGAGAAGTACGGCGCCGACACCGCGCGCCTGTACACCATGTTCACCGCACCGCCCGAGGCCACGCTCGAGTGGAACGACGCGGCCGTCGAAGGCAGCTACCGGTTCCTGCGCCGGGTCTGGAACTTCGGCGTGGCGCAGGCCGACATGGCCCCGGTGGCGTTCGGCGGCCAGGCCTTCGGCAAGGCCGCCCAGGGGCTGCGGCGCGAAGTGCACACCGTGCTGCGCCAGGTCGACTACGACTACCAGCGCATGCAATACAACACCGTGGTCTCAGGCGCGATGAAGCTCCTGAATGCGCTCGAAGGCTTCAAGCCCGACGGCAGCGCCGGCGATGCCGCCGCGCTGCGCGAAGGCCTGGGCATCCTGCTGCGCTGCCTGTATCCGGCCACGCCGCACATCGCCCACCAGCTCTGGCAGCATCTGGGCTACGACAAGGAGCTGGGCGACCTGCTCGATGCGCCCTGGCCCGTGGTGGACGTGGCCGCGCTGGAGCAGGACGAGATCGAGCTCATGCTGCAGGTCAACGGCAAGCTGCGCGGCGCGCTGCGCGTGCCGGCCGGCGCCTCCAAGGCCGAGATCGAAGCGCTCGCGCTCTCGTGCGACGACTTCGTCAAGTTCGCCGAAGGCGCGCCGGCCAAGCGCGTCATCGTGGTTCCCGGCCGGCTGGTCAACGTGGTCATCTGAACGAAACGAACGATAGAAGCATGAACAATCGCAACGCCCCGCTGCCGCGCCGCGGCTTTCTCCTGGGCCTGGCTGTGGCGGGCGCGAGCCTCGCGCTGGCCGGCTGCGGGTTCGAACTGCGCAAGGCGCCGGTGTTCGCGTTCAAGACGCTGTCGCTGTCGGGCAATTCGGAACTGATCAACCGGCTGCGGCGCGAGATGCGCGCCGCGGGCACCGTCACGCTGGTGCCGCCCGATCAGACCCAGAGCGCCGACGCGATCCTCGAGATCCTCGGCGAGAACCGCGACCGCATCGTGATCTCGACCAATTCGGCCGGCCTGCTGCGCGAGCTGCAGCTGCAATTGCGCGTTCGCTTCAGCCTGCGCACGCCGGGCGGCAAGATGCTGCTTGCGCCCACCGAGGTGTCGCAGACGCGCGACCTGAGCTTCAACGAAACCAACGCGCTCGCCAAGGAAGGCGAAGCCGAGCTGCTGTACCGCGACATGCAGGCCGACATCGCGCAGCAGCTGATGCGCCGCCTCGCGGCCGTCAAGGAACTCTAGGCGGATGCAACTTGCCAGTGCCCAGCTGGGCTCCCATCTGCAGAAGGGGCTGAAGCCCCTCTACACGATCCATGGCGACGAGCCGCTGCTCGCGCAGGAGGCGGCGGATGCCATCCGCGCCGCGGCGCGCGTGGCGGGCTATACGGAGCGCAGTTCGTACACCGTGGCCGGCGCGCACTTCGATTGGAGCGCGGTGCTCGCGGCGGGCGGTTCGCTCTCGCTGTTCGCCGACAAGCAGATCGTCGAGATCCGCATTCCCTCGGGCAAGCCCGGCAAGGACGGCAGCACCGCGCTGCAGCAGCTGGCCGAGGCGGCGCAGGGCAACGACAGCACGCTCACGCTGGTGATGCTGCCGCGGCTGGACAAGGCCACGCGCACCGGTGCCTGGTTCTCGGCGCTCGAGAACAACGGCGTGAGCCTGCAGGTCGACCCGATCGAGCGCAACGCGCTGCCGCAGTGGATCGCGCAGCGCCTGGGCCTGCAGGGCCAGCGCGTGATGCCCGGCGACGAAGGCCAGCGCACGCTGCAGTTCTTTGCCGACCGCGTGGAGGGCAACCTGCTGGCCGCCCACCAGGAGATCCAGAAGCTCGCCCTGCTGCACCCGGCCGGCGAGCTGAGCTGGGAGCAGGTCGAGGGCGCGGTCAACAACGTGGCGCGCTACGACGTCTTCAAGCTCTCCGAGGCCGTGCTGGCCGGCAACCCGCAGCGCGTGGCGCGCATGCTCGACGGCCTGCAGGCCGAAGGCGAGGCCGAGGTATTGGTGCACTACACGATCGCTGAGGACATCCGCGCGCTCAAGCGCGTGAAGGACGCCATGGCCGCGGGCCGGCCGCTGCCCATGGCGCTGCGCGAGAACCGCATCTGGGGCCCGCGCGAGCGCGCCTTCGAGCGCGTGCTGCCGCGGCTGGACGACCGCATGCTGGCCCGCCTGCTGCGCGCGGCCCATGTGGTGGACGGCATCTGCAAGGGGCTCAAGCAGCCCGACTGGCCGGCCGGCGGCTGGCAGGCGCTGCAGCGCCTGGCGCTGATGCTGTGCCGCGCCTGCAGCACCGCTCCCGCTCCCTCTCCCTCCGGGAGAGGGTTGGGGTGAGGGCCGGCGGCCTTCATCGCATCGCGCGTTTTCGGGTGCCGCGGCCCTCACCCTAGCCCTCTCCCGGAGGGAGAGGGGACAACCCGGCAAATGGGCGAAGCCTGGGGTTGATCCAAATGCAGGAAAATGCCCGCATGAACGCGTTCAACGTCAGCGAGCACATGCAGACCCTCGGCCTGCAGGCAAAAACCGCCGCATTCCTCATGGCCCGAGCGGATGCAGCTACCAAAAACAGAGCATTGAAGGCCCTGGCCAAGCGCCTGCGCGAAGCCGGCCCGGGGCTGGCCGAGGCCAACCAGAAGGACCTGGCGCGCGCCACGGCCGCCGGCCTGTCGGCGCCGATGGTCGACCGCCTCAAGCTCACGCCCAAGGTCATCGAGACCGTGGCGCTGGGCTGCGAGCAGCTCGCCGGCATGGCCGACGTGATCGGCGAGATCATCGGCATGAAGCAGCAGCCCAGCGGCATCCGCGTGGGCCAGATGCGCGTGCCGATCGGCGTCTTCGGCATGATCTACGAGAGCCGCCCCAACGTGACCATCGAGGCCGCGAGCCTGGCCATCAAGAGCGGCAACGCCGCCATCCTGCGCGGCGGCTCGGAAGCGATCGAGTCGAACAAGGCGCTGGCGCTGCTGGTGTCCGGCGCGCTGGCCGAGGCCGGCCTGCCGGTCGAGGCGGTGCAGCTGGTGCAGACCACCGACCGCGAGGCCGTGGGCCAGCTCATCGCGATGCCCGAGTTCGTCGACGTGATCATCCCGCGCGGCGGCAAGGGCCTGATCGAGCGCATCAGCCGCGATGCCAAGGTGCCGGTCATCAAGCACCTGGACGGCAACTGCCACGTCTATGTGGACGACACGGCCGAGTTCGAGATGGCGCTGCGCATCGTCGACAACGCCAAGACGCAGAAATACAGCCCCTGCAACGCGGCCGAAGGCCTGCTGGTGTCGGCCGCGGTGGCCGAAGACTTCCTGCCCCGGATCGCCGCCATCTTCGCGGCCAAGGGCGTTGAGATGCGCTGCGACCCGGTGGCGGCCCGCATCCTGCGCGCCGACGAGGCATTGGCCGGTGCCGGCGCAAGAATCGTCGACGCGGCCGAGTCCGACTGGTCCGAGGAATACCTTGCCGCGGTGATCAGCATCAAGGTGGTCCAAGGGGTCGACGAGGCCATTGCGCACATCAACCGCTACTCGAGCCACCACACCGACGCGATCGTCACGCGCGACCACGTGCATGCGCAGCGTTTCCTGCGCGAGGTCGATTCGGCCAGCGTCATGGTCAATGCGAGCACACGCTTCGCGGACGGTTTCGAGTTTGGCCTGGGGGCGGAAATCGGCATCAGCACCGACAAGTTCCATGCGCGCGGGCCGGTCGGCATCGAAGGGCTGACCTCGCTCAAATACGTGGTGCTCGGGCAGGGCGAAGTGCGCAGCTGATGCACCGGAAGCGGGCGGACTGAACCAAGTCCGCTCTACGTAGTCTTGTCATTGGGGCGGCCATCCCCAAATCCTACAATTCCGCTCTACCTTTCAAGTACAAATCCAACAAGGCCGCCGCATGGTTCCGCATCTCGTCACCGCCCTGACCGGCCCGATCAACGAACTGGAACAGCGCGTCCTCGACTCCACGCCCGCCATCGAGCGCTGGTTCCGGCTCGAATGGATGGAGCACACGCCGCCGTTCTACAGCGCGGTCGACATCCGCAACGCGGGCTTCAAGCTGGCGCCGGTCGACACCAACCTCTTCCCCGGCGGCTGGAACAATCTCACCAAGGAGATGCTGCCGCTGGCGGTGCAGGCCGCGCAGGCCGCCATCGAGAAGATCTGCCCGGAAGCGCGCAACCTGCTGGTCATTCCCGAGAACCACTCGAAGAACACCTTCTACCTCGCCAACGTTGCCCAGCTGGTGCGGATCTTCCACATGGCGGGACTGAACGTGCGCGTGGGCTCGATCGATCCGGCCATCAAGTCGCCCAAGAAGATCGAGCTGCCCAACGGCGAGACCGTGTGCCTGGAGCCCGTGGTGCGCAGCAAGCGCCGCCTCGGGCTCAAGAACTTCGATCCCTGCACCATCCTGCTCAACAACGAGCTGACGGCCGGCACGCCGGGCATCCTGGAAGACCTGCACGAGCAGTACCTGCTGCCGCCGCTGCACGCGGGCTGGTCGGTGCGGCGCAAGAGCAACCACCTGCACAGCTACGAAGAGCTGTCCAAGCGCTTCGGCAAGCTGCTGGGCATCGACCCCTGGCTGATCAACCCGATCTATGCGCGCGCCGACGGCGTCGATTTTTCCGAAGGCCGCGGCATCGACGTGCTGACCAGCCACGTGGACGCGGTGCTGACCAAGGTGCGCCGCAAGTACAAGGAATACGGCATCAATGAGAAGCCTTTCGTCGTCGTCAAGGGCCATGTCGGCGGCGACGGCCCGGGCGTGGTCACCGTGCGCGACGCGAAGGAAGTCGAGGGCCTGGTCGGCAAGCCGCGCAGCGCTCCGGCAGGCAAGGCGGGCGCGGCCGCCAGGGAGCTGCGCGAGCCCGGCGAGGTGATCGTGCAGGAAGGCGTGCTGACCAACGAGCGCGTGCACAACGGCGTGGCCGAGCCGGTGGTCTACATGATGGACCGCTACGTGGTGGGCGGCTTCTACCGCGTGCATGCCGAGCGTGCGCCCGACGAGAACCTCAAGCTCCCGGGCGCGAGCTTCGTGCCGCTGGCGTTCTCCGAAAGCGCGCACCTGCCGCAGCCCGGCGCCAAGCCCGGCGCGAGCGCCCCGAACCGCTTCTACATGTATGGCGTGGTGGGCCGCCTGGCCATGGTGGCTGCGAGCTACGAGATGGAAGCCACCGATCCGGACGCCGAAATCTACGAATGATTTTCCGGGGCGGCTTGCGCGGGCCCCGGTCGGCGGCAAAATAGCGGCCCCACAGCAAAGGAAACAAAAGGGCGGAGGGGTGCGCGCGGCGGCTGGAAATTCCACCGCGGCAGCATCTCGGTGCGTGTGACGTCTGGTTACGCGCGGGCAGCCTCCCTTTTTCCCATCGACTTCGTGTCACCTCCCAAATCCACTTCCGCCGCCGCCTTGATCATCGGCGCCATCGGTGTCGTCTATGGCGACATCGGCACCAGCGTGCTGTATGCAGTCAAGGAAGTGTTCGGCCACGGCCACCTGCCGTTCACTGTCGAAAACGTCTACGGCATCCTGTCGATGTTCTTCTGGACGCTCACCGTCATCGTGTCGATCAAGTACGTGGTGCTGGTGCTGCGCGCCGACAACGAAGGCGAGGGCGGCCTGGTCGCCATGCTGGCGCTGGCCTCGCGCGCGGTGGCCGACAAGCCCAGGCTGCGCCACGTGCTGCTGCTGGTGGGCATCTTCGGCACCTCGCTCTTCTATGGCGACGGCGTCATCACGCCGGCCATCTCGGTGCTTTCGGCGGTCGAAGGCCTCGAAGTGGTGTCGCCCCACTTCAAGCACTATGTGCTGCCGGTCACGCTGGTGGTGCTGTTCGGCCTCTTCGTGGTGCAAAAGCGCGGCACGGCGGGCATCGGCAAGTTCTTCGGGCCCATCACGCTCGCGTGGTTCCTGGCCATTGCGGTGCTCGGCGTGTCGCAGATCCTGCACCACCCTGAAATCCTCAAGTCGCTGAACCCCTGGTTCGCGCTGAAGTTCATGTGGGACAACCCGGGCACCAGCTTCATCCTGCTGGGCGCCACGGTGCTGTGCGTGACGGGCGCCGAGGCGCTCTACGCCGACCTGGGCCACTTCGGCAAGCGGCCGATCCGCGTGGCCTGGTTCACGGTCGTGATGCCGGCGCTCACGCTCAACTACTTCGGCCAGGGCGCGCTGCTGCTGGCGAACCCCGAGGCCGTGAAGAACCCCTTCTTCATGATGGCGCCCGAATGGGCGCTCGTTCCGCTGGTGCTGCTGGCCACGGCGGCCACCGTCATCGCGTCGCAGGCGCTCATCACGGGTGCCTTCAGCGTCACGCGCCAGGTCATCCAGCTGGGCTACCTGCCGCGCCTGAACATCGAGCACACGAGCGTGCGTACGGCGGGGCAGATCTACATTCCGCTGGTCAACTGGGGGCTGTTCGTGGCCATCGTGCTGGCGGTGGTCATGTTCCGCTCGTCGAGCAGCCTGGCCGCGGCCTATGGCATCGCCGTGACCACCGACATGCTGATCACCACGATCCTGACCTTCTTCGTGATCCGCTACGCCTGGAAGCTGCCGCTGGCGCTGTGCATTGCATCGACCGCGATGTTCTTCGTGGTCGACTTCCTGTTCTTCGCCTCGAACCTGCTCAAGCTGTTCGAGGGCGGCTGGTTCCCGCTGGTGATCGGCGGCGCCGTGTTCACGCTGATGATCACCTGGAAGGAAGGCCGCCGGCTGATGGGCGAGGTGCAGCGCGCCGACGCCATCGAGCTGAAGGCCTTTCTCGATTCGGTGTTCGAGAGCCCGCCCGCGCGCGTGGACGGCACCGCGGTGTTCCTCACCGCCGAACCCGGCGTGGTGCCCAATGCGCTGCTGCACAACCTCAAGCACAACAAGGTGCTGCACGAGCAGAACATGTTCGTGACCGTGCGCAACCACGAAGTGCCCTGGATACCGATGGACAAGCGCATCGAGATCGAGGCGCTCGGCCACCATTGCTGGCAGGTCACCGTGCACTACGGCTTCAAGAACGACATCGACCTGCCGCGCGCGCTCGACAACGCGCGCATGCGCGGCTGCCAGCTCGAGCCGATGACGACGAGCTACTTCCTCTCGCGCGACGTCGTCATTCCCACGCTGGGCAGCGGCATGGCGCCGTGGCGCGAGAAGCTGTTCGCGCAGATGCACCACAACGCGAGCGGCGCCGCCGCATTCCTGGGGCTGCCGAACAACGCGGTGGTCGAGCTGGGCTCGAAGATCGAGATCTGATGATGATGGCGACGGGCCCTGCCGCGGCAGGCCGCCCGCCGCCGCTCAGCCCAGTCCCAGCATCTGGCCCAGGCTGCGCCCGGAAGCGGGCCGGTCGAGCGCGATGTTCTTCTCGAGCACCAGGAGGTGCGCTTCCATCAGGCGCACGGCCTCGTCCGCATCGCCGCGCGCAATGGCATCGACCACGTCCGCATGCTCGCCGTGTTCGCACGATGCATTGCCGGGCGGCTCGTAGAGCGCCACGATCAGCGAGCAGCGCGACATGAGCTCGCTCAGGTAGCGCTCCAGGATCGGGTTGCGCGCGAGCTTCGCCACGCGCAGGTGAAAGGTGCTGGCCAGGCGCGCCCACTCGGGCTGCGCATAGCGGTGCATCGCCGCATGCTCCTGCTTCAGGTGGCGCCGCAGCTCGGCGACTTCGGCGCGCGTGGCATTGCGCACCGCCATGCGCACCAGCGCGGCCTCGAGCGCGCGGCGCGCCTCGAAGATCTGCCGCGTCTCCTCGGGCGAGGGCATGGCGACGATGGCGCCGCGGTTCGGCCGCAGTTCCACGATGTGGTCGTGCGCGAGCCGCTGCAGCACCTTGCGCACCAGCGCGCGGCTCACGCCGAACAGTTCGCACAGCGATGCCTCCGGCAGCTTGGTGCCGGGCGCGAGGCGCTGGCTGGCCACGCCTTCGAAGACCGAGCGGAAGATGCGTTCCTCGATGTCGCCGTTGCCCTCGTTCTTTGCCGCGGCGCCGCCGGTGGGCGGCAGCTTGCGCCGGGTGGATCGCGGCGCGGTGGCGGGCTTGGGCGGCGGCGAAGAAGAACGGGGCATGGCGCAGTCGATGGGGGAACCTGCCCATTATCGAGCGCGTGCGGCGCGTGCCGGGGCTTATGCAAAGTCCGCGGGCCGGTCCGCCGCAAGCTGCTGCATGTGCGATGCGATCGCCCCGGGCGTGGTGAACCAGATGTCGCCGCGGTCGCGCGCGCGCGCCAGGTGCGCGAGCGCGGTGCGCAGGTGGCGCAGCCGGTAGGGCTGGCCCACGATGTAGGGATGCAGCGCGAGCCCCATCACCAGCGGCTGCGCGCGCGACTGCTCGCGCATCTCGTCGAAGTTGTCGACCACCATCGCGCTGAAATCCCTGGCGTCCATGAGTCGGCCCACGATCATCGGAATGTCGTTGAGCTCCTGCGGATACGGCACCGACCAGATCGAGCCACCGCCGCGCGTGCGCATGCGCACCGGCTGGTCGTCGTGGCACCAGTTGAGCGTGTAGCCGTAGCCGGTCTCGGCCAGCAGGTCGGGCGTGACGGCGCTTTCCGAGATCCATGGCGACAGCCATCCGGCCGGCGCCTGGCCGCTTTCGCGCTGCATGCGCTCGCGGCAGCCTGAGAGCAGCGCGCGTTCGTGCGCCTCGTCCCATGCGCCCTGCCGCTCCGCATTGCTGTGGCCGTGGCCGATCAGCTCGTCGCCGCGCGCCACACAGGCCTGGACCAGTTCCGGGCAGTGGTCGTAGAGAGCGGTGTTGACGAGCGCGCCCGCCGGCAGCGCCAGCGCATCGAACAGCTCGAGGCAGCGCCAGGCGCCCACGCGGTTGCCGTATTCGCGCCAGCCGTGGTTCAGCACGTCGGGCTGCGGCGAGGCCGGGCCGATGCAGGCGCCCAGCCCGTCGCCGAACGCGAAATGCTCGATGTTGAAGCCGATGTACACGGCCAGCCGCGCGCCGTTCGGCCAGGCGTAGTCGGGCCGCCGCGTGATCGCGCTGTAGCCGAAGCGGCCGTGCGTGGGAAGCCGCTCGGGCCAGCGTGCGGTCATGCGCGCGGCCTCACAGCACCGCCAGCCCGGCGCGCACCAGCAGCCATTCGGCGCTGTCGTTCCACACGTCCATGCGGCTGATGAGGCCGTGGCGCACCACGTAGCGGTCGACATAGCGGTTGCCTTCGAAGGCGGTGCCGTCGGGCCAGGCGCCGTACAGCGTGCCGAGGCTGTAGACCACGGTTTCCTCGGCCGTGCCGCCGGCCACCACTTCGGTGCGCTCGATCTTCTTCTTCACCCAGGCGTAGCGCTTCGCATTGAAGGCCGAGGTGTCGCCGGGTGCCTGCATCTCGCGGTTGCCGGTGAAGCGGATGCGGATGTCGGGCGCGGTGAAGCGCGACGCCGATTGCGGGTCGGGAATCATCACGAGGCGAAGGAATTCGTCGACCACCTCGGCGGGCGTGGAAGGACGCGGAGATGGGGGTGCATCGGGCGAAGCAGGCGTGTTCATGGGTTCTCCAGCGTGGGGGCCATGGCGGTGCATGGCGGAAAGCACGGCAGTGCTGCAGCAATTCTCATGCCGATTGTCGACGTAACTTGAAGGGAATTGTCGACAATCCATGAGCGCGCCGCCGGCACTGGAGGCTGGGCGAAGCCGCGGCGTCCCCGGCACAATCGCCCGATGCGTTTTTTCAAGGATCTGAGCCTCTCGGCCTTCACTGCGGGCTTCGTCGCGGTGCTCGTGGGCTTCACGAGCTCGGTGGCCATCGTGTTCCAGGCCGCGCAGGCCTTCGGCGCCACGCCCGAGCTTGCGGCCTCGTGGATGTGGGCGCTGGGCATCGGCATGGGCCTGCCGTCCATCGTGCTGTCGCTGTGGTGGCGCAAGCCGGTGATGATCGCCTGGAGCACGCCGGGCGCCGCAGTGCTCGCCGTGGCGGCCGGCAGCTATGGCATGGGCGAGGCGGTCGGCGCCTTCATCGCCTGCGCGGTGCTGGTCGTGCTGGCGGGCGCCACGGGATGGTTCGAGCGCGTGATGAACCGGATCCCGATGGCCATTGCCGCCGCGCTGCTGGCCGGGGTGCTCGCGCGCTTCGGGCTCGACGCCTTCATCGCCGCGAGAACCGCGCTGCCGCTGGTGCTGCTGATGCTCGGCACCTACCTGGTGGCCAGGCGCCTGCTGCCGCGCTATGCGGTGCCGCTCACGCTGCTGGCGGCCGTTGCCTTTGCGGCCGCGCGCGGCGAGATGAGCGTGTCCGCGGTGCAGTTCTCGCTCACCTGGCCGGTGTTCACCATGCCGGTGTTCGGCTGGCAGGCCATCGTGAGCCTGGCGCTGCCGCTCTTCATCGTCACCATGGCCTCGCAGAACCTGCCGGGCGTGGCGACCATCCGCGCCGCAGGCTACGGCGACCTGCCGATCAGCAAGATCATCACGGCAACCGGCCTCGCCACGCTGGTGCTTGCGCCCTTCGGTGCCTTTGCCCTGAACCTGGGCGCGATCACCGCCGCCATCTGCATGGGCCGCGAGGCGCACGAAGACCCGGCGCGCCGCTACACGGCCGCGGTGAGCTGCGGCGCGCTCTACGTGGTGATCGCCTTCTTCGGCGCAGCGGTCACCGGGCTGCTCACGGCCTTTCCGAAGGAACTGGTCGCCGCCATTGCCGGCCTGGCGCTGCTGGGCACCATCGGCAGCGGGCTGGCCGCCGCGGTGCGCGACGAGCCGCACCGCGAGGCCGCGGTCATCACCTTCCTGGTGACGCTCTCGGGCGTGGCCATCGCGGGCATCGGCTCGGCCTTCTGGGGCGTGGTGGCGGGCGCGCTCGCACTCGCGGTGCAGCAGGCCGGGCGCACAAAGGCCTCCGCCGGCAAGGGCATCGCCGCTTCCGGCAACATCGCGCCAGACAGCAGCAACATGGCGGCCACACCCGGCGCCGGAAAGACTCCCAGATGAAAAACATCCTCTTCGTCGCCGATCCGCTCGATCACTTCAAGATCTACAAGGACACCACCTTCTCGATGATGCGCGAGGCCCAGCGCCGCGGGTACCGCATCGCGGCCTGCCTGCCGGAAGAGCTGCAGTGGGTGTCGGGCGGGCTGGTCACGGCCAACGTGCAGCAGATCACGCTCACCGGCGACAGCAAGGCCTGGTACCGTAAGGACATCCGCGAGTCGAAGGCGCTGAAGGACTTCGACGCGGTGCTCATGCGCAAGGACCCGCCCTTCGACGCCGAGTACATCTACGCCACCCACCTGCTCGAGCAGGCCGAACGCGAAGGCGCGCACGTGGTCAACAAGCCGCGCGCACTGCGCGACCATCCCGAGAAGCTCGCGATCATGGAGTTTCCGCAGTTCACCACGCCCACGCTGGTCACGCGCAGCGCGCAGGCCGTGCGCGACTTCCATGCCGAGCACGGCGACATCATCCTGAAGCCGCTCGACGGCATGGGCGGCATGGGCATCTTCCGCGTGAGGCAGGACGCGCTGAACCTCGGCTCCATCGTCGAGACGCTCAACAAGAACGGCGCCGAGACCATCATGGTGCAGCGCTTCGTGCCCGATATCGTGCAGGGCGACAAGCGCATCCTGATCATTGCGGGCGAGCCGGCGCCCTTCGTGCTGGCGCGCATTCCGCAGGGCACCGAAGTGCGCGGCAACCTGGCGGCCGGCGGCAAGGGTGTGGCGCAGCCGCTCACGCCGCGCAACCGAGAGATCGCCGAAACCGTGGGACGCGCCCTTGCACCGCGCGGCCTGCTCCTGATCGGGCTCGACGTGATCGGCGACTGCGTGACCGAGATCAACGTGACCAGCCCGACCTGCTTCCAGGAGATCACCGAGCAGACCGGCTTCGACGTGCCGGCAATGTTCATCGACGCGCTGGAGAAAACCCTGCGCCCTGCCTGAGCGCCGGGGCCGCGCCGGCCGGTTCGCGCTGGCGCCGGTCCTGCAGCCGCCGCGAGCGCAGCTTGCGCGCCCAGATCACGATGCCCGTGATCGACAGCATCGCTACCGCAAGGCCCATGGCCGACATCAGGATGCGCCCCGGCAGCCCGAGGATGCGCCCGCCATGCAGCGGCAGCTGCAGCTGCGCGAACACGTCGGCCGCCGTGCCGTGCCACGGCCGGTTGCTGCCGATCAGGTGGCCGTCGCGCCCGTCGAGGTAGAGGTTCGACAGGCCCATGCCGTCGCTGTCGTCGTGCGAGGCGCGGTCGAAGAACGAGATGTTGTAGAAGCCGCCGCGCGCGTTGTAGAACACGCCGCCCAGCGGCGTGGTCCAGCCGCGCCGCCGCGCCTCGGCATCGGCCCGCGACACGATCTCTCGAAAGCCGATGGCGGGCTCGATGCGCGTGCCCAGCGGCGCGAGCGGCACCAGCGCCGACGGTCCCGGCGTGGTTTTCGACACCAGCGAGAGCATCGGGTGGAACACCTCCTTGTAGAGGTTCAGCGAGAACGAGGTGAAGGCGATCACGATGATCAGCAGCCACATCCACAGCCCGCCCGCGCGGTGCAGGTCGAAGTTGAGCCGGTAGCCGCCGGCCGCCCAGCGCACCGTCCAGGCCGGCTTCCAGCGCTGCCACCAGGCGCCCGCGGGCCGGTGCGCCGGATGCACTGCCTGGCGCAGCCGGCGCGGCGTCGTGAGGTAGAGCGCGACGAAGCTGTCGAGCAGCCACACCAGCGCCACCGTGCCCATGATCCAGTAGCCCAGCCGGTCGGTGCCCCACATCGCCGGCACGTGCAGCATGTAGTGCAGCTTGCGCAGGAAGGGCATCAGCGTCTCGGGCTTGAGCGAGATCGCGGTCGAGTCGCGGCGGCCGCGCACCTCGGCCGTCACCGGGTCGACGAACACCTGGTTGTAGCCGAGCCTGAAGGGCTTGCCGGTGGCCGGGTCGGTGCGCGGCTGCACGAAGTAGCCGGCGGCGTGGCCTTCCTCGAAACCCAGCGGGAGGTAGGCGACCCGCGCGCGCGGATCGTGCGCCTCGACCGCGGCGGCGAGCTCGAACGGATCCTTGAAGGGGCCGCGGCTCGCGGTGTCGTAGAGCTTGCGGTTGAGCCAGCCGTCGATCTCGTGGTCCCACGAGATGACGGCGCCGGTCAGCCCCGAGACGACGAGGAACAGGGCCACCGCCAGTCCCGCCCAGCGGTGCACGGCGGTTGCAAGGGCGCGCATCAGAACTCGAGCGTGGCCGAGAGGTTGAACGTGCGCGGCGCGCCGAGCACCAGGTAGCCGGAGCCGGGATAGCCGCCGACCGAGGACCAGTAGTTGCGGTCGGCCAGGTTCTCGATGCGCGCGCGCAGGGTGAGCAGCTTGCCGCTCACTTCGGTCACGTAGCGCGCGCCGATGTCCACGCGGGTCCAGCCCGGCACGCGCAGCGTGTTGGCGGCATTGGCGTAGCTCGATCCGCTCGCCACCACGCGGCCGTCGAGCGAGAGGCCCTGCACGCCCGGCACATCCCATTCGACGCCGATGCTGCCCTGCGCCTTGGGCACGCCGATCACGCGCTTGCCGTCGGTGGTGCTGCTGCCCGTGTCCTTCTGCTTGGCGTCCAGCCAGGTCACGCCGCCCAGCAGCCGCAGGCCCTTGCTGACCTGGCCGAAGACGCTGAGCTCGGCGCCCTGGTGGCGGTCCTTGCCGTTCGCGGAGAAGTAGTTGCCCTGCACGAAGGCGCGCGGCTTCTCGGTGGAGAAGAAGGCCAGCGTGCCGCCGACCTGGCCGGCGTCGTACTTGATGCCGACCTCCTTCTGCTTGGAGACGTAGGGGCGCAGCTGCTGGCCGGCATTGAGCACCGGCTGGCCGCCGGACTGGGCGGGCGCGGTTTCGCCCTGCGCCAGCCCTTCGATGTAGTTCGCATAGACCGACAGCCGGTCGTTGGCTTTGAACACGATGCCCGCCAGCGGGCTGGTGCGGCTCTGGTCGTACGAGGTGACGGTGCCGCCGGCGGCGGTCTGCTGGCCGTTGCTCACGATGCGGTAGCCGATGTCGGCGGTCTCGATCGTCTGGCGGCGCGCGCCCAGCGTCAGGCGCAGGCGGTCGTCCATGAAGGACAGCGTGTCGCCGATGGCCAGGCTCTTGAGCGTGGTGGTGCCGTTGAGCGCGGGGTTGGCGAGGTCGTTGCCCAGGTAGGTCAGCGCCGGCGGGAAATAGCTGCGCGGAGAGTAGATGCCGGTGTTGAGCGTGCCGCCGGCGCCCAGGCCCATGCCGTAGGCGTTCTTCTTCTCGAGGTCGAAGTAGGAATAGCCGAGCACCCATTCATGGCCCACGCTGCTGGTGCGCAGCTTGCCGCGGACGCCGATCTCGGCCGTCTTGACCTTGTCCTCGCGCGTGTTGTCGAAGCGGGTCATCGTGGCCGCGCCCGTGAGGCCGTTGGAGACCGTCGGGCCCGCGAGGGAATTGTTCTCGTAGCTGCTGCGCGCGCCGGCGGCGGCCCAGGCCGTGATGTCCGGCGTGATGTCGTACTCGCCGCGCACCGAGCCGAAGGTGTCGCGCTCGTAGGAATAGGTCCAGGGCTGCGCGAAGTTCGTGCTGTTGCCGGGCGCCCTGGGCACCACCGTGACGCCGCTGCCGAGCGTCACGTTGGGCCGCGTGTTGCGCAGGCGATGCTCCTGGTGGCCGATGTCGGCCGAGATGCGCGCATCGCGGCTGCGCCAGTCCAGGCCCACCGAGAGCACGTCGAGCTTGACGCCTTCGCCGTCCACGCCCGTGCCGCCGTCGCGGTGCGCGGCGTTCAGGCGCACGCCCACGCTCTGGTCGGGGCCGAAGCGGCGCGCGATGTCGGTTGCGGCATAGGCCTGCGAGCCGCTGGCCGTGCCCAGCGTGACCTGCGTGAGCGGCTCGTTCGGCGCGCGCTTGGGCAGCAGGTTGATGTTGCCGCCGATGCCGCCGCCCGAGGGCGTGGCGCCGTTCAGGAATGCGCTCGCGCCGCGGAACACTTCCACCCGCTCGAACAGTTCGGACGAGATGTACTGCCGCGGCAGCAGGCCGTAGAGCCCGTTGTAGGCGATGTCGTCCGAGTTGACGATGAAGCCGCGGATGAAGTACGACTCCTGGAAGTTGCCGAAGCCGCGCGCCACGCGCACGGTCGGGTCGTTCTGCAGCACGTCGGCCACGCTCCTGGCCTGCTGGTTCTGGATCAGCTCGTGGGTGTAGCTGGTGCCGGAGAACGGCGTGCTCATCATGTCCTGGTTGCCCAGGATGCCGACGCGCCCGCCGCGCGCCACCTGGCCGCCGGCGTAGGGCTTGGTCAGGCCCTCGGCCGAGGCGTCGGCGCTGGCTTCGACGGTGATGGTGGCCAGCGTGCCGTTCGATGAAGACGGCGAGGGCGAGGCGGCCGGCTGCGCCGCGGTGGTCTGTGCAAGGGCGGCCACGGCGTGCAGGGCGAGCAGCGAGGCGGCCACGGTCGGGCGAAGCCGGGGAAACGGAGCAGCGGACATGGAACGGTTCAATCTGTAATACAAATGAGAACCGTTATTATTCGATAACAAAGCCCATGATTTCGAAACTTTCCCGCGATGTTGCGGAAAAGTGTCAGGGGAAAGTCGTCAATCGAAGCCCTGCTGGACAGGACCGCTTCAGAACGGCGCCAGCTGTCCGTCCACGAACACGTGCAGCTCGCCGGGCGCGAAGGCCGTCCAGCTTTCGTTGGTGGTGAGCGGCGCGGTCACGACCACCGCCACGCGGTCGTTCGGCGTGGTGTGCTGCGCAAAGTCGATCTCCAGGTCTTCGTCCGACAGCTGCGCCGTGACGAAGGGGTGGCGCCGCTCCACGTACCAGAGGTGGGTGGAGGCGTGGGCCCAGAGCGCCTGGCCGTTCGACAGCATGAAGTTGAAGGTGCCGTGGCCCGCGAGCTGCGGCGCCAGTTCGCGCAGCGTGAGCGTGAGCTCCTCGATGCTCGGCACGCCCGCATGCGACTTGGCCAGCTCCTGCATGATCCAGCAGAAGGCGTGCTCGCTGTCGGTGTTGCCCACCGGGTGGAAGTTGCCGTGCAGCCGCGGGCGGAAATCCTTCAGGTCGCCGTTGTGGGCGAACACCCAGTAGCGGCCCCACAGCTCGCGCACGAAGGGGTGGCAGTTCTGCAGGTTGACGGCGCCCTGCGTGGCCTTGCGGATGTGCGCAATGACGTTGCGGCTCTGGATCGGGTAGCGCCGGATCAGCTCGGCCACCGGCGACTCGCTCGCGGGCATGTGGTCGACGAAGTGGCGCAGCCCGCGGTCCTCGAAGAAGGCGATGCCCCAGCCGTCGGCATGGTGGTCGGTGCGCCCGCCGCGCTGCGCGAAGCCCGTAAAGCTGAAGGTCACGTCCGTGGGCGTGTTGCAGTTCATTCCAAGCAGTTGGCACATGGCGCTATTAGAGCGCGAGCGCCGCCTGCCCGGCGAACCCCATCGCCGGTTCAGCGCACGAAGCGGCCTTCGGGCGTGACGCGCACCATCTCGATGAAACGCGAGCCGGCATTGGCGCCGGTCGAGAAGTCGATGTCCATGCCGGCCAGTCGCAGCCTGAACGCCCGCAGCGTTGCATGCAGGCGCGCGCGCGTCAGGTCGCGGCCGGTGCGCTTGAGCGCCTCGATCATCACCAGCGCGTTCAGGTAGCCCTCGAAGCTGCCGTAGCCCACCGGCACCTGCGCGCGCTCGGCCAGCCGGCGGTAGTCGCGCGTGACGGATTCCACCTCGCCCCAGGGGTAGGGCATGACCTGCGAGATGGCCAGGCCGCTGGCCTGCAGCTGCACCACCTTGGCCGTGACCTCACCCGGCACGATCGACATGCCATAGAACATCGGCTTGCTGCCGGCCGCATAGGTCGCCTTGATCACCTCGCCGGCCACGGTGCCGGCCAGGTACATCAGCACGGCCTGGGACTGGCTGTCGGCCAGCATCTTGCCGGCGGCCGCGGAGGTCGAGCCGTCGCCCTTCACCGACACCACCAGGGCGGGTGCCTGCTTGTTCGTGGCCATGGCCGCCTCGATCAGCTTCACCGCCTCCACGCCGCCGGGATTGTCCAGGTGGGCGATCGCGATCTTGTTCACGCCGATGGTCGACAGGTGCTCGACCAGCGCCTGCGCTTCGCGTGCATTGCTGGCGCGCACGAAGTAGGCCGAGCCCGCCACGCGTTCGCGCGCACTGTCGCCCACGCCGTAGCCGCCGACGCTGGGCGCGCCGCTTTGCTGCAGCAGCTTGGCCGCGGCGGCCGTGGTGCCCGAGCCCACACAGCCGAAGAACGCGAACACGCGGTGGTCGTTCAGCAGCTTGGCGTAGTTCTCGACCGCCTTCTCGGGCTTGAGCTCGTCGTCCAGCGCCACCAGCTTGATCTTGCGTCCGCCCACGCCACCCTGCTCATTGATGGCGTCGAAGGCCAGCGCGGCGCCGTTGTGCACCACCTTGATCTGCGAGCCGAGCGGGCCGCTCAGCACGGCCGAGCTGCCGAGCACGATCTCGGTGTCGGTCACCCCGGATTCGGCCGCTTGCGCGGACGAGAGATGGGCCAGGCCCGCTGCGAAAACCGCCGTTCCGGCGACAAAACTTCTGCGTTGCATGAAACCCATCCCATCATTAGCTAACAAATGCTAACAATTAGAAACGATGGGTGCTTAAGTATTACTAAGTGCTTACCCTTGCCGGATCGGACTGCCGAAGCTGCCAGGCCGCGCAAATGGCCAGTGCGCAAAGCGCCGCCAGCATCAGGAACACCTCGTCGAAGGCCGCCAGCCGCGCCGGGCTGCTCGCGGCATTGGCCAGCGAATCGCCATGCGCCGCCAGCCGCCACTCGAGCACGATGGCGCACAGGCTCACGCCGGCCGCGCCGCCCAGCATGCGCAGGAAGTTGATCGCGCTGGCGCCCTGTGGAATCAGCGGCTTGGCCAGCGGCCGCATCGAGCCGAGGTTGAGCGAGGGCAGGATGAAGCCAAGCCCGATGCGCCCGATGATCGCAAAAGCCACCAGCAGCCAGAGCGCGCTGTCGAGCCGGAGCACCACCATCAGCGCGAACGAAGCCGCCAGCAGCACCAGGCCGATGCTCACCAGCATCCAGGTCGGCTGCCGGTCGGCCAGCCGGCCAACGCCCGCAATGGTCAGGGCCAGCACGATGCCTGCCGGCAGCAGGATGGTGCCCACGTGCGACGCGGACAATTGCAGCCCGACCTGCATGTACACCGGCAGCAGGTAGGTGGAGCCGAACAGCGCCGTGCCGTAGATGAAGGCGACCACGCTGCCCATGGCGAACTGGCGGTACTGGAAGAGCGCCAGGTTCATCAGCGGTTCGCCGCCGCCGGCCGCATGGCGGCGCTGCCACCAGACGAAGGCTGCAAAGGCCAGCGCCGCGGCTGCCAGCAGCAGGCCGGCCTGCAGCGGCGAATCGCCGCGCAACTCGACCAGGCCGTTCAGCAGGCAGAGCGTGCCCACGGTGCCTAATGCAAGGCCGCGCCAGTCGAGCCCGCTGCCGCGCGTGGCCGCCACGCCGCCGGGCGCCGTGGTGGGCACGAACCGGTAGGCCAGCCAGAGCGAGGCCAGGCAGAACGGCACCACCATGAAGAAGATCGAGCGCCAGCCGAACAGGTCGACCAGCACGCCGCCGATGCTGGGGCCGATGGCCGGCGCCAGCACCACGCCCATGCCGAAGATGCCGCTCGCGCGCCCCTGCTCATGCGGCTCGAAGGCGCGCAGGATGATGATGGCCGGAATCGGCTGCACCACGCCCGCCGCAAGCCCTTCGGCCACGCGCGCCAGCAGCACCAGCGAGAAGTTGTTGGCCAGCCCGCCCGCCACGCCGCCCGCGAGCAGCAGCACCATCGTGCCCGCGTAGGTGCGCCGGTAGCCGTAGCGCGACAGCAGCCAAGGCGTGGTCAGCATCGAGACCGTCATCGCCACCATGAAGCCCGAGCTCACCCACTGCGCGCGCTCCTGGCCCAGCGAGAAATGGTGGCTCATGCCCGGGATTGCGACGTTGACGATGGTCGAGGACATGATCGACGCCATCACGCCCACCATCACCGAAAGCAGCAGGTACCAGCGGTAGCGCGGGCCGTAGCGTTCGCGCAGGGTGCCGATGGAGGGCGGGGCCGGCGAAGCGGCTTCGGGCTTGGGAGTGGTGGTCATGGGCGCTGGCCCGGCTTTTTTATTTGATGCGGGTCCGTCGTCCTACAAGCATATCGGGCTTTGCGCGGCGGAGCCGGCACCTGCGCGTCACACAATGCACCGCTGTCCCGCGCTGCCTTTCCAGAACAACGACATGAATACGCCACCTGACCATGCCAGCGCTCCCGAACCGGGCGCGCCCTCCCACCTTGCCTCCGAACTCGCGGCGCCCACCGTGAGCCGCGCCTACCGCTGCCAGTGCGGCCGGCCTGTGTTCCTGCGCAACAGCCAGTGCCTGGCCTGCCGCACGCCGCTCGGCTACGTGATCGAGCGCCTGGGCGTGGTGCCGCTGGCGCCGGTCGAGGCCGAAGACAAGGCCGAGGGCGGCGCAGCCGACGGCGCCGAGCCTGAAGAACAAGAGCAACTCTTCACCGTGTTCGGCAATCCCGACGGCCGCACCTACCGCCGCTGCGCCAACCTCATGACCGCCGCCAGCTGCAACTGGATGGTGCCGGCCCCGCGCGAGGGCGACGACCCTTCGTTCAACACCGACGGCCTCGCGCCCGGCTACTGCCTGGCCTGCAGCGTCACCCGCACCATCCCCGATCTCTCGGTGGAGAGCAATGGCGAACTCTGGCGCAAGCTCGAGCATGCGAAGCGCCGGCTCATCTCGCAGCTGCTCGCGCTCGGGCTGCCGGTGGTCAGCCGCCATGCCGATCCGGTGCACGGCCTCGCCTTCGACTTCCTCGGCAACATGCCGGGCGGCCCGCATGTGATGACCGGGCATGAACAGGGCGTGATCACCCTCAACGCCGAAGAGGCCGAGGACGCGGTGCGCGAGCGCATCCGCGCCGAAATGCGCGAGCCCTACCGAACGCTGCTCGGGCATTTCCGCCACGAGGTCGGCCACTACTACTGGGACCTGCTGGTGCAGCCCACGCCGTGGCTCGACGGGTTCCGCACACTCTTCGGCGACGAGCGCGCCGACTACGCCGCGGCGCTCCAGCAGCACTACGAGCAGGGCCCGCCGCCCGACTGGGCCAACCGCTTCGTGAGCAGCTACGCGAGCATGCATCCCTGGGAAGACTGGGCCGAGACCTGGGCCCACTACCTGCACATGGCCGACACCGCCGACACGGCGATGAGCTTTGGCGTGGACGCCACCAACGTCGAGCTTGCGACCGACCTGTTCACCGCGGAAGACCTCTGGCAGCCCGAGCATCCCGGCGCCGCCAAGTTCCTGGACTTTCTCAACGGCTGGGTGCTGCTCACCAACGTGCTCAACGAACTTTCGCGCAGCATGGGCCAGCCCGACTACTACCCCTTCGTGCTGCCGCGCGTGGCTGTCGGCAAGCTGCAGTTCATCCACTGCGTGATCACGCAGCAGCGTGACCGCGGCATGTCCGCAGCCGCGTCGCCCGGCGTGCCGCTGCCGCCGGAGGCAAAAGCCCCCGCAGCTGCTTCCCAAGCGGCGCCCGCGCCAGTACCGCAGGCCCAGAACCAGCAGCAGGGCGCCGCTCAGTCCTGACGAGGCTCGGCCGCCGCTATCCCCGCGGCGCAGCGGGCGCACATGCAGGCCTTGCCGCGCGATGCCGGCGGCAGGGCCGCGACCGGCGCCTTGCCGAAGTCGGCCGCCATGCACCAGCAGGGCGGTTGCGGCTGGCCGGTTTCGCGCGCGGTTTCCATCGCGCAGCGGTTCTCCTCGCCGCACAGCGGACAGCGCGTGGTGTCGATGGTGGCGGTGGCCGTTTCCATCGCGTCAGGCGAGCTCGAAGGCCGGCAGCTTCCTGGGCACGGCCACGTTGCGCAGGGTGGCGTACACCGGCAGGCCGTTGCGGTAGGCGGGGTAGTCCTCGCCTTCGATCAGCGGCAGCAGGTAGCGCCTGCACTTGTCGGTGATGCCCCAGCCGTCGTCCGAGATGAAGTCGCGCGGCATCGGTTTTTCGACATTCGCCACCGCGTCGAGCGGCGCGCTGCCGATGCGGTAGGTGTAGGGCGCATCGGAGGTGCGTTCGATGGTCGGCATCACCGCGTTGCGGCCTTCGAGCGCGAGCTCGACCGCGCGCTGCCCCAGCTCGTAGGCCTGGCGCACGTCGGTGGCCGAGGCAATGTGCCGCGCCGCGCGCTGCAGGTAGTCGGCCACGGCCCAGTGGAACTTGTGGCCCAGCGCCTCCTTGACCATCTGCGCCACCACCGGCGCCGCGCCGCCCAGCTGCGCATGGCCGAAGGCGTCGCGCGTGCCCTGCTCGGCCAGGAAGGTTCCGTCAGGGTAGTGGCAGCCCTCGGACACCACCACCGAGCAGTAGCCGTGCTGCTTCACCAGTTCGTCGACGCGCGCGAGAAAGCGCGCCTTGTCGAACTCGATCTCGGGGAACAGCACCACCACCGGAATGCCATGGTCGGCCACGAGCCCGCCGGCCGCCGCGATCCAACCCGCATGGCGGCCCATCACCTCGAGCACGAACACCTTGGTGGAGGTGGCCGCCATCGAGCGCACGTCGAACGAGGCCTCCAGCGTCGACACCGCCACGTACTTGGCCACCGAGCCGAAGCCCGGGCAGCAGTCGGTCAGCGGCAGGTCGTTGTCGATGGTCTTGGGCACGTGGATCGCCTGCAGCGGATAGCCGAGCGACTGCGACAGCTGGCTCACCTTGAAGCAGGTGTCGGCCGAGTCGCCGCCGCCGTTGTAGAAGAAATAGCCGATGCCGTGCGCCTTGAACACCTCGATGAGCCGCTCGTATTCGCGCCGGTTCTTCTCGAGCGACTTGAGCTTGTAGCGGCACGAGCCGAAGGCGCCCGAGGGCGTGCTACGCAGCGCCGCAATCGCCTCGGCCGGCTCGGCGCCGGTGTCGATGAGTTCTTCGGTCAGCGCACCGATGATGCCGTTGCGCCCGGCGTAGACATTGCCGATGCGGTCCGGGTGTTTTCGTGCGGTCTCGATCACGCCACAGGCCGACGCATTGATGACCGAGGTGACGCCGCCCGACTGGGCGTAGAAGGCGTTGAGGATGGGCATGCGGCGATTCTCCCGCAGCCTCAGGCCGGGCGCCAGGGGTGCTGTTTCAGCGCCCGCCGAGGCCCATCGCCCGCGTGATCACCTCCTTCATGATCTCGTTCGTGCCGCCATAGATGCGCTGCACCCGCGCATCGGCATACGCGCGCGTGATCGGGTACTCCCACATGAAGCCGTAGCCGCCGTGCAGCTGCACGCAGGCGTCCATCACCTTGCACTGCAGGTCGGTGGTCCAGTACTTGGCCATGCTGGCGGTGGCGGTATCGAGCTTCTCGGCCATCAGCAGCTCGATGCACTTGTCGACGAACACCTGCGCCACCTGCACTTCGGTCTGCAGCTCGGCGAGCGTGTAGCGCGTGTTCTGGTAGCTGCCCACCGGCTGGCCGAACACCTTGCGCTCCTTCACATAAGTGACGGTCTGGTCGATGGCCGCCTGCGACGCAGCCACCGCGCTGATCGCGATCTGCAGCCGCTCCCAGGGCAGCTGCTCCATCAGGCAGACGAAGCCGCGGTTCAGCTGCGCGGCGTCGCCGAGCAATGCGTCGGCCGGCAGCCGCACGTCGTCGAAGAACAGCTCGGAGGTGTCCTGCGCCTTCAGCCCGAGTTTCTTGAGCCGCTTGCCTTTTTCGAAGCCCGGCATGCCGCGCTCGACCAGGAACAGGCTGGTGCCCTTGGCGCCCGCGGCCGGGTCGGTCTTGGCGACCACGATCACGAGGTCGGCATGCCAGCCGTTGGTGATGAAGGTCTTGCTGCCATTGAGCAGGTAGCTGCCGTCGGGCTGGCGGATGGCGCTGGTCTTGACCGCCTGCAGGTCGCTGCCCGCGCCGGGCTCGCTCATCGCGATGGCGCCGACCATCTCGCCGCTCGCGAGCCTGGGCAGGTAGTGCTGCTTCTGCGCCTCGGTGCCGTAGCGCAGGACGTACGGCGCCACGATCTCGCTGTGCAGCCCGAAGCCGATGCCCGTGAAGCCTCGCGCCCAGAGTTCCTCGAACTGGATCACCGAATAGAGCAGGTCGGCGCCCGCACCGCCGTAGGCCTCGGGCAGCGCCATGCAGAGAAAGCCGTTCTCGCCGGCCTTGGACCACACGGCACGGTCCACGTAGCCCTGTTCTTCCCACGCCTCGTGGAAGGGCGCGATCTCCTTGTCCATGAAGCGGCGGAAGCTGTCGCGGAAGGCCTCGTGGTCGGCGCTGAAAAGCGTGCGTTCGATCATGGCTCAGCGCCCGGGGAAGCTTGGCGGACGCTTCTGCAGGAAGGCGCTCACGCCTTCGCGGAAGGTGGGGCGGTCGATCAGCTCGCGCTGGCGCTCGCTTTCGTAGTGCAGTTGCTCGGCCAGCGTGTGGCGCTCGGCGGCCTCGAAGGCTTCGCGCGCCTCGGCCACCGCATGCGCCGGCAGACGGGCGAGCCGCTGTGCGATGGCGCGTGCTTCGTCGAGCAGCTGTTCGTCGTCCGCGCAGGCCCAGATCAGGCCCCATTGCACCGCCTGCTCGGCGCCCAGGCGCTCGTCGAGCAGCGCCATGCCCATCGCGCGTGCCCGGCCGGTGCGCCGCGGAATGGCCCAGGTGCAGCCCAGGTCCGGCACGATGCCGAGCTTGGGCAGGAAGGGCAGGTAGAAATAGGCGCTGCGCGCCGCAACCGTCACGTCGGCCGCCAGCGCCAGGCCCACGCCGGCGCCCGCAGCGGCGCCGTTGACGGCTGCCACCACCGGCACGGGCAGCGTGCGCAGCGTCTCGATCAGCGGGTTGCTGAGCGATTGCATCCACTCCGCAGTCTGCGCGCCGAGCGACTTGCCTTCGCCGCCTGGCGCCATCGCGCTCAAATCGGCGCCCACGCAGAAGGCCTTGCCGGCGCCGGTCAGGATCACGGCGCGCACCGCGCGGTCGTCGCGGATGCGCTCCAGCGTGTCGCGCAGTTCGACCTGCAGTTCGCGCGCAATCGGGTTCAGCTTGGCCGGCAGGTTCAGCGTGAGCGTGGCGACGCCGTCGGCCAGCGCGTAGAGCACATAGGGCTGCGGTGCGTTCATCAGAGCCTCTCCACGATGGTGACGTTGGCCATGCCGCCGCCTTCGCACATCGTCTGCAGCCCGTAGCGCTTGCCGCGCCGGCCGAGCGCGTGGACCAGCGTGGTCATGAGCTTGGTGCCCGAGGCGCCCAGCGGATGGCCGAGCGCGATGGCGCCGCCGTTCACGTTGAGCCGCGCGGGGTCGGCATCCAATGCCTCCAGCCAGGCGATGGGCACGGGCGCGAAGGCTTCATTCACTTCATAGAGATCGATGTCCTGGATGCGCATGCCGGCCTTCTTGAGCGCACGCAGCGTGGCGGGCAGCGGGGCCTCCAGCATGATCACCGGGTCGTGCCCCATCACGCTCATGTGGTGGATGCGCGCGATCGGCTTCACGCCCAGGGCCTTGAGGCCGCGTTCGTTCACCACCAGCACGCCGCTCGCGCCGTCGCAGATCTGGCTCGCGGTGGCGGCGGTGCAGCGTCCGCCCTCGGCAATCAGCTTGACGCCCGCAATGCCTTCGAGCGTGGCATCGAAGCGGATGCCTTCGTCCACCATGTGCCGCTCGCCCGTGCCGCTGCCGTCGGCTTGCAGGATCTCGATGGGCACGATCTCGCCTTCGAACGCGCCCGACCGCGTCGCGGCCATGGCGCGGCGGTGGCTTTCGAGCGCGTAGCGGTCGAGCGCATCCTTGTCGATGCCGTAGTTCTTCGCGATCATCTCGGCGCCGGTGAACTGGCTGAACTCCACGCCGGGGTAGCGCCTTTTCATGGCCGGGCTCATGTAGGTGCCCAGGCCCGCCTTGGCCGGCAGCGCATTGGGCGTGAACATCGGCACGCGCGTCATGCTTTCGACGCCGCCCGCAATCACCGCGTCCATGGCGCCCGACATCACGGCCTGCGCCGCAAAGTGCAGCGCCTGCTGCGACGAGCCGCACTGCCGGTCGACCGAGGTGCCCGGCACCGACTCGGGCAGCCTCGAGGCCAGCACCGCGTTGCGCGCGACGTTGGTCGCCTGCTCGCCCACCTGGCTCACGCAGCCGAGGATCACGTCTTCCACCGCGGCCGGATCGATGCCGCTCCTTGCCACCAGTGCGTCGATCACCTGCGCCGCCAGGTCGGCCGGATGCCAGCCCGCGAGCTTGCCGCCGCGCCGCCCGCCGGCCGTGCGCGCGGCGGCCACGATGTATGCCTCTGCCATGGTCATGTCCCTCCAGAAAAGAAATCAGCGTGACCCGCGCGGCGCCCAACGCAAAAAAGCCGCCCGTCACGGCGGCGGCGTTCGGTGCTTAGAAGGTCCATGGCATCGAGGGTCGATGCCGGGGCGACTCAGGTCAAGCCGGGGACAACCCGAGCGGCAGCAGTCGCCAAGGCGACCGGCGCCGCGTCGGCAGCGGCATGGCCGCGGGCTGCGCGTCCGACACCGTGATGCACGAGGCTTCGAGCGCCGACACCAGCACGCGCCGGTGCTCGCTGCCTTCGAAGCGCTCGCCCGGCGCAAGCACGATGTCGCGCGGATCGCGGTCGAGCGTCACCCAGACCGAGCCGCTGCGGCATTCGATGCCCACGCCGGCGCCATCGGGCACCGAGAAGATGGAACGGGTCGGCAGGCTGACCTGGAAGCGGGAAGAAGAAAGAGGCTGGGTGCTCATGGCAAGCTCCATTGCATTCGTGATACGAATGAATATAGTGAACCGGCCTTCCTCTTGCACACGGTAATTCGGAATTCGTTGCATGCTTCCAGAGAATGCGAAAGCCTTTGGCGCCGCCTCCGGCGAACTGCCGCCGCTCGAACTGCTGCGCAGCTTCGAGGCCGCGGCGCGCCGGCTGAGCTTCACGCTCGCGGCCGGCGAGCTGCACCTGACCCAGTCGGCCGTGAGCCGCCAGATCCAGCAGCTCGAAGCCAGCCTGGGCGTGCTGCTGTTCGAGCGCCGGCACCGCGCGCTGGCGCTCACCGAAGCCGGCGGCGTGATGCAGCGGGCCGTGACCGACAGCCTGGAGCGGCTGCGCGACGCCACCGCGCGGGTGCGTGCCAGTTCCGCGCCGCGCCAGGTGGCGATCACCACCACGCCGGGTTTTGCGTCGCTCTGGCTCATTCCGAAGCTCGCGCGCTTCACCGGCAGCCATCCGCAGGTCGACGTGCGCGTGTCGGCCACGCTCGACGTGCTCGACCTGGAGAGCAGCCGCCTCGACCTGGCGGTGCGCTTCATGCCGATCGGCCGCGGCATCGGCCCGGCGCTGTTCGAGGAATCGGTGATCCCGCTGTGTTCGCCGCAGCTTGCCGCCTCGCTGCGCACGCCGGCGGACTTTTCGAAGCTCACCCTGCTCACCGTCGAATATCCGGACCACAGCGAAGCGCCCACCGCCGATTGGGAGCCCTGGCTCAAGGTGATGGGGCTCGACGACCTGCGCATGAAGAGCACGCTGCGCTTCACCCAGTACGCCGATGCGGTGGCCGCCGCCGTGGCCGGGCAGGGCGTGGTGATCGGCCGGCTGCCGCTGCTGCGCGAACTGGTGCAGGACGGCCGCCTGGTGGCGCCGCTCGGCGAGGGCGCGGCTTCGCACCGCGGCTACTTCATCGAGGCCTCGCGCCGCGCCGCGGGCAACCGCGATGCGCAGGAGTTCGCAGAGTGGCTGCGCGACGAAGCCGAGGCGGCGCAGCGGAGCTGAAGCATTTGTGCGGAAGCTCCGCGCGCATCCGGTTCGGTGCGATGCGTGGGCTTTGCGCCACAGCCGCAGGTGCCGCGCTTGCACACAGCGCGCGTGCTCGCCAGAATCCGCCCTTCGTTTTTCAGCAACAGTTTTTCATCCGCGCCTGGCGACGACCAACCTCCCGGGCGGCAACACATTCAATGAACCGTTTCCTGAACACCTGACCTGCACACCGACCGCCCCGGCCGCATGTGCATCCACGCATCCGCCGAGGCCCATCGACAAAGGCCCCGCGCAGCCATTCGCCGGGGCTTTCCTGTTTCTGGAGTGTGCGCACATGAGTGCTCAACGAAAGGCCCGCGACGACGACAAGCGTCTGGGCCGGTTCTATTTTTCGGTGCCGAATGCGGCACCTCGCAACCCCGTGGTGGCCGCGATCGCGCGCGGCGAATCCAATCAGAAGGCGGGCCGCCACCTGCGCACGCACCGTGCGGAACGGCGCGCGCAGAAGGTCGCGTTGCAGAAGGCTGCGCGCAGCCTCGGGGGGGAGGGCTGACGATGCGCGAAGACATGGACAAGCTCATCGTCGAACGGCCACGGCGCGGGGGTGGCGTGCAGGGCGACGGGCGCGCATTTCGAAACAGCAGGGAGCGCGGCTCGCATCTCGGCATGAAGCGTGGCTACGACCACCCGAAGGGGCTCAACGAGAACCTCCAGCCGCTCAGGCGCTGGCTGCACAAGCAGGTGCACCGGCCGTGGGACAAGGTGTGGAGCGAGCTCTGCCAGGGCATCGACCGGCGCAGCACGGTGCAGGCGCACATCTTCCTGCACATCGACGACTTCGTCGTGCGCGATGCGGTGATGCACGGCGGCGAGGTCCTGGTGCGTTCGCGGTGGTGGGCGGGCAGCGACCGCGTGCCGCTGCGCGAGGCGCCCCACGTCGAACTCTTCGTGCATCCGGGCACCGGCATCCTGTTGCCCAACCGGTATCGGCGCGGCTCGGCGCAGCGCCGCAAGGCCGAACGCGAGGCGAAGGTGGCGGCGGCGGCGCAAGGGGTGGTGAAGCCCTACGCGCCCTGCCATGTGATCGACGCCGTCACGCAGTGGCATCGCATCGACGGCTGCTGGTGGGAGGTGACGCTCGCGCGTGTGCCCGAGGTGCGCCGGCTGGAGCCCGCGCCGCGCTGCTACGACGTGCTGCGGCGCTGCCTGGTCACGCGCCGCGGCTGCGAGCCGCCCGCCTTCGGCACCACCGACACCATGGCGATGTACGGCCGGCCCAACGTGTATGCGGAGTGCATGCGCAAGCTCGGCCGCGCGGAGGTGCGCTCGCGGCTGGGCGAGCGCGGTTGAGCGAGCGTCTGCGCGATGCCGCTCAGGGCTGCGCGGAGGCGAGGCCCGCTTTTTCGTGCGCGCGCGGCAGCAACAGGAACGCCAGGGTGCCCACCGCCAGCATGGCCGTGATCGTGAGGAACACCGCGCGAAACGGCTCCACGCCGTTCGACGCGGCCCACGACGCGGCCACGCCCGTGGTCCACTGCATCAGCGACACGCCGAGGAACATCGCCATGTTGAGCAGCGACAGCGCGCGCCCCGTCATGGCCGCCGGATAGGCGGCGCGCGTGTACGAATACTGCAGCACCGAGTAGCCCGAGAGCAGGCCATAGAGGATCGGCAGGCCGATGTCGACGGCGAGCGAATGCGTGAGCGCCATGAACGCGAAGATCACCGCGGCCGCGAACGCGCAGCCCATGAGCCAGCGGCCGCGCCGCCTGCCGCCCGGGTCGAGGCGGCCGAACATGGCGGGGCTGATCATGCCGGCGATGGTCATCACCAGCGCCACGTTGCCGCTGCTGACCAGCGACAGCCCATGGCGGTCGTGCAGCACGGGGCCGAGCCAAAGGCCGCGCAGGGTGATGAAGGCCGCATACGACATGCAGGCAAAGCACAGCAGGCCCAGCGTGTGCGGCATGGCAAAGAGCGGGAGCAGTTCGCGCACGGCCTTGCGCAGCGACTGGCGTTCGGCCGGCGCGGTCTCCGCGCTCGTGCGGTCCTCCGCGCGCACGGGGTCGCGCACGCGCCAGAAGATGAGGATCCACGAAAGCACGGCGGACGCAGCCAGCACCGCATAGCCGGCGCGCCATGACGCGGCTTCGATCAGCAGTGCCAGCGGCGTGCCGGTGAACAGGATGCCCAGGCCCGCGAGGCTCATCACCAGCCCCGACATCGCGGTGAAGCGCGAGGCATCGAAATGCCGTGCGATGAACACCGTGCAGGCCAGGAAGGCCGGCGCGCAGCCGACACCGATCAGCGCCTGCCCCAGCAGCAGCGCATGGAAGCTCGATGCCACTGCGCAAAGTACGGCACCCGCGACGGCCAGCGGAAAGGCGGCAAGCACCGTGCGGCGCACGCCGAACGTGTCGATCGACACGCCCATCGCGAGCTGCATGATGCCGAACATGAAGTGGAAGGTGCCTGCCCAGGTGCCGATCTGCTGGGGCGAGAGGCCGAAGTGGCCGCTGAGCGGCGTGGCCATCATGGCGCCGACGGTGCGGAAGGCCTGGCTCAGGGCGAAGGCCGAGGCGAGGGCGATCAACATCGCGGTGGTCGAGGTGGACCAGCGGGAGAAACGGGAGAGGCGTGAGCTGGGGCGCTCCGCGGGCTTGGATGCCGCGTTCGGGTTCATGGGGCGAGAGGCCAGGAAGGAGGGGCGACCTGGATGCTAATTGATCGCCGGGCACGCAGGGTCGCAGTGGCGACGCCTCGTAGCAACCGATTTCCGAGACGGCGCCTCGGAAATTGACAACGACTTCGGCATTGCGACGCTCGAAATGCACCTAAGAAAAAAGGCCGGACCGGACGCATAAAAACAAGAACGGCACCCGAAGGTGCCGTTGGTTGACTCAGGAAAGAGGCCGAAGATCAGGCCTCGCCCTTCACCTTCAGCCGCCACGCATGCAGCAGCGGCTCGGTATAGCCGCTCGGCTGCTCGATGCCCTTGAACACCAGGTCCTGCGCGGCCTTGTACGCGGCCGAGGTGTCGAAGTGGCCGGCCATCGGCTGGTACACCGGGTCGCCGGCGTTCTGCTCGTCGACCACCTTGGCCATGCGCTGGAAGGTCTCGTCGACTTGCGCCTTGGTCACCACGCCGTGCAGCAGCCAGTTGGCGATGTGCTGGCTCGAGATGCGCAGCGTGGCGCGGTCTTCCATCAGGCCCACGTTGTGGATGTCGGGCACCTTGGAGCAGCCCACGCCCTGGTCGATCCAGCGCACCACGTAGCCGAGGATGCCCTGCACGTTGTTGTCGATCTCCTGCTGCTTCTCGGCCTCGGTCCAGTTGGCCGCGGGCGCGATCGGCACCTGCAGCAGCGCATTGAGGATGTTGTCGCGCTCCGCGTCGGCGTCGATCTTCTCGAGCTCCTGCTGCACGGCCGTGACGCTGACCTGGTGGTAGTGCAGCGCATGCAGCGTGGCGGCGGTGGGCGAGGGCACCCAGGCGGTGTTGGCGCCGGCCTTGGGGTGCGCGATCTTCTGCTCGAGCATGGCGGCCATCAGGTCGGGCATGGCCCACATGCCCTTGCCGATCTGCGCCTTGCCGCGCAGGCCGCACGAGAGGCCGACCAGCACGTTGTTCTTCTCGTAGGCGCTGATCCACGCGCTGGACTTCATGTCGCCCTTGCGGATCATCGGGCCGCCGTGCATGGCGGTGTGCATCTCGTCGCCGGTGCGGTCGAGAAAACCGGTGTTGATGAAGGCCACGCGCGCGGCGGCCTCGGCGATGCAGGCCTTGAGGTTCACGCTGGTGCGGCGCTCCTCGTCCATGATGCCGAGCTTCACGGTGTTGGCGGGCAGGCCGAGCAGCTGCTCGACGCGGCCGAACAGCTCGCTTGCAAAGGCCACTTCGGCCGGGCCGTGCATCTTGGGCTTGACGATGTAGATGCTGCCGGTGCGCGAGTTGCCCTTGCGCTTCAGGTCGATCATCGCAATGATGGTGGTCACCACGGCATCGAGGATGCCTTCGGGAATTTCCTTGCCGCCCGCATACAGCACGGCCGGGTTGGTCATCAGGTGGCCCACGTTGCGCAGGAACATCAGCGAGCGGCCGTGCAGCTTCACGGGGCGGCCGTCGGCGCCGGTGTATTCGCGGTCGGGGTTGAGGCCGCGCGTGAAGGTCTTGCCGCCCTTGGCGACTTCTTCGGTGAGCGTGCCCTGCACGATGCCGAGCCAGTTCGAATAGGCGACCACCTTGTCGGCCGCATCGACCACGGCCACCGAGTCTTCCAGATCGAGGATGGTCGAGAGCGCGGCTTCGAGCACCAGGTCGCTCACGCCGGCCGCGTCGCCCTTGCCGATCGGCGTGCTGCGGTCGATGCGGATGTCCAGGTGGATGCCGTTGTGCTTGAGCAGCACCGACGACGGCGCGGCCGCATCGCCCTGGTAGCCGACGAACTGCGCGGGATCGGCCAGGCCGGTGCTGCTGCTTTGCAGCGCGACCACGAGCTTGCCGTCCTTCACGCTGTAGCCGGTCGCCATCTTGTGGGAACCGTTTTCGAGCGGCGCGGCCTGGTCGAGCACCTTGCGCGCGAATTCGATGACCTTGGCGCCGCGCACGGGGTTGTAGCCCTTGCCCTTTTCGGCACCGCCGGTTTCGGGAATGGCATCGGTGCCGTAGAGCGCGTCGTACAGCGAACCCCAGCGCGCGTTGGCGGCGTTGAGCGCGTAGCGTGCGTTGAGGATCGGCACTACCAATTGCGGGCCGGCCTGCAGCGCGAGCTCGGAATCGACGTTCGCGGTGGTGGCCTTCGCGCCCTTGGGCTGCGGCAGCAGGTAGCCGATCTTCTCGAGGAAGGCGCGGTAGGCCGGCATGTCGGCGATGGGGCCGGGGTTCTTCTTGTGCCAGGCGTCGAGCTCGGCCTGCAAGCGGTCGCGTTCGGCCAAGAGCGCGATGTTCTTCGGCGCGAGGTCATGGACGATGGCGTCGAAGCCTTTCCAGAAAACATCGCTGGCCACGCCGCTGGCGGGCAGGACCTTGTCTTCGATGAAGCGGTGAAGCTCGGTCGCAACCTGGAGGCCGTGGGTGGTGGTGCGGGCGGTCATGTTTTTTCTCTCCTTGAGAACGGTGCAATGCTGAATGAAATGAGGAGCGGTGTCTGTCAGAAGAACCCGAGCACGTCGCGCAGGCTGCTGCCGATGCGTTCGGGCTGCGTGCCGAGTTCTTCGAACGGAAGCTGGTAGCGGTTGACCCAGAGCGTGCGAAAGCCGAACCAGGTGGCGCCAAGTGCGTCCCAGCCGTTGCAGCTCACGAAGGCGATGCGCGCGGGCGGCAGGCCGGTGGCGGCGACGCCCAGCTGGTACGCATCGGGATGCGTCTTGTACTTGCGGATGCTGTCGACGCTCAGCACATGGTCCAGCAGGCCATCGAGCCCGGCGCTGCGCACGGCGGCGTCGAGCATGCCGGGGTCGCCGTTCGAGAGGATGCCGGTGGCCACGCCGCGCGCCTTGAGCGCCTGGAGCACTTCGCGGCATTCGGGAAAGGCCGTGAGCGTGCGGTACTGGTCCATCAGCTGCTGCTCGGCGGCTTCGGTCAGGCCGAGGCCCAGCCGCTTGCAGGTGTAGCGCAGCGCGGCGCGCGTGAGTTCGCCGAAGGGCCGGTAGTGCGCGCCGTGGTTGCTGGTGGTGACGAGTCGCGTGTATTCGATCTGCTTGTCGCGCCAGCCCGCGGCCAGCGCCTGACCCTGGCCCGCGAACAGCCGCTCGGCCGTCTGCCCGACGCTGTAGACGTCGAACAAGGTGCCGTAGGCATCGAAGAGCACTGCGCCGGGTTGATCCATGGCTTGGACTTTATTCGATACTTTGCCGACAAGTAATAACCAAGATCGGGATTTATCAGTGACAAAAATGAAGGTAATCGCAGGAAGACCTGCGTTTTCTCTTCCTTTTTGTCAGAGGGCTCCGCTCAGCTCACGGGCCGCGGCGCGTACCGGCTCGATGTGGCGCGCGTCGTAGCGGTGCGCCGGCATCGTCAGCGTGACCGCCGCGGCCAGGCGGCCGTCGGCATGGAACACCGGTGCCGAGATGCCGGCCAGCTCGGCCGTGCGGTCGCCCACCAGCGCGCAGTAGCCCTGGGCGCGGATCTCGTCGTACAGCTTGCGCTCCCTGGCGCCGCGCGGGCGCTCGGCCTCGGGGCCGAAGGCGATCAGCACGCGCGCGCCGGCGCCGCGGTCGTTGGGCAGCAGGTCGCCCGCGCGCACGTGGTCGCGCACCACGTGCGAGGAATCGACACGGAACTGGCACAGCCGCACCCAGCTGTCGCCCTGCTCCTGCCGCACGTGATAGGCCGCGCTCTCGCCCGTCGTTGCGGCCAGCGCGCGCAGCACCGGCAGCACGATGCGGTCGAGCGACAGCGACGCCGCATAGAGGCCGTGCAGCCGCGCAATCTCCGCGCCCAGCGCATAGCGCCCGTCGTCCTGCCGGCGGATCAGCCGCGCATGTTCGAGCGAGGCCAGAAGCCGCAGCACCGTGCTCTTGTAGAGCTGTGTGCGCTCGGCAAACTGCGCAAGCGACAGCGCCTCGTCGCCGGGCTGGAACGCCGAGAGCAGGCTCAATGCGCGGTCGACCGCGGCGGCGCCGCCGGGCGCGGCATTGAGGTCTGAAACCGATTCGGTCTGGGCTTTGCGGGGCATGGCGTTGGCTTGACAGGGAAAGTCGTTCGGGGGTTTAATTCTGTTTAATGGAATTTAGTTCTGTAAGATAGAACTGTCAAGCGATCGATGCCCGGTCAGGCGATCGCTCCAAGGAGACGAAACCGATGACACCTCCCGACGTCCTCATCAGCGAGGTCGGCCCGCGCGACGGCCTGCAATCGGTCAAGGCCACCATGCCCACGGTGGACAAGCTGCGCTGGATCGACGCGCTCCACGCGGCCGGCGTGCGCGAGATCGAGGTGGCTTCTTTCGTGCCCGCCAGATTGCTGCCGCAGATGGCCGACGCCGCCGAGGTGGTGCGCCACGCCGTCACCTTGCCCGGCCTCACCGTGATGGCGCTGGTGCCCAACCGCAAGGGCGCGCAGGCGGCGCTCGAAGCGGGCGTGCACAAGCTCACGATGCCGGTCTCGGCCAGCGTGGCGCATTCGCTCGCCAACGTGCGCAAGACGCCGACCGAAATGGTCGAGGAAGTGCGCGCCATCTCCGAGCTGCGCCGCGCGATCGCGCCGCATGTGAAGCTCGAGGCCGGCATCTCCACCGCCTTCGGCTGCACGCTGCAGGGGCTGGTGCCGGAAGACGACGTGATCCGCCTCGCCGCGCAGTGCATCGAGGCCGGCGCGGAAGAAGCGGGCCTGTCGGACACCGTCGGCTACGCCAACCCCGCGCAGGTGCGCCGGCTCTTCAGGCGCCTGCGCGCCGAGCTCGGCGCGCACGCCGGCGCCGCCCACATGCACAACACGCGCGGCCTCGGCATCGCCAACTGCCTGGCGGCGTGGGACGAGGGCGTGCGCACCTTCGACGCCTCGCTCGGCGGCCTTGGCGGCTGCCCGTATGCGCCCGGCGCCTCGGGCAACGCGGTCACCGAGGATCTCGTCTTCATGTTCGAGGCCATGGGCGTTCGCACCGGCATCGACATCCAGAAGCTCATCGCGGCGCGCGCGCCGCTCATGGCCGGCCTGCCCGGCGAACCGGTCTACGGCATGACGCCCGAAGCCGGCCTGCCCAAGGGCTTTGCCGTCCAACAGGAAACCACCCCACATGCCTGAATCCCAACCCCTGCCGTACGCCGACGTCCGCGTCGTCGAGTTCACCCACATGGTGATGGGCCCGACCTGCGGCCTGCTGCTGGCCGACCTCGGCGCCGAGGTCATCAAGGTCGAGCCCATCGAGGGCGACAGCACGCGCCGCCTGCTCGGCTCGGGCTCGGGCTTCTTCCCGACCTTCAACCGCAACAAGAAGAGCATCGCGCTCGACCTCAAGACACCGGAGGGCGTGGAGGCCGCGCTGCGCCTCGTCGCCACGGCCGACATCGTGAGCGAGAACTTCAAGCCCGGCACCATGAAGAAGCTGGGCCTGGACTACGACAGCCTGAAGCAGCTCAACCCGCGCCTCATCTACGTGAGCCACAAGGGCTTCCTGCCCGGCCCCTATGACCATCGCACGGCTCTGGACGAAGTGGTGCAGATGATGGGCGGCCTCGCCTACATGACCGGCCGCGCGGGCGACCCGCTGCGCGCGGGCACCAGCGTGAACGACATCATGGGCGGCATGTTCGGCGCCATCGGCGCGATGGCCGCGCTGCGCCAGCGCGAACTCACCGGCAAGGGCTGCGAGGTGCAGTCCGCGCTGTTCGAGAACAACGTGTTCCTGGTCGCGCAGCACATGATGCAGTTCGCCGCCACCGGCAAGGCCGCCGACCCGATGCCCAGCCGCATCTCGGCCTGGGCCGTGTACGACGTGTTCACCGTGAAGGACGGCGAGCAGATCTTCCTGGCGGCCGTGAGCGACAAGCAGTGGGCGATCTTCTGCAAGGCCTTCGGCCTGGAAGAAATGCTGGCCGACCCGCGCTTGAAGACCAACAACGACCGCGTGCTCGCGCGCGACTGGATGATGCCGATCCTGCGCTCGCACCTGGCCGGCTACAGCGCCGCCGAACTCAGCGCGGTGTTCGAGCAGAACGAGCTGCCCTTCGCGCCCATCACCAAGCCGCAGCAGCTGTTCGACGATCCGCACCTGAACGCCACCGGCGGCCTCGCGCCCGTGCGCATGAACGACGGCCACATGGCCAAGGTGCCGCTGATGCCCTTCACGCTCGACGGCGAGCGCCCCGGCATCCGCCTGCAGCCGCCGCGCATCGGCGAGCACACGGGCGAGCTGCTGAGGGAAGTGGGCTACAGCGACACGGAGATCGCCGCCCTCAGGACACGCAACATCACCCTTGGAGACTGAGCCAATGCCTTCCATCCCGCGGCGCGCCTTGCCCGTCCTGTTCTTCTGCGCCGCGACCGCGGCTTGCCTTCCCGCCCTGGCCGCAGACACCGCGTGGCCGAGCAAGCCGGTGCGCCTGGTGGTCCCGTACGCGCCCGGCGGCACCACCGACTACGCCGCGCGCCAGATCGCCCAGAAGCTCACCGAGCAGACCGGCATCTCCTTCTATGTGGAGAACAAGGCCGGCGCGAGCGGCACGATCGGCTCCAGCCTGGTGGCCAAGTCCGCGCCGGACGGAGGCACCTTCCTGGTCAACGACACCACCTACGCGATGCTGCCGCACCTCTTCAGGAAGCTGCCGTGGGAGCCCGCCGACCTGGTGCCCGTGACGACCATCGTCGATGCGCCGCTGGTCGTGGTGGTGGGTGCGAACTCGCCCTACAAGAGCGTGGCGGCGCTGATCGACGAGGCCCGCAAGAACCCCGGCAAGCTGACCTTCGGCTCGGGCGGCGTGGGCAGCTCCACCCACCTGGGTGGCGAACTGCTCAAGCAGAACGGCAAGCTCGGGCTCACCCACGTGCCCTACAAGGGCGCGGGCGAAGCGATGCTGGGCGTGGTGTCGGGACAGGTCGACGTGCTGGTCACCGCAGCGCCCACGGCCATCCCGCAGGTCAAGGGCGGCAAGGTGCGCGCACTGCTCGTGACCTCGCCGCAGCGCCTTGCCGCCTTGCCCGAGGCGCCCACCAGCGCCGAGACCGGCCTGAAGGATTTCACCGCCAGCAACTGGTTCGGCATCGCGGCGCCCAAGGGCACGCCGCAACCGATCATCGACAAGCTGCATGCCGAGGTGAAGAAGGCGCTGGCATCGCCGGACCTCGCGAAGCGCTTTGCGGAGCAGGGCGCCAGCCCGGGCGGCCTGTCCCCGGCCGACTTCGGCAAGTTCGTTCACGGTCAGACCCAGGCCTGGGGCCAGGTGATCAAGGCCGCGGGCGTGCAGCCCGACTGACCCCACCGGAGACCATGCAGCCATGTGGAACCTGAGCTTCCAGCCGCCCGAGATCATCGAGGCGCGCGTGCTCACGCGCCTGCCCGATGCGTTTCGCACGCCGCGCCGCACCGACTGGGTCGACGCCAACAAACCGGGCCACGTGATGGACAGCTTCCTGGAAGGCCCCGCGTTCGACCGGGCCGGGAACCTGTACGTCACCGACATTCCCTACGGCCGCATCTTCAGGATCGCGCCCTCGTCGCTCGAATGGCAGCTGGTGGCGGCCTACGACGGCTGGCCCAACGGCCTGGCGGTCCATGCCGACGGCAGCCTGTGGATCGCCGACTACCGGCGCGGCATCCTGCGGCTCGATGCGGCCGGCGGCGCGGTCGAGACGGTGCTCGGGCATCGCAACAGCGAATCCTTCAAGGGCGTGAACGACCTCGTCTTCGACCTGGAAGGACGGCTCTATTTCACCGACCAGGGCCAGACCGGACTGCACGATCCCACCGGCCGCGTCTACCGGTGGAATGCCGATGGCCGCCTCGACCTGCTGCTGGCCAACGCGCCCAGCCCCAACGGCGTGGCAACCAGCGGCGACGGCAAGGTGCTGTTCGTGGCCGTCACCCGCGGCAACCAGGTCTGGCGCGCGCCGCTGCTGCCCGACGGCAGCCTCTCCAAGGTCGGCGCGCTGCAGACCTTCTTCGGAACCAGCGGCCCCGACGGGCTTGCGCTCACGGCCGATGGCGGGCTGGTCGTTGCCCATGCCAGCCTGGGCGGCGCCTTCGTGCTCAATGCGCGCGGGGAGGTCACGCACATGGTCCGCAGCCCGGCCGGCCAGACCGTGACCAACCTTGCCTTCCGGCCGGGCACGCGGCAGCTGGTGCTCACCGATTCGGCCACCGGCAGCGTGCTGGAAGCCGAGCTGCCGGTGGGCGGAGCGCCGCTCTATTCGCACTCCACGTACTCGCGGGCCCAGAAATAGCCGCGGCGGGCGCCGGCCCAGGCTCGCGGCGCCGCGGGCTATAGTTCCGCCGCCATGGACCGCCTGAAGCAACTCGAATCCTTCGTCTCGGTGGCGACCCGCGGCGGTCTCACGGCCGCGGCCAAGGCCGAGGGCGTGGCGCCTGCGATCATGGGGCGGCGGCTCGACGCGCTCGAAGCGCGGCTGGGCGTCAAGCTGCTGGTGCGCACCACGCGGCGCATCACGCTCACGCACGAAGGCAGCGCCTTTCTCGAGGACTGCCAGCGCCTGCTGACCGAATTCGCCAATGCCGAGGCCAGCGTGAGCGCCGGCGGCGTCAAGGCCAGCGGCCACCTGCGCGTGACGGCGCCGGCCGGCTTCGGCCGCCGCCACGTGGCGCCGCTGGTGCCGCGCTTCCATGCGCTGCACCCGGAGGTCACGATCTCGCTGAACCTGAGCGACCGCGTGGTCGACGTGCGCGGCGAGAGCTTCGACTGCGCGGTGCGCGTGGGCGACATGCCCGACTCGTCCTTGGTCAGCGTGCGGCTGGCCGACAACCGCCGCCGCTGCGTCGCCACGCCGGAGTTCGTGCGCCGCCACGGCATGCCGCGGCATCCGAACGAGCTGTCGCGCTTTGCCTGCCTCACGCTGTCGAGCGACGCCTCGCAGACGCGCGGCTGGGCATTCCGCATTCCGCGCGCCCCGGCGGCTGCCGGCGAGGAGGCCGGCGAAGAACTGATCTACCTGCGGCCCGAGGGCCCGCTCGATTGCTCCGACGGCCAGGTGCTGCACGACTGGTGCCTGGCCGGCCACGGCATCGCGTGGCGCAGCACCTGGGAAGTGGAGGCCGAGATCGACGCCGGCCTGCTGGTGCCGCTGCTGGACGAATTCGCCGCGCCGCCCAACGGCATCTACGCGGTCTTCGCGGGCACCAAGCACCTGCCGCTGCGGGTGCGACTGTGGCTTGATTTCCTCAAGGAGCAGTACGGACGGCCCGAATTCTGGGGCGGCAGGGGGTAAAGCGCGCGAGCGGCGTCACAATCTGCAAGCATTTGCAACCCCATTGAAGAAGAAAGCCATCGATGACCCTCGAAGCCATCCTCGCCTACCTGCATCTGCTGGCCATCCTCACGATGGTCGTCTTCATCTCCAGCGAAGCGGCGCTGTGCCGCGTGCAGTGGCTCAATGCCGCCGTGGTGGAGCGGCTCGCCAAGGTCGACATGGTCTACGGCATGGCCGCCATCGCGGTGCTCGCCACCGGCATTGCGCGCACGGTGTGGGGCGTGAAGGGCACGGCGTGGTATTGGACCAACCCGCTGTTGCACGTGAAGCTCGGCTTGTTCATCATCGTCGGCGTGCTCTCGATCTTTCCGACGCTCACCTACTTCCGCTGGCGCAAGGCGCTGCGCGCCAACGGCACGCTGCCGGCCGAGGCCGACATCCGCAAGACGCGCCGGCTGGTGATGGTGCAGGCCCACCTGATCGCGCTGATTCCGCTGGTCGCCGTGTTCCTCGCGCGCGGCTTCGGCAAGTAGGCGCGCATGGAACGCGCCGGCATCCAGCTTCTGTTTGCCGGCACGATCTTCAGCAGCGCGTTCCTGCTGTTCCTGGTGCAGCCGCTGATCGCCAAGCAGATCCTGCCCTGGTTCGGCGGCTCGGCCGCCGTCTGGTCGACCTGCATGGTGTTCTTCCAGGCCGTGCTGCTCGCGGGCTATGCGTACTCCGACTGGGTCACGCGCCGCCTTCGCGTGCGCGCGCAGGCCGCGCTGCACGTGGGGCTGCTGCTGGCGAGCCTGGCCTTCCTTCCGCTGGTGGTGGCCGCGCGCTGGAAGCCCACCGGCGCCGAAGACCCGGCGTGGCTGATCCTGGGGCTGCTGCTCGCGACCATCGGCCTTCCGTACTTTCTTCTGTCGACCACCGGGCCGCTGGTGCAGTCGTGGGTGGCGCGCACGCCCTGGAGCGCGCGGGTGTACCGCTACTTCTCGCTCTCCAACCTGGCGTCGCTGCTGTCGCTGCTGAGCTACCCGGTGCTGATCGAGCCGCGCAGCTCGCTGCTGCAGCAGGCGCTCGGCTGGTCGTGGGGCTACGGCCTGTTCGCGCTGCTGTGCGCCGGCACGACATTGCTGGTGGCATACCGCTGGCCTGCGGCTGTGCCGGTTGGCGCGGCGCCCGGCCAGGCCGCGGCCGCCGCCGATAGCGAAAAACCGCCGCGCTGGTCCGACGGCCTGCTCTGGCTCGTGCTGCCGGCGCTGGCGTCGTGGCTGTTGCTGGCCGTGACCAACCACATCACCCAGAACGTCGCGGCGGTTCCCTTTCTCTGGATCGTGCCGCTGTCGCTGTACCTGTTCACCTTCGTGCTGTGCTTCGAGAGCGACCGCTGGTACCGGCGCGGCGTCTTCCTGCCGCTGGCGGCGGGCGTGCTGCTGCTGTGCGCCTTCGGGCTGCAGCACCACATCGGCTCGGACGTGCGCACGGGGCTGCCGATCTATGTCGGCGGCCTGTTCGTGCTATGCATGTTCCTGCACGGCGAAACCGCCAGGCTGCGGCCGGCGCCGCGCTATCTCACGCGCTTCTACCTGATGCTCGCGCTCGGCGGCGCGCTGGGCGGCGCCACGGTCGGGTTGGTGGCGCCGCATGTGCTGCCGGCGTACTACGAGCTGGGCATCGGCCTGGTGCTGACGGCGCTCACGGCGGCGGCCGTCCTGCGCCGCCGGAACTGGCTGCGGGCCATGAGCGTGGCATTGGCGGCCGGCTGCGCGTACTTCCTGATGGCGCAGATCGCGAGCGACCGGTCGGACGCGCGCCACCTGCTGCGCAATTTCCATGGCGCGCTGATCACCTTCGACATGCGGCGCCTCCATCCCTCGGACAGCGTGCGGGTGCTGTCGCACGGCTCCATCAAGCACGGCGAGCAGTTCCTGGACCCGGCCCGCCGGCGCGAGCCCACCACCTATTACGGCGCCACCTCGGGCATCGGCCGCGCCATGGCTGCTGCACCGGCCGGGCCGCGCCGTGTGGGGCTGATCGGCCTGGGCGCCGGCACGCTCGCGAGCTACGGCCGCAGCGGCGACGCCTACCGCATCTACGAGATCAATCCACAGGTGTTCGAGCTCGCGGACAGCGAATTCAGCTTCCTGCGCGACAGCCCCGCGCGCATCGAGCGCGTGCTCGGCGATGCGCGGCTGGCGCTGGAGCGCGAGCCGCCGCAGGGCTTCGACCTGCTCGCGGTGGACGCCTTCTCGGGCGATGCGGTGCCGGCCCACCTGCTCACGGCGCAGGCCATGGATGTCTACCTGCGGCACATGAAGCCGGATGGCATCGTGGCCTTCCATGTGACCAACCGTTTCCTCGAGCTCGCGCCCGTGGTCGCGCGGATCGCCGAGCTGAAGGGCCTGCATGCCGTGCTCGTGAGCGACGACGCCGAAGCCTCGAGGTGGCTCAGCCCGACCGACTGGGTGCTGGTGGCGCGCGATCCCGCCGTGCTGGCACGCGAGCCGGTGCGCGCCGCGGCCTCGCCGATCGTGCTGCGCGCCGGCGTCCGCCCCTGGACCGACGATTTCAACAACCTGCTGAGCGTGCTGAAGTAGCCATGAAAAAGGCCCGCACGCGGCGGGCCCTGTTTGCGCAGGCTGGAGCGCGGCGCGGCTTCAGGCCTTGGCGTCCTTTTCGCACTTCTTCATGAAGCTGTTCTTGGCGGCGCCGGCCAGCGGCTTGCCGTTCTTGTCGACGGCCTTGGCTGCGCAAGCGGGTGCTGCGGCGGCCTTGGTGTCTTTTTCGCACTTCTTGATGAAGCTGCCCTTGGCGGCGCCGGCCAGCGGCTTGCCGTTCTTGTCGATGGCCTTGGATTCGCAGCTCGCGGCGGGCGCTGCCGCGGTGGCGGGCGCTGCGGGGGTGGCCGCCGCAGGAGCGGCGGGGGTCGCTGCGGGAGCGGTGACAGGTGCCGGAGCCTTGGCAGCCGGGGCCTTGTCTTGTGCCTGTGCGGCGCCGAAGGAGAGACAGGCGCCCAGGGCGACCAGGGAAAGGAACTTCTTCATGGTGATATGTCCTTGCAAGGTGGGTTGTGACAGGTGCCCCGCCCCGGGGCCGAGGCTTCTAACGGCCCAAGCCAGCGATCGGATGACGATGGTCAACGGCGCCCCGGGTTTGCCCCCGGTAAAATTCGCAGATGCTATTGGTCAAACAGGAGCTGCTCGCGGCGCTCGCGAACACGCTCGAATCCCTCTCGCCCGGCGCTGGCTCCAAAGCCGCGTTCGAGTCGCCCAAGGTGGCTGCCCACGGCGATTTCGCCAGCACGGCCGCCATGCAACTCGCCAAGCCGCTCGGGCGCAAGCCGCGCGAACTGGCCGAGGAGCTCAGTGCCGCGCTGCTCGCCACCCCGGTTTTCGGCCAATGGGTCGAAGCCATCGAGGTCGCCGGCCCCGGTTTCCTCAACATCCGCCTCAAGACGGCTGCCAAGCAGCAGATCGTGCGCGAGGTGCTGGCCGCGGGCGGCGCCTTCGGCCAGCAGCCCGCCACCGGCGAAAAGGTGCTGGTCGAGTTCGTCTCGGCCAACCCGACCGGGCCGCTGCACGTCGGTCACGGCCGCCAGGCCGCGCTCGGCGACGCCATCTGCAACCTGCGCGCCTCGCAGGGCGACACCGTCTGGCGCGAGTTCTACTACAACGACGCCGGCGTGCAGATCCAGACGCTGGCCCACAGCACCCAGCTGCGCGCCCGCGGCTTCAAGCCCGGCGACCCCGAATGGCCGAGCGGCGAAAAGGCGCCCGCCTACAACGGCGACTACATCGCCGACATCGCCGAAGACTTCAAGGCGAAGAAGACCGTCAAGTCGGACGACCGCGAATACACCGCCAGCGGCAACATCGACGACCTCGACTCCATCCGCGAATTCGCCGTGGCCTACCTGCGCCGCGAGCAGGACCTGGACCTGCAGGCCTTCCGCGTCCGCTTCGACAACTACTACCTCGAATCGAGCCTCTACACCAGCGGCCGCGTCGAGGAGGCGGTGCGCAAGCTCGTGGCCGCCGGCAAGACCTACGAGCAGGACGGCGCGCTGTGGCTGAAGTCGACCGACTACGGCGACGACAAGGACCGCGTGATGAAGAAGCAGGACGGCACGTACACGTACTTCGTGCCCGACGTCGCCTACCACATCGCCAAGTGGGAGCGCGGCTTCCACAAGGTGGTCAACATCCAGGGCACCGACCACCACGGCACCATCGCGCGCGTGCGCGCCGGCCTGCAGGCCGCGGGCGTCGGCATTCCCGAGGGCTACCCCGACTACGTGCTGCACACCATGGTGCGCGTGATGAAGGGCGGCGAAGAGGTCAAGATCAGCAAGCGCGCCGGCAGCTACGTCACCCTGCGCGACCTGATCGAGTGGACCAGCACCGACGCCGTGCGCTTCTTCCTCCTGAGCCGCAAGCCCGACACCGAATACACCTTCGACGTCGACCTCGCGGTGGCCAAGAACAACGACAACCCGGTTTATTACGTGCAGTACGCCCATGCGCGCATCTGCTCGGTGCTGGCGGGCTGGGGCGGCGACGCCACCGCGCTCAAGGACGTGGACCTGTCGCCGCTCGAAAGCCCGGCCGCGCAGGCGCTCATGCTGCTCCTGGCCAAGTACCCGGCTATGCTCACGGCCGCCGCCAAGGATTTCGCGCCGCACGACGTCACTTTCTACCTGCGCGAACTGGCGGCCAGCTACCACAGCTACTACGACGCCGAGCGCATCCTGGTCGACGACGAGCCGGTCAAGCTGGCGCGGCTCGCGCTCGTCGCGGCCACCGCGCAGGTGCTGCACAATGGCCTCGCGATTCTCGGCGTGAGTGCGCCGAGCAAGATGTGAACTGACTATGAAGAAGACAACCAGACAACGCGGCAACATCGTCATCGGGCTCATCGTCGGCCTGGTGCTGGGGTTGGGTGTCGCGCTGGGCATCGCGGTCTACGTGACCAAGGTGCCGATCCCGTTCGTGACCAAGACCCAGCGCGGCGGTGCCGAGCAGGACGAAGCCGAAGCCCGCAAGAACCGCGACTGGGACCCCAACGCGCCGCTGGCGGGCAAGGCCGGCGCGCCCAAGCCGCCGGCTGCGGCCGGCCCCGTGGCGCCACCCGCCGGCGGCGACACCGCCGCCGTGGCGCCTGGCACGGCCCCGCCGCCCGCGCCGCCGGTGCCGGTGGTGGTGGCTCCGAAGCCCGCGCGCCCGGCCCCGGTGCCGGCCGAGGCCAATTCCCTGCCGCCATCGAACGATCCGCTCGGCGACCTGGCCCGCGCGCGCGCCGGCGGCAGCAGTGGCAGCACCACCACGGCTTCCGCTGCGCCCAGCAGCAACAGCGCGGCGGCGGGTGCCGATCCGTTCATGTACTTCGTGCAGGCGGGCGCCTTCCGCACCACCGACGACGCCGAGGCGCAGCGCGCCAAGCTGTCGCTGATGGGTGTCGAGGCCCGGGTCACCGAGCGCGAGCAGGCCGGCCGCACGGTCTACCGGGTGCGCGCGGGCCCGTTCAACAAGAAGGACGAGGCCGATCGCCTGAAGGAGCGGCTCGACAGCGGCGGCCTCGAATCGGCGCTCGTGCGCGTGCAGCGCTGAGCCTGCCGGCAGGCGCCGCGGATATTCTTTAAGCTTCGCCGCGCGGCATGGGCCGCCGCCAGGATTGTCCTGGGCATGCCGCACGCGGGAACTCCGCGCGGCGCGCCGGCTCAGTCTGCCGTACCCAACAGGAGAACTCTTTCAATGAAACGTCGTGACTTTTCGCTGGCCGCCACCTCGCTGGGCCTGCTTTCGCTGGCTGGCAACACCGCACACGCCCAGGCGCGCGCGCCCAAGGCCGGCACCGAGTACCTGGTGCTCGACAAGCGCGTGCCGGTCGACGCGCCGGCGGGCAAGGTCGAGGTGATCGAGTTCTTCTCGTACAACTGCCCGCACTGCAACGACTTCGAGCCGCAGCTGGAAGCCTGGCTCAAGACGGTGCCCAAGGAAGTGGCGTTCCGCCGCGTGCCCGTGCCCTTCGTGGGCAACGACGTCGAGGCCAAGCAGCGCCTGTACTACGCGCTCGAAGCCATGGGCAAGGTCGATGAATTCCAGCCCAAGGTCTTCGACGCCATCCACAAGCAGCGCCAGAACGTGAACGGCGATGCCAACATCATTGCCTGGGCCGGGGCCAACGGCCTGGACGGCGCCAAGTTCAAGGAAGTCTTCACCTCCTTCGGCGTGGCCAGCAAGGCCAAGCGCGCCGCGCAGCTGACCGACGCCTACAAGGTGGCCGGCGTGCCGGCGCTGGCAGTGAACGGGCGCTGGTACGTGGACGGCGAACTGGCCGGCAACATGACCAAGGCGCTGCAGGTTACCAACTACCTGATCGGCGAAGCGAAAAAGGGCTAACCCCCAGGCTGCGCGGCACTTCGTGTCCGCTGCGCCCACCCCCCTTGCAGGGGCGGCACCTGCGGCCCGGCGAAGCCGGTTCCGCGGTGTCTCCCGATGGGGACACCGGCCCGCTTCGGCGGGCCTTTTTCATCGGCGTTGGTGGCTGGTGCTGATCCGCCGCATACAATGGTTCAGAGCAAGTTTCGTGCCTCTATGACATTGCCCTCCTATCCCCACACCACCCCCTTCGTTCGCCGAATCCGCCGCCTGGCCGCCGGCGCGCTGCTGCTGGCCGGCCTGGCCTCGGGCGCGCTGGCCGAGACCGCCGACCGCAGCAAGCCGATGAACATCGAATCCGATGCAATGCGCTACGACGACCTCAAGCAGACGAGCGTGTTCACGGGCAACGTGCTGGTCACCAAGGGCACGATCATCATCCGCGGCGCGCGCATCGACGTGCGCCAGGACGCCGAGGGCTACCAGTACGGCGTGGTCACGGCGGCGCCCGGCAAAAGGGCCTACTACAAGCAGAAGCGCAATGCGCCCGACGAGTGGATCGAGGGCGAATCCGAGGTCATCGAATACGACAGCCGCGCCGACAACGTCAAGTTCATCCGCAATGCCGTCATGCGCCGGCTGATCGGCGCCACGCCCAACGACGAGAGCACCGGCGCGCTCATCGTCTACGACCAGAGCAACGACACCTACACGGTCAACGGTTCCACCGTGCCGCCCAACACGGGCGTGAACGCACCCCCAGGCGGACGCGTGCGGACCATCCTCACGCCCAAGAGCGCCACCGCGCCGGCGCCCGGGGCCTCGGCGCCCGCCGGCGGACGGGCCGCGCCGGCGGCGGCCGCGCCCCAGCCGGCACCCGGTGCCGGCCTGCGCTCGACCACCACGCTGGGCGGCGACGGGGAAAGGCGCAAGTGATCGAAGCCGCTGGAACCCAGAACGCCGACGGCACGCCGGGCAGCCGCCTGGTGGTGCGCGGCCTGCAGAAGAGCTACGGCAGCCGCAAGGTCGTGCGGGACGTCTCGCTCGACGTGCAAAAGGGCGAAGTCGTCGGGCTGCTCGGCCCCAACGGCGCCGGCAAGACCACCTCGTTCTACATGATCGTGGGGCTGGTGCGGGCCGATGCGGGCGAGATCACCATCGACGGCGAGCCCATCGCCCACATGCCGATCCACCGGCGCGCGCGCATGGGCCTGAGCTACCTGCCGCAGGAAGCCTCCATCTTCCGCAAGCTCACGGTCGAGGAAAACGTGCGCGCCGTGCTCGAGCTCCAGCGCGAACCCGACGCCAGCGGCAAGCCCGCGCCCTTGACCAGGCAGCGCATCGAGGAGCGCCTCTCGGGCCTTTTGGCCGACCTGCGGGTGGACCATCTTCGCGATTCGCCCGCGCTCGCGCTCTCGGGCGGCGAACGGCGCCGGGTCGAGATCGCCCGCGCGCTGGCCACGCAGCCGCGCTTCATCCTGCTGGACGAGCCCTTTGCCGGCATCGACCCGATCGCGGTGATCGAGATCCAGCGGATCATCAGCTTCCTGAAGGAGCGCGGCATCGGCGTGCTCATCACCGACCACAACGTGCGTGAGACGCTGGGCATCTGCGATCACGCGTTCATCATCAGCGACGGGCATGTGCTGGCACAAGGCACACCCTCGGAGATCGTCGACAACGCCGAAGTACGCAGGGTGTACCTCGGCGAGCACTTCCGGATGTAAGGGAGGAGTCGGTCTCCATGAAGCAAGGGCTGTCCCTTCGCGTTTCGCAGCACCTGGCGCTCACGCCCCAGCTGCAGCAGTCGATCCGGCTGCTGCAGCTGTCCACGCTCGAACTGAGCCAGGAAGTGGAGCAGATGCTGGACGAGAACCCGTTCCTCGAACGCACCGCGGAAGAAGCCGCGCGCGAGGAATTCGGGCTCGACGCCATCGACACGCCGGTGCCGCGCGACGAGGCCGGTGAAGCCGCCGAGGGCGAATTCAGCTCGGCCCCGGCCAGCAGCACGACCAGCACTTCGAGCGAAACCGCCTCCACGGCCGAGTCCGAGGTTCCTGCCGCCGACGCCACCGAGCGCGAGCCCGACTGGGAAGGCGACGGCACCGTCGACATGGCGCCCGACGACAGCGAATGGGGCAGCGATGCCCCCGCGCGCCAGAACAACCTGGGCGACGACGAGCGCGCCGACGCCACCGAACTCGCGCGCAGCCAGGAGTCGCTGCAGTCCTTCCTGCACCGGCAGGCGCTGAGCCTGCGGCTCAACGAGAACGACAGCGCCGCGCTGCGCTTCCTGATCGAATCGCTCAACGACGACGGCTATCTCGAAGACTCCTTGCCGGCGCTGGCCTCGGGCCTCGCGGGCGACGACAACGACCAGTTCGACGAGCTGGTGCACCACTTCCAGGTGGCGCTCGGCCTGCTGCAGAGCCTGGAGCCGGCCGGCGTCGGCGCGCGCGACCTGGGCGAATGCCTTTGCATCCAGCTGCGCGCACTCGCGAGCGAAAGCGAGACCGAGGAACAGGCGCTGGTGCGCAAGACCGCCATCGCCATCTGCAAGCAGCCGATGGAGCTGCTCGCGCGGCGCGACTTCAAGCGCCTGGCCACGCTCACGCGCACCAACGAAGAGCTGGTGCGCTCGGCGCTGCAGGTCATCTCGCGCCTGGAGCCCAAGCCGGGCCGCCGTTTTGTCGACGTCGAGCGCAACATCGTCATTCCCGACGTGATCGTCACCAAGGTCGGCCGCGGCACCAATGCCAAGTTCCGCGTCATGCTCAATCCCGAGGTGATGCCGCGGCTGCGCGTGCACGACATCTATGCCGGCGCGCTCAAGTCGCACAAGGGCGAGGGCAGCCAGGCGCTGTCGCAGCGGCTGCAGGAGGCGCGCTGGTTCATCAAGAACATCCAGCAGCGCTTCGACACCATCCTGCGCGTGAGCAACGCCATCGTCGAGCGGCAGAAGAGCTTCTTCGTGCACGGCGAGCTCGCGATGCGGCCCCTGGTGCTGCGCGAGATTGCCGACGAACTGGGCCTGCACGAATCGACCATCTCGCGCGTGACCACGGCCAAGTACATGTCCACGCCTTTCGGCACGGTCGAGCTCAAGTACTTCTTCGGCTCGGCGCTGGGCACCGAGACCGGCGGCAATGCGTCGAGCACCGCGGTGCGCGCGCTGATCAAGCAGTTCGTGAGCTCCGAGAGCATCAAGAAGCCGCTGTCCGACAGCCAGATCTCCGAGATGCTCAAGGAGCAGGGCATCGAGTGCGCGCGCCGCACCGTGGCCAAGTACCGCGAGGCCCTGCGCATCGCGCCCGCCAACCTCCGCAAGGCGCTGTAGAAAGCCGCCGATGGCCCGTCGCCTGCTGTCGCGCTGTGGGCAATGGGTCTTCGCCATGGCGGCGGTGCTGCTGTTCGCCGGCTGCGCCACCCTGCCCGACGAGGCGCCGCGCCCGGCCACCCGGGCCATGGCCGCCTCGGCCGACACCGCGCTCGGCAAGATCGCGCAGGCCTCGCAGCCCGACCCCGACCTGAGCGGCTTCCGCCTGATGCCGGGCGGCGACTTTGCCTTCGACACCCGCATCCAGCTCGCGCGGCGCGCCCAGCGCACGCTCGACGTGCAGTACTACCAGATCGAGAACGACGAGACCGGCCGCTACCTGCTGCGCACGCTGCGCGATGCGGCCCGGCGCGGCGTGCGCGTGCGGCTCCTGATGGACGATCTCTACACCTCGGGCGAGGACGAGCTGCTGCTCGGCCTGGCCGCCACGCCGAATGTCGAGCTGCGCCTGTTCAATCCCTTTCCGGCCGGGCGCGGCAGCCTGCTCAGGCGCTTCACCGCCTCGCTGTTCGACTTCAGCCGCGTCAACCGGCGCATGCACAACAAGCTCTTCATCGCCGATGGCGCGATGGCGGTGGCGGGCGGGCGCAACATCGGCAACCAGTATTTCAGGCGCACGGCGGGCGAGAATTTTCTCGATCTCGACACCTTCGTCGCCGGCGCGCTGATTCCGCGCCTGGGCGCGCTGTTCGACCAGTACTGGAACAGCGTCTATGTGCGGCCGGTCCAGTCGGTGGTGGCGAGCGCGCTGACACGTGACGAGCTGCAGAAGCGCTTCGACACCGCCACCGGCCCGGACACCACGCCGCCGCCGCCCCGGCCCGCGCCCAACGACCTGCTCGGCTACAGCCCAATCGCCGAAGACCTGGATGCCGGCAAGCTCGACCTGATCTGGACGCTGGCCGAGGCGTATGCCGATTCGCCCGAGCGCGTGATCGGAAAGACCGCCTCGTACGGCGGCGTGCCGCTGCTCGACGTCGACAGCGTGCGCTACAACGTGGTCGAGCAGATGCGCCGCGCGCGCTCCGAGGTGACCATCGTCTCGCCCTACCTGATTCCGGGCAAGGCGGGGCTCGAAGTGATGCGCGAGATCCGCCGGCGCAACGTGAAGATCAGCATCGTCACCAATTCCTTCGCCGCCACCGACGAGCCGCTGGTCCACACGGCCTACCGCCGCTACCGGCCCGAGATGCTCGAGCTCGGCGCCGAGCTGTACGAACTGAGCACCACGCGCACGCGTCGCAGCGTGCGGCTCGGCCTGTTCGGCACTTCGGTGGGCCGGCTGCATGCCAAGTCGGCGGTGATCGACCGGCAGGTTCTTTTCGTTGGCTCGATGAACTTCGACCCGCGCTCCGAGACGCACAACACCGAGATCGGCTTGTTCATCCGCAGCCCCGAGATGGCGCAGCAGACGCTCAAGCTCATCGAGGTGCTGAAGCAGCAGGGCGCCTACCGGCTGCGCTTTGCGAAGGACAGCGGCAATGCGCGCATCGAGTGGATCAGCGAGGAGGAGGCCGGCCGGACCACCGTGCTGAACGAGGAGCCCGACTCCGATTTCTGGGGCCGCACCATGCTCGAGATGCTGGCGCCGCTGACGCCCGAGAGCCTGCTGTAGCCCGCGCGGCTCAGCTGCTGCTGCGCACGCCCGACAGCAGCTTGAGGCCCAGCAGCACCATCACGCCGCCGGCCGCGCGGTCGATCCAGGCCTTGTAGCGCAGGTAGGCCGAGCGCGGCGCCGCCGACGAGAGCGCCAGCGCGACGACCGCGTACCAGCCGGTCTCGATGCAGAAGATCACCGCCGGCACCGCGAGCGCCAGCGCCAGCGGCACCTCGCGCGGCAGGAAGGCCGCGAAGATGCTGGCGTAGACCACCGCCGTCTTCGGGTTGCTGACCTGCGTGCCCATGCCGAGGAGAAATGCGCGCCGCGCATTGCTGCCCGTGCCTGCGGCCGCGCGTTCGTCCTGCGCGGCGGACAGCGGCTCGCGCGCACCGCGCCAGATGCGGATGCCCAGGTACAGGATAGGCGCCGCCGAGCAGCTTCACCGCCAGGTAGAGCGCCGGCACCGCGAGGAACGCCGCCTGCAGCCCGACCAGCGCCGCAATCGCGAACACCACGCCGCCCGCGCCCATGCCCAGTGCCGCGGCCAGGCCGTCGCGGCGCGACGACGACACGGCGGTGCGCGCCACCATGACGAAGCTCGGTCCGGGGCTCATGGCCCCGACGATCATTGCGCCCGCGATGCCCAGCAACGGAACCGTGATGCCGCTCATGGTTGCCTCCTTCTTCTTCTTCTATTGCTGCACGTTGACCGCTTCGACCTGCACCAGCAGCTTCACCTTGTTCTCGAAGCCGAAGTTCAGGCCCCAGGTGATGCCCCAGTCGCTGCGCTGCACCGTCGTCTCGAAGTCGCCGCCGCAGACCTGGCGGTTGATGAGCGGGTTCAGGTAGCAGTTGAAGCGCACGGCCCTGAGCGTGACGGGCCTGGTCTGCCCCATCAGCGTGAGCGTGCCCGGCACGTCGGCCACCTTGTCGCCGTTGAACTCGATGCGGTCCGCCACGAAGCGCCCGGTCGGGAATTCGGCCACGTTGAAGAAGTCCTTGCTTTGCACGTGGCGGTTGAGCAGGTCGACGCCGGTGTTGATGGAGCTGATGTCCATCGTGATGTCGACCTTGCCGCTGCTGCCGCTGCCGTCGATCTGCACCGAGCCGTCCTTGGTGCTGAAGCGGCCGCGGTTGGTGGTGGTGCCGTAGTGCCCCATCTCGTACATCACGAAGGTGTGGGTGGGGTCGATCACGTAGCTGGCGTTCTTCACCGGGCCGCCCGCGGGCTTGGCGGCGACGGGCGGCGCGGTGTATTCCTGTGCCAGGGCAGGGGTGGCAAGGGCCGCCGCGGCTGAGAGCGCGGCAGCGAGGAGGAGCTTCTTCATGGCAATGGGCGTGCGTGGCGTGAGAACGAAATAAAGGAATTCAGAGCGGACCAAACCCCGCGAGCGTGAACTTGAAGCGAACCAGCACCTCGTTGCCGACCACCGAGGTGTCGGTCCACTCGCCGTCGCCCACCTTGTAGTCGAGCCGCTGGATCGTAAAGCTTCCGCTGGCCACCGCGTGGCCGTTGGCCGGCGCAATGCTCACCGGCACCGTGATCGGGCGCGAGATGTTCTTGATGGTGAGCTTGCCCGCCATCTCGAAGCGGCCGTCGCCCAGCGCCTTGATCGCGCTCGACTGGAAGCTGGCCTGCGGAAAATGCGCCGTGTCGAACCACGGCGGCTTGGGCAGTTCGGCGTCGCTCATCGGAACGCCCAGCGACGCGCTGCCCGTGTCGATCTGCAATGCGACCGTGCCGCCTTCGGGCTTGCGCGGGTCGAAGGCCACCTGCGCATCGAACTTCTTGAACGTGCCTTCCACCGGAACGCCCATCTGCTTGCTCACGAAGGCGATCTGGCTCTTGTCCGCCACCAGCCGGGTGGCCGTGGCGGGCTCGGCGAGCGCGGGCGCGAGAGGGGCGAACGCCAGGGCGGCCGCAAGACAGAGACGGGAGGTGCGCTTCATCCGGCGGATTCCTTGCGTGGCGCGGGCCACATGCGTTTCAAGATGCCATCGCGGTCGATCCAGTGGTGCTTGAGCACCGCCGCCACGTGCAGCAGCGCCACCGCGGCCAGCGTGAAGGCGCTGCCCTTGTGCAGCGGCTTGAGCACGGCCTCGGCCCATTCCTTGTCGACCGGCACGAAGTCGGGCAGCGGCAGCACGCCGAACCACACGACCGGAAAGCCCAGCGCCGAACTGTAGGCCCAGCCGAACAGCGGAACCGCCAGGAACAGCAGGTACATCAGCGCGTGGCTCGCGCGGTAGCCGCTGCGCTGCCAGCGCGGCATGGCCGCCGCCGCTTCGGCCGGCAGCGGCGGCGGCGGATGGCGCAGCCGCCACAGCAGGCGCACGGCCGACAGCAGCAGGATCGTCACGCCGGCCCATTTGTGCCAGTTGTAGAGCTTGATGCGCGCCGGCGAGAGCGGCAGGCCGGTCATGTAGAGGCCGACGCCGAGCGAGCCGACGATCATGGCCGCGAGCAGCCAGTGCAGCGCCATGGCGACCGGGCCATAACGCAGTTCGCGCAGGCCGCGCGGATCGGCGGGCGCATCGGCCATGGCGGCGGGGTGGGAGGGGGTGTCGATGGACATCGGGGGCAGGACCGGCGGCCTGTGCGCGGAGCATATATCGGAAGCGGTGAAGGCAGTGCACGAGCCGTGCCAGACGCACCGCCCGCCCGTTCAGCGCCCTGATGCCGCCTGCTGCGCCTGCACCAGCACCGCATGCAGCTCGGCCGGCTGTACCGGCTTGCGCAGCGCATGCCAGCCGCGCTCCGCGGCCAGCCGCTGGGTGGCTTCGCCGATGTCGGCCGAGACCAGCGCGATGGCGAGCGAGGGCTTCTGCCGCTGCAGCCGTTCCGCCAGCGCGATGCCGTCGAGCGCGCCCGGCAGCCGGATGTCGCACAGCGCCACGTTGAGCGCGCGCAGGTCGGCCAGCGCCAGCGCCTCGGCCGCGCTGGCGTACACGCGCGGCGCGAGCTGCCATTGCTGCAGCAGCGCGCCGAGGCTGTCGGCCACCACGGCGTTGTCTTCCACCACCAGTACGGCCAGGCCGGGCCGCAGGGCGTGCGCCGCGCCGGACCGGGGCTGCGCCGCGGGCGCGGGAGCCGCCACCGGCGCATCGGCCGGCGCCGCGGGCAGCTCGAAGCCGAACACCGAGCCCCGCCCCGGCGCCGAACGCAGCGACACCTGGATGCCGAGCTGCGCGGCCAGCCGCCGCACGATCGCCAGGCCCAGCCCATGGCCGCGCTGCAGGTTGCGCTCCACGTTGCCGATCTGCTCGAAGTCGCCGAACACGCGCTCCTGCGAGTCCGCCGCAATGCCGATGCCGCTGTCGCGCACCTCCACCCGCCAGGCGCGCCCGGTGTCGCGCTGGCGTGCGCGCACGGCCAGCAGCACCCGGCCGCGCGGCGTGAACTTGACGGCGTTGTCGACCAGGTTCGCCAGCACGCGGCGCAGCGACACCGCATCGGCCCAGCCCACCGCATCGGCGGGGCAGCGCACCGTGACGCGGCCATTGCCGGCCTGGCGCGCGAGGTCGGCCAAAAGCGGCGCCAGCGGCACCGCCACCGGCTGCAGCGGATCGGCCGCGGCCTCGATGCGGCCGATCTCGAGCAGCTGGTTGGTCAGGCCTTCGAGCGCCTGCTGCGCGCGCGCGAGCGAGGCCACCGTGTGCTGCACCACGGGCGCATCGGCGCCGTTGTCCAGCTGCTGGCGCAGCACCTCGGCCTGCAGGCCGATGGCCATCACCGGCTGGCGCAGGTCGTGGTTGGCGGCCGAGAAGAAGCGCAGCCGCTCGGCCTGCGCCTGCTCGGAGGCGCGCAGCCCGGCCAGCGCCTGCTCGCGCAGGCTGCGTTCATTGAGGCGCAAGCCGATGTTTTCCTCGAGCTGGCGCGAATGCTCGGCCACCAGCTTCCACATCATCGCGGTCAGGCCGATGCCGATGAGCGCCACCGCCTTCATGGCCGGCGCGCCGAGCCAAAGGCCGGTCACGATCACCGGCGCCAGCAGCAGCGTGATCGCCAGCTGCGTGGCCGGAACGTAGAAGGACACCGAGAACGCCGAGGACAGCGTCATGCCCATCAGCATCAGCCCGAGCAGCAGCTGCTGCTCGGGCTGGCCCGGGTTGAACAGCAGCACGCCGGCCAGGCCGTGCGCCAGCTCCCAGATGCCGGTGCGCGCCGTGTGCGTGCGCTGTGCATCGCGCAGGCTTTGCGGGGTGAAGGGGTCGGGCAGGCGCTGCGGAAAGAAGCCGCGCATGACCGTCACCACGGTGATGAGCGAAATCCACACCAGTGCGCGGGAAAGCGAATACTGCCAGGCGAAGAGCGCCGCCACGCCGCAGTTCAGCAGGTATTGCGCCAGCAGCACCGGCCCGATCGGCCGGATCGACAGCCGCAGCACCTCGCACTGGATGGCAAAGCGCCCATCGTCGTCGGCGACAGCCGGAGCAACCATGGGCGCGGTGGTGGAATTCATCGGCCGATCCACTATATAGAGAAGCGGCCCGGCGCGGCGACAATGGCGTTCCCCAGCGGCCGAATGATGGCGAACCCCCCGTGAACGATCTCTCTCTCTTTTTGCCTTGCGCCGCCGGCGTCGAGGAATTCCTCGCGCAGGAAGTCCATGCGCTCACCGGCCGCGTCGGCCAGGACCTGCTCACGCTGCGCGGCGGCGTGCGGGTGCGCGCCGAATGGCGCGACGCGCTCAAGCTAAACCTGCACAGCCGGCTCGCCCAGCGCGTGCTGGTCGAACTGGCCCACGCGCCCTACCGCAGCGAGAACGACCTCTACGCCATCGCCAGCGGCGTGGCCTGGGAGATCTGGTTCACGCCCAAGCAGACCTTCAAGATCGAGACCACGGCGCAGCACAGCCCGCTGCAGAGCCTGAACTTCGCCACCCTGCGCATCAAGGACGCCATTGCCGACCGCTTCCGCGCCAAGGCGGGCGGCGTGCGCCCGAGCATCGAGACCCAGTGGCCCGACTGCCGCGTGTTCGCCCACCTGACCACCGAGCACTGCACGCTCTACATCGACACCTCCGGCGAGCCGCTCTTCAAGCGCGGCTGGCGCCAGGACAAGGGCGATGCGCCGCTGAAGGAAACGCTGGCCGCCGCCATGCTGGCCGCCAGCGGCTGGTGGAACCCCGAAACCGGCGCCGTGGCCGCCGAGCCGCTGTACGACCCCTGCTGCGGCAGCGGCACCATCGCCATCGAGGCGGCGCAGATCGCGCGCGGCATTGCGGCCGGCTCGCTCAGGCGCTTCGGCTTCGAGAAGCTGCTGCCGTTCCAGGCGCACGTCTGGGACGCCATCAGGAAAGAGGCCCAGTCGTCGGCGGTGCCGCGCGATGTCGCCATCTTCGGCTCCGACGTCTCGCACCGCATGGTCGACTTTGCCGAGCGCAACGCGGAGCGCGCCGGCGTTGCCGATGCCATCGAGTTCCGCGGCGGCGACGCGCTGCAGCGCATGCCGCCGGCCGAGGGCGGGGTGATCATGCTCAACCCGCCGTACGGCGAACGCATCGAGGTCGGCGGCGTGGCGCGCTTCGGCGCCCGCGAGGCCGCGCAGACCCCGGGCGAGGGCGGCGGTGAAGGCGGCGACGGCGGCGGCGATTTCTTTCCGCAGCTCGCCACCCATTGGAAGAAGAACTACGCCGGCTGGACCGCCTGGGTGCTCACGCCCGACCTGAAGCTGCCCAGGCAGATGCGGCTGAAGGAATCGCGCCGCGTGCCGATGTGGAACGGGCCCATCGAGTGCCGGCTGTTCCGTTTCGACATGGTTGCGGGTTCGGCCAGGAAGTAGCCACGCGCGCACCTGCGGGTGCGTGCCTTCACGCAGAGCCATGCTCGTTCCAGAATCCGGCCTCGTCGTCATCGACACCAACATCGCGCTCGACCTGCTGGTCTTCGAGGACCCCGCCTGGGTGCCGCTGATCGCCATGCTGGCCGCGGGCGAGCTGCGCTGGCTCGCAACGGCCGCGATGCGCGTCGAACTCGAACGCGTGCTCGGCTATCCGCTGATCGCCCGGCGCATGGCGCAGCGCGGCCTGCAAGTGCCCGCGGTGCTGGCGGACTTCGATGCCCGGGTGCGCATGGTCGAAGGCGTTCCATCGCGCGCGCCCTGCGTCTGCAGCGACCCCGACGACCAGGTCTTCATCGATCTTGCGGTGGCGCACCGCGCGCTGCTGCTCAGCAAGGACCGTGCGGTGCTGTCGATGAAGAAGCGGCTGGCCTTGCGCGGCGTGGTGGTTCAGGCGGCGCTCGGGCTTTCGTAGCCGGCGCAGTGATGGCGCATCGGCGTGTTGCGTGCCGACCCATGCCACACCCGTTGCACCAACGGTCTCGATCGATTGCCGCTGCGCGCTGGAACGCGCGAAAACCGGCGGATTGACAACTTCCGACTCATCGACACCTGCGGGGGGCGGTGTTAGCTTTCACTGGCGCCACCCTTCAATTCTTGTTTCGACGGGAAAAAATGCAACCATCTTTCGCGACGCTCTGGGCGAATCATCCTGCGACCAAGGGAGACGGGGCCTTGCTGGACAAGGACGTCTACACGGATCAATGTGCCATCAACGTGGGCGCAGCATTCATGCGATCCAGCCTGAGCCTTGAGAGCTTCCCCGGTGTCTTCTCCTGGCAGAAGGACAAGCCGAAGTACCCGATCAGGGCGCAAGAATTGGCGAACTGGCTGGATTCCGGCAAGGCCGGGGTGATGTCCCGGACCGAAAAATACACGGGAAAAGAGGGGTTCGAGAAAATCGCCAACCGCACGGGGATCGTGTTCATCCAGAATTACTGGGGCGAGGGGCGGCAAGGCGACCACATCGACCTTTGGAATGGCTCACGGCTCACGGCCCTGTCGTCATGGTTCCGCATCCAACTGAACATGTCGTGGGAGGGCTTCATGACAGACTACCGAAAGGGCTCTGCCATTTGGTTCTGGTACGTGCCATGAGATTTATTGCACGCCTCTTCTTCATCGTTGTCGGAGCAACTGCGCTCGGATTTATTTTCTACAAGCTGATTGGCCCTGTGGGCCATTGGTACGAGCTCAACTTTGCAAGGAACGACGGTGACCTGGGCCAGGCGTACATGGTCGCGCTCGCCGTTCAACTCCTCGCATTGATCGCGGGCGGTTGGCTCGGCGACTGGGCATTTCGCAAGTGGCGGCAGAGGCAGCCTGATCGCCCGTAGCTCATGTAGCGATCACGGATCGGCCGAGTTCCATGAAGATACTCATTCGACTGCTCTGTATTCTGGTCGGAGCGCTGACCCTCAGCTTTCTTGCTGCCAAAGGTGTGCTCGCTCCCATTGGGCGATGGTACGAAATGAACAAGGCCCGGAGCTTCGACGATGTATCCGAGGCTTTCGTTGCCGCTCTTGCTGTGCAAGCGATCTTCGCCGTTGCGGGCGCCTGGCTGGCCGACTGGGTATTTCGCAAATGGTGGCACAAGCAGCCTGATCGCCAGTAGCTCATGTGGCGACTCCAATCGGCCGAACTCCATGAAGATACTCATTCGACTGCTCTGTATCTTGGCCGGCGCATTTGCGCTCAGTTTTCTTGTTGCGAAGGTCGTGCTCGTCCCCATTGGGCAGTGGTACGAAATGAACAGGGCCCAAAGCGAGAGCGATTTGTCGCAAGCTTTCGTCATCGCTCTTGCAGTACAGGCCCTCTGCGTCATTGCCGGCGGCTGGCTCGGCGACCGCGCATTCCGCAAATGGCGGCACAAGCAGCTCAGCCGCCAACAGCGCCCCTGACGACCGCTGCTAGTTCTGCAGCGCAGCAGCCGGCCCCAGGTGCCAGCGCCCCAGCAGCCGCGCCACCGCGCGCACGCGCTGCGTGTCGCGGCCCCAGCGGCGGCTGGCGGGCAGCTTCTGCGCCCATTTCATGCGCCGCGCGGCCTCGGCGATGCGCTCGCGCACTTCCGTGTCCACCTCGGCCAGCGCAGCGTGCCAGTGCTGGCCGGCGGCTTCGGGGGCGGCGGCCTCCAGCATCATGGCCGTGGAGTGCAGGTAGCTGAGCCAGTCGCGGGCCTGGCACTCGGCCAGGGTCATGACCTCGGAGGGGTCGTCCTCGAAATCGATGTAGCCGATCACGCCGTCGGGGCACTGCACCAGGTTGCGGTCGAAGGCCTGGCTCAGGTGCTGGCCGCGCACATGCACCTTGGCGATCGCGGCCAGCCCTACGCGCCAGACCGCGAGCAGCGCGGCCGGGCCGGCGGCGGCGGCCTGGTCGAGCCGCTCCTGCAGCACGACGGTGGCGCGGCCGCTTTGGCCGAGGTCCGAGATCAGCAGGCCGTCGGGCTGCTGCGCCAGCACCGCCGGCACGCGCAGGCCCGCGGCCGCGAGCTGCCGCAGGCGCCGCGCCTCGGTGGCGATGGCGGCCTCGCCGCCTGGGTTGGGCACCGGCTTGATGATGTCCAGCCGCGCCATGCGCGCGACCGCCGCCATCACGCGGTAGCCCCACTTGCCGTGGCGCGGGCCGGCCTTCTTGAGCCACACGCGCTCGCTGCCCAGGCGGTGGCTGGCGACGTTCTTCTGCTGCTTGGGCAGCATGAGGCGCAGGAATTCGGCGTAGTCGCCGGCCGCCGGCACGAAGGGCTGCGCGTCCAGCGGCGCGGGCGCGGAGGCCGCGCCCTTGGCGCTGTGCAGCCGCGCCGAAGCCCCGCGTCGCAAGGGGTTCATGCGGCCAGCGGAAGGTTCGACACCAGGCCGTGCGGCCCTTGTGTCAGGGGCTGGAAACTCTCGGCGCTGGCCAGCGGCCAGTAGGTGCGGAACACGTTGTGCTGCTTGTCGAGCGGGCCGAGCAGCGCGCCCGGCTGCACCTGCATCACCAGGTTGCTCAGGAGGCGCACCTCGGTGTCGGAAATGCGCCGCACGATGTGGTGCGCCGTGATCTGCTGCGGATGGTCGAGGCCGGCGGCCTGCACCAGCTCCTGCAGCGCATGCAGCGTGCTGCGGTGGAAGTTGCGCACGCGCTCGGCCTTGGTCGGCACCACCAGCGCCTGCTGGCGCACCGGGTCCTGCGTGGTCACGCCGGTGGGACAGTGGCCGGTGTGGCAGCTTTGCGCCTGGATGCAGCCCAGGGCCATCATGAAGCCGCGCGCCGCGTTGCACCAGTCGGCGCCCAGCGCCATCATGCGCGCCACGTCGAAGGCCGTGATCACCTTGCCCGCGCAGCCCAGCTTGATGCGGTGGCGCAGGTTCACGCCGACGAGCGTGTTGTGCACCAGCAGCAGGCCTTCCTGCAGCGGCGCACCCACGTGGTCGCTGAATTCGACCGGCGCGGCGCCGGTGCCGCCCTCGGCGCCGTCGACCACGATGAAGTCGGGCGTGATGCCCGTCGCCTGCATGGCCTTGACGATCGCGAACCACTCCCACGGATGGCCGAGGCAGAACTTGAAGCCGGTCGGCTTGCCGCCCGAGAGCTCGCGCAGCCTGGCGATGAAATGCATCATCTCGATGGGCGTGCTGAACGCGCTGTGCGACGAGGGCGAAACGCAGTCGATGCCGATCGGCACGCCGCGCGCGGCCGCGATCTCGGGCGTGACCTTGGGTGCCGGCAGCACGCCGCCGTGCCCGGGCTTGGCGCCCTGGCTCAGCTTGATCTCGATCATCTTCACCTGCGGATCGCGCGCGTTGGCGCTGAAGCGTTCGGCGTTGAAGCTGCCATCCTCGTTGCGGCAGCCGAAGTAGCCCGAGCCGATTTCCCAGATCAGATCGCCGCCATGCACGCGGTGGTGCTGCGAAATGGAGCCTTCGCCGGTGTCGTGCGCAAAGCCGCCCAGCCTGGCGCCCTGGTTGAGCGCGAGGATCGCATTGGCCGACAGCGCGCCGAAGCTCATGGCCGAGATGTTGAACACGCTCGCGCTGTAGGGCTGGGTGCAGGGATGGTGCGACGCCGCGCCCAATGGCGGCAGACTGGCATCGGCGGTGTGCGGCGTGCCGCCGATCACGATGCGGAAATCGTGGTTGTCGAGCTTGGTGGGCTGCATCGAGTGGTTGATCCACTCGTAGCCCGCAATGGTCACGTCCAGTTGCGTGCCGAAGGGCCGGTTGTCGGGCTCGCCCTTGGCGCGCTGGTACACCAGCGAACGCTGCGCGCGCGAGAACGGGGCGGCCTCGGAATCGCTCTCGATGAAGTACTGCCGCATTTCCGGCCGGATGAATTCCAGCAGGAAGCGCAGGTGGCCGATGACGGGGTAGTTGCGCAGGATGGCGTGGCGCGCCTGCCGCAGGTCGTGCACGCCGGTGCCCGAAAGCACCGCGAAGACCGCCACGCCCACCCAGGCCAGCCACAGGTGGGGCGACACCAGCACCAGGGCGATGCAGGCCGCCAGCCCGACCACGCACAGGGCGAAGGCGCTGTAGCGCGTCGGAAACGGAATAATCGTGGACATAGAAATAGTGTCGACCGGAGCCTGCTGCATCATAGAGGGCTGCCCCGAACTTGCCATGACCAACAACCACGACACCCCCCAAGCCGAAGCGGCCGCTTCCGCCCCCCTCGGCCCCGACGATTTCGACGCCCTCGACCAGGCGCTGGACGCCATGCGCGAGCAGGACGAGGAAATTCCCCAGTGGGAGTTCTGCGAAGGCTTCATGGCCGCGCTGATCTGCACCCGCCGGCGCATCGAGCCGGCCGAATACTGGCCGGTGCTGCTGGGCGAGGGCTTCGTGCCGGCCCAGCACATGGAGTTCGTCTGGAACTGGAAGCGCCGCTGGCGCGAGATCGAAGAGGGCCTGGACGCCGATGTGCAGTCGCTCGACGACGAGCGCAGCTGGCAGCCCGAGGTGCTCGACACCCGCGGCGCCATCGCCTCGCTGCCCGAGGAAGAGCGCGCCGAGGTGGCGGGCGAGGAAATTCCTTCGTTCGCGCAGGTCTGGGCGCTGGGCTTCATGTACGCGGTCGAGAACTGGCCCGAGGACTGGGCCGCGCCGCGCGACAAGGAAGCCGCCCAGATGCTGGACGATGCGCTCGACAACATCGTGGCGCTGACCGAGGACGACAAGGCCAAGCCCACGCTCTCGATGTTCAGCGACGACGGCCCGCCGAGCGTGAGCCAGCAGCGGCTGGACGATTTCGGCGCCGCCATCTGGGCCGTGTACGACCTGCGCCAGCTCTGGAAGAGCCTGGGCCCGAAGGTCGAGACCCTCCGCAAGGAAGCCACGCCCGGCCGCAACGACCCCTGCCCCTGCGGCAGCGGCAAGAAATACAAGAAGTGCCACGGTGCCTGACAGCGGCCCCGCCAGCGCACGGCTGACGCCACGCGCGGCGTGGGCCATGGTGCTGGCGCTGTGCGCCGGCGTGGCGCTGAGCCAGGCCTTCCGCACCGTGGGCGCCATCATGGCGAGCCCGCTGCAGGCCGACTTCAGGCTCTCGGCCCAGGCACTGGGCATTTTCTCGGGCGCCTTTCATTTCGCCTTTGGCGCGATGCAGCTCTTCATGGGCATCGGCATCGACCTGCATGGCGTGCGGCGCACGGTGCTGGTGGCTTTTCCGGTCGCCATCGCGGGCGCGCTGCTGTCGGCGTTCGCGCCGAGCTACGCGGTGCTGGTGGCGGGGCAGGCGCTGATCGGCATCGGCTGCGCGCCGGCCTTCCTGGTGTGCACCGTGTTCATCGCGCGGCACTTTCCGGCCGCGCGCTTTGCCACCGTCTCGGGCCTGGTGCTGGCCATCGGCGGCCTGGGCATGCTGGCCACCGGCACGCCGCTCGCGTGGCTGGTGCAGGCCTATTCGTGGCGCGCGGGCTTCCTGGTGCTGGCCGTGGCCTCGGCGCTGGCGTGGCTCGCGATCTGGCACTGGGTGCGCGAGCCCGCCGCGGCCGTGCCGCGGGTGAACGAGTCGATTCCCGAGGCCATCCGCCAGTTCGGCGCGCTGCTCGCAATGCCGCACACGCTCGGCATCGTCATGCTCGGGGCCGTGACCTACGCTGCCTTCATCTCGCTGCGCGGGCTCTGGCTCGGGCCGCTCATGATGGAGCGCCACGGCTATTCGCTGGTGCAAAGCGGCAACGTCGCCATCGCGGTGTCGGTGATCTCGCTGTTCGGTGCGCCGCTGTTCGGCCGCTTCGACCGTGATGGCGCCGCGCGCCGCCGCCGGATCGTGGTGTGCGCGCTCGGCTATGCGGCGCTGTTCGCGCTCATCGCCTTCACGCATTCGGCCTGGCTGGACATCGGCGGCATGGTGCTGATCGGCGTGCTCTCGGGCTTCATCGTCTGGCAATACGCCGACGTGCGCGTGGCCTATCCGGCGACGCTCACGGGCCGCGCGATGGCGGTCTTCACCATGGCGATGTTCCTCGGCGTCGCGCTCATGCAGTGGGCCACCGGCGTGGCGGCCTCGGTGGCCGCGGCGCATGGCGGCGATCCGCTCAGGGCCGTGCTGGCCACCATTGCCGCGCTGCTGGTGCTGGGCATCGCGGCCTTCGCGTGGCTGCCCGCGCCGAAGGCCGATGCCCTCAGATCTTGAAGGCGCGCTGGATGTCGGGCCGCACCAGGTCGGCGAATTCGCGGTGCTTGCGGATGTAGCCCGCAATGAACTGGCACACCGGAATCACATGCAGCCCCTTGGCGCGCGCCTCGTCCAGCACATGCCGCGCAATGCCCGAGCCCACGCCCTTGCCCTCGTGCTCGGGCAGCACCTCGGTGTGCGTGAACATGATGGCGTCGGTCAGCAGGTTGTATTCGGCGTAGGCCGCGAGCTGGCCCTCGAGCGCGGCTTCGTAGCGGTGCTGGGCTTCGTTGTTGGTGATGGCGAGGTTGCTGTTGCTCATGGTTGGCGTGCGAGATAAGTGGCGAGATTGGCGGCCGCGGTGGCGCGTACCTTGTTGCGCAGCATCGGCGTCCAGCCGAGCAGCAGGCCCGGCGCGCCCAGCGCCCGGCGCGACCAGGTCCAGAAGGCAAAGCTGTCGCGATGCGTGGCAATCAGCCCTTCGGGCGTGAAGCCGAAGCGCGCATCGACGCTGTTGTCGACCAGCCGGCCGGTAGCGCTGAAGCGGTAGTGCGCGTCCCAATGGGCCTGGCCGCTGGTGCCGTCGGCCTGCACGTCGCGCCAGGTCAGCCGCCAGACGTCGGCGCCCTTGGCGCGCGTGGCGTCGCAGAGCATCCGCCACATGCCGCCCACCTGTTGCCGGCCGCGCAGCGAGAAGGCCTCGTCGTCGAAGGCCGCGTCGCTGGCGTAGCAGGCGGCCATGGCGCGGGCGTCGAGCCTGGAGAAGGCCTCGTAGAAGCGCTCGATGGTCTGGGCATTGGCGGTGGCAGTTGTCATGTCATGGGGCCTTCGTTGTGGTGCCGGGCTGCGGGCCGAGCAGGCCCACCAGTGTCTGCAGGGCGTAGTGCACCGTGGCGGCGCGCACCGCGGCGCGGTCGCCATCGAAGCGGCGGCGCTCGGTGCGCACCTGCCCGTCGACCGACCAGCCGAACCACACGGTGCCGACCGGCTTTTCGGGGCTGCCGCCGGTGGGGCCGGCCACGCCGGTCACGGCCACCGCGGCGCGCGCTGCCGAATGCGCGATGGCGCCTTCGGCCATGGCGCGCGCCACCGGCTCGCTGACCGCGCCGTGGGCTTCGATCAGCGCGGCGTCGACGCCCAGCAGTTCGGTCTTGGCCGCGTTCGAGTAGCTGACGAAGCCGCGCTCGAACCAGGCACTGGAGCCTGCGAGCTCGGTGCATGCGCCGGCAATGAGCCCGCCGGTGCAGCTTTCGGCCGTGGCCAGCATCCAGCCCTTCTTCAGCAGCAGGTCGGCCAAGGCCGCGACGAGCGCGGGCGTGTCCTGGTCGGCAAGAAAATTCGCTGGGGTCGAGGCTTCCATCGTGTTCACCATGCGCGCCAGAGCGCGATGACCAAGAGCGTGCAGAACGCCGCCACCAGGTCGTCGAGGATGATGCCGAAGCCCGCGCGCCACCAGCGCACCTGGACCGCGTCGCGCTGCTTGAACAGCGCATCGGCCCAGGCCACCGGCCCCGGCTTGGCGGCATCGAAGAAGCGGAACAGGCCGAACGCGATGGCCTGCGCGAGGAGCCCGGCGGGGGTGACGAGCCAGAGCACGATCCAGAACGCGATCACCTCGTCCCACACGATGCTGCCCGGGTCGGCCACGCCCATGTCGCGCGCGGTGATGCTGCAGGCCCACCAGCCGATCGGCAGCGAGGCCAGGATGATCCAGCCGATGGCCGCGGGCGTGAGCCACAGCTGCATCACGGCAAAGGCGGCCCAGGCCCAGAGCGTGCCGACGGTGCCGGGCGCCACGCGCGGCAGGCCGGAGCCGAAGCCCATGGCGATGAAATGCGCCGGGTGGGACAACAGGAAAGCGATCGAGGGACGGCGGGGCGTGGCTGGCGGCATGGGGCCTGTGGAGGAAGAAGCAGCTTGCATCAGGCCAGAGTGTCGCGCATTCGGGGGGCTGTCCAAGGCCCTCTATTTATCAAAGCAATAGCTTGTTTAATTCACAAGGCCGGCCTAGTATCCGGGCCTTGCCTTGCCACCCGTCGTCCGCCAAGGACCGCGCCATATGCCTGCCGCCTCATCCAACGCCCCTGCCTCGCTCCACCCCGCTTCGCCCGCTGCCGATTGGAGCGAACTCTTCAGCGGCCGCAACGGCTGGCGCGCGCTGGCGCTCACGGGCGGCGTTGCGCTGCATGCGGTCAACGTGCACATCGTGACGACCGTGCTGCCCTCGGTGGTGAACGAGGTCGGCGGGCTCGACTGGTATGCCTGGAGCACCACGTTGTTCGTGGTGGGATCGATCCTCGGCGCCACGCTGTCGGTGCGGCTGCTGGCGCGGCTGGGGCCGCGCGGCGCCTGCCTGGCGGCGCTCGTGGTCTTCGGCGCGGGGTCGATGGCCTGCGCGCTCGCACCGGCCATGCCGTGGCTGCTCGCGGGCCGCACGGTGCAGGGGCTGGGCGGCGGCCTGCTCGCGGCCCTGAGCTATGCGCTGATCCAGCGGGTGTTCGCGCCGCGGCTGTGGCCGCGCGCGGTGGCGCTGGTGTCGGGCATGTGGGGCGTGGCCACGCTCTGCGGGCCGGCGGTGGGCGGCCTGTTCGCGCAGGCGGGGCACTGGCGCTGGGCCTTCTGGTCGCTGCTGCCGCTGGCTGCCGTGCAGGCGCTGCTGGTCGCGGTGCAGTTGCGGCCCGCGGCCGGCGTGCGGCATGAACGGCCATCGGCCATGCCGCGCATTGCGGCGCTGCAGATCGGCTTGCTGGCGGCCTCGGTGCTGGTGATCGCGGCCAGCGAGTTCCTGTCGGCCATGGCCTGGCAGGCCGCCGGCGTGGCGCTGGGCCTGGCGCTCGGCGTGGCCGCCACGCGGATCGACCGGCATGCCGCGGTGCGGCTGCTGCCCGCCGGCGCCTACGCGCTGCGCACGCCGATGGGCGCCATCTATGCCTGCGTGGTGCTGCTCCTGATCGGCACCACCACCGAGATCTTCGTGCCGTACTTCCTGCAGTTGCTGCATGGCCATTCGCCGCTGTCGGCCGGCTATCTCACTGCGGCGATGGCCGGTGGCTGGAGCGCGGGCTCGCTGCTGTCGTCGGGGCGCAGCGGCGCGGGCGCCGACCGCATGCTGCGCGCCGGGCCCGTGGCCTGCACGCTGGGGCTTGCCGCGCTCGCGCTGCTGCTGCCGGCACCCGGGCGCTTTGCGCCGGGGCTCGAGATGCTGCTGGCCGCCATCGCGCTGGCGGCCGTGGGGCTGGGCGTGGGCATCGGATGGCCGCACCTGGTCACGCGCGTGATGTCGCTCGCGCCGGCCGGGCAGGAAGGCCTGGCCTCGGCCTCGATCACCACCGTGCAGCTCTACGGCATGGCCGTGGGCGCGGCGGTGGCGGGGCTGGTGGCCAACGCGGCCGGCCTCAGCGAGCCCGGCGGCGTGGCGGGGGCGCGCTCGGCCGCGGCCTGGCTGTTTGCGAGCTTCGCGTTCGCGCCCGCGCTGGCGGCATGGCTGGTGGCGCGCTTCGTTGCCGCGCGCAGCTCGATCGGCGTGCCCAAGCAATCGCTCTAGGCCTTCCTGCATGCCGTCCGGCGTATTCGCCCGCGGCAATGCGCATCGTATGCTTCGCGACCCATTCCAGCGTGAGAGCCCATCCATCATGAACAGAGCCGTGGTCCGTTTCAACGCGTTGTGGCTGTGCCTGGCGTTCAGCTTCCTGCTCGCGGCTTGCGGCAGCAAGGAGGCCGAGCAGCGCACCGCCTTCATCGGCTTCCTGCAGGCCCGCGTGCTCGACAAGCCCGGCCTGCGCGTGCCCACGCCCACGGCCGACGAGAAGGCCTCCTTCGGCGACTATGCGCAGCACTACGCGGTGATCGCCGACTTCAACGAGGGCATGAACAAGTCGGTCAGCCAGCCGATGGGCCAGGTCATGGCCAAGGGCGCGCTGCGCTCGATTGCCGACCTGGCGTCGCGGCGCGACGACCTCAAGGCCGCCAAGGACGGCCTGGGCGGCCTGCGCACCGCGCTCGACCAGGAACTGGCCAAGGCCGATGCCGCGCACGCGAAGCTCAAGCAGCCCGACGACCTGAAGCAGGTCTACGACAAGGCCTACGAGAAGACCGTCTCGGCGCCGGCCGCCACCTTCAAGGAGGTGTTCCCTGCCCTCGACAAGGTGTTCGACGGCGCGCTCGCGGTGGGCGACTACCTCGAGCAGAACAAGTCGAAGATCCAGGTCTCGGGCTCGTCGGTCAGCGTGAGCGATCCGGCCGTGCAGGCGCAGCTCAACAAGATGCTGCAGGAGCTCAATGGCCAGTCGAAGGACATCAACGCCGCCCAGGCCAAGATGCAGGCGATGGTTCGAGGGTCCTGATCAGACGAAGTGGTCGAAGGAGCCGAAGCGCTGCGCCACCGGCGCGCCGTCGGCGTCCACGATGCGCAGGCCGGCTTCGGCGTCGATGCGGCCGATGCGCGTCACGCGCGTGGCGCTTTCCCTGCCGGCCTGTTCGACCGCGGCGCGCGCGGCGGGCGGTGCGGTGAAGACCAGCTCGTAGTCGTCGCCGCCTGAAAGCGCGCAGGTGCGCAGGATCTCGGTGCCGAGGCCGCAGGACGCGGCCGCGGCGATCACGCCGGTGGCCACATCGGCATCGAGCGTGGCGCCCACCTTGCTCGACGCGAGGATGTGGCCCAGGTCGCCCACGAGGCCATCGCTCACGTCCACCGCCGCGGAAGCGGTACCGCGCAGCGCCTGGCCCAGCGCCACGCGCGGCGTGGGCTGCTCCATGCGCCTGCGCGCCTGCGCGAACACGTCGGCGGGCAGTGAGAGCGTGCCGCGGAACGCCTCGAGCGCGAGCCGCGCATCGCCGAGCGTGCCGCTGACCCAGATGTCGTCGCCCGCGTGCGCGCCCGAGCGCAGCAGCGCCGCGCCGGCCGGCACTTCGCCGAACACGGTGATGCAGATGTTGAGCGGGCCGCGCGTGGTGTCGCCGCCCACGAGCTCGCAGCCGTGCTCGTCGGCCAGCGCGAACAGGCCGCGCGAAAAGGCTTCGAGCCAGGGCTCGTCGACACCGGGCAGCGCGAGCGCGAGCGTGAAGGCCAGCGGCTTTGCGCCGCAGGCCGCCAGGTCGCTGAGGTTCACCGCCAGCGCCTTGTGGCCGAGCCGCGCGGGATCGACGGTCGAGAGAAAATGCCGGCCCTCGACCAGCATGTCGCAGGACACGGCAAGCTGCATGCCGGGCGCGGGCGCGAGCAATGCGCAGTCGTCGCCCACGCCGAGCGGGGAGCGCTTGGCGGGGCGCTGGAAGTAGCGTGTGATCAGGTCGAATTCACCCATGGGGCGAGCATAAGCGCTGAACCGCTCACCCCCGCGCGCGCCGGTTCGACATCACGACGTTGTCCTTCTCGATCGGCTGGCCGGCCTGCAGCGCGGCAATCCAGGCCTCGGTGCTTGCCACGGCCGCGAAGTTGCTGTGGAACACGACGCTGAAGACGCGGTGGATTTCCTCGGCGCTGACCTGTCCGGCCGCATTCGAGTACGGCAGCGCGCCGCTCGCGTCCGACAGGAACTCCACGTTGAGGCCGCGGTGCATGGCCTCGAACACGGTGGACGCATCGCAGTTCTGCGTCATGTAGCCCACCACGCTGAGCGTGTCGATCTGGTGGCGCGCGATCCAGTCGGCAAAGTCGGTGCCGGTGAACACGCTCGGCAAGGTCTTGGTGATGAGGTGGTCGCGCGGCCGCCTCGCAATTTCCGGATGCAGCTGGCCGTTGTGCGCGTCGGCCTGGAACACCGGCGCGCCCTTGGGTGCGTGGTGCTGCACCACGACCACCGGCGTGCCGGCCGCGCGCGCGGCGTCCATGGCCTGCGCGATCTTCGGCAGCGAGCTTTCGACCGGCGGGTACTCGATGGGCAGGCCGCCGCCTTCGAAGTATTCGTTCTGCACGTCGATCACGACGAGGGCGCGGCGCGGGGCGGGGTGGTTGCTCATGGTGGGTGGCTCCGTGTTGCAAGTGGTTGGGATGGCCCGATTGTTCGCGCTGGGGCCCTTGGGAGAAAGTGGCCCGAAAGCCATTCATCGATAAAATCGGGCCATGGCTCGAAAAACCCTGGAAACCATCGCCCTCGTCGCCTTCGACGGCATCAGCCCCTTTCACCTGTCGGTGCCGTGCATGGTCTTCGGCGAAGACCGCACCGAAGCAGGCGACCCGCGTTTTCGCCTGCAGGTGTGCGGCACCGAGCCGGGCCCGCTGCAGACCAATGCGGGCTTCACGCTCGGGGTGCCGCACGGTCTCGAGGCGATCCGGCGTGCGCAGATCGTGATCGTGCCCTCATGGTGCGACGACGGCCGGCCCGCGCCGCCGGCGCTGATCCGCGCGCTGCAGGCGGCCCATCGGCGCGGCGCCATCGTGGTCGGGCTGTGCCTGGGCGCCTTCGTGCTGGCCGAGGCGGGCCTGCTCGATGGCCGCCCGGCCACCACGCACTGGAACCTGGCCGAAGCCTTTGCCAGGCAATATCCGAAGGTCAGGCTGCAGCCCGAGGTGCTGTATGTCGACGACGGCGACGTGCTCACCTCGGCCGGCACGGCCGCGGGCATCGACTGCTGCCTTCACCTGCTGCGCGTGCGCCATGGCGCCGAGGCGGCGAACCGCGCCGCGCGGCGCATGGTGGTGGCGCCGCACCGGCAGGGCGGACAGGCGCAGTACATCCGCCAGCCGATGCCCGCCGCGGCCGAGGGCGACCGCCTTGCGCCGCTGCTCGAATGGCTGGGCCGCCACCTGCAGAGCCCGCACGAGCTCGACAGCCTCGCGCGGCGCGCACTGATGAGCCGGCGCACCTTCACGCGGCGCTTTCGCGAGGCCACGGGCACCACCGTCGGCCAATGGCTGCAGAACCAGCGGCTTGCGCTCGCGCAGCGGCTGCTGGAGACCACCGACCGGCCGGTGGAACGCGTGGCCACCGACGTCGGCTTCGGCTCGGCGGTGTCGCTGCGAAAGCACTTCGCGGCGGCGTTCAAGGTGTCGCCCACGGCCTACCGCAGGCAGTTCTCGCAGGAGGCGGTGGCGGCCTAGGCTCCGCCGCCGCGAAAGCGCAGCGCCGCCTGCCGCACCACCTCGGCCAGGAGGCGCTCCTTGCCCTGCTTCTCGCGCAGCCAGCGCGCGTCGTTGCGGTTGGCTTCCACGCTGGTGCGCAGCTCGCCGAGCGCCTGCGTGGCGTTGAGCGCCTCGCTGTGCCATTCGAGCTGCGTCATGGTCATGAGGATGTGGTCGCGCAGCGGCATGTGCTGGCCGCTGGCCGGGTCGACGTACACCGCATCGAGCCCGAAGCGGCAGGCCTGGAAGCGGTTGTAGGTGTAGACGAGGTAGTCGTCCTCGGTCGGCTCGAAGGGCTGCTCCTGCAGGAACCATGCGGCCAGCGACTGCACGTAGCCCGCGAGCGCGGCCGCGCGCTCGACCGTGAGCGGCGTGTCGAACACGCGGATCTCGATGGTGCCGAACTCGGGCTTGGGCCGGATGTCCCAATAGAAGTCCTTCATGCTGCGCACGACGCCGGTGCGGGTCATGCGCTCGAAGTACGCTTCGAACTCCTTCCAGCTCAGCGTGAACGGCGCGCGGCCCGAGAGCGGAAACGCGAACACCGAGTTGAGCCGGGCCGAGTCGAATTGCGTGTCCTGCCCCTGCACGAACGGCGACGAGGCCGACAGCGCAATGAAGTGCGGGATGTAGCGCGACATGCGGTGCAGCATCAAGAGCGCCGAGTCGGCATCGGGGCAGCCGATGTGCACGTGCTGGCCAAAGATGGTGAACTGCTTGCTCAGGTAGCCGTACAGCTCGGACAGCTCGCGAAAGCGCGGCTTGTCGTAGATGCGCCGCTCGTGCCACTGCTGGAAGGCATGCGTGCCGCCGCCCACCACCGCGATGTTGAGCTTGTCGGCGTTCTTGATGAGCGCCTCGCGGATCGGCGAGAGCTGCGTGATCACGTCCTGCGCCGAATGGCAGATGTCGGTGGAGATCTCGATCATGCTCGAGGTCATCTCGGGCACCACGCTGCCGGGCAGCGGGGTCTGCGACATCAGCCGCAGCATGTCCTCGGCATAGGGCGCCAGGTCGTAGTCGTGCGTGTTGACGAGCTGCAGCTCGAGCTCCACGCCGAGCGACAGCGCTTCGGAGCGGTTGAAGGGCTCGAGCTTGACCACGCGGCTCGCGGGGTCCGCGGGCAGGGCGGGCGAGCGGAAGTCGTCGCTGTCGGGCAAAGGCATGGCCGCGGTCATCGCTGCGTGTCCTCCGTGGTGCTGAAGGCCTGCGGGGTCCAGGGCACCGAGCTTTCGCCCACCGCGTGGATGGCCACGGTGGCGAGCACGGCGCCCATCACTTCCATCAGGAGAATCGAGGGCAGGGCCACCTGCGTGATCATGGTGCCGAGCAGCGGCGACGCGGTGGTGAAGTTCGAGGCGATGAGCAGCGCGATCGACGACAGCGGCGACATCGCGCAGCCCACCCAGAAGGCCTGGTTCCAGCTCGCGCCGCTGCCCGGGTTGGCAATGGCCACGCCGGCGATCTTGGCGAACAGGCGGATGCCGATCACCGCCAGCACCACGCTGGCCACGGGCAGCGTCCAGTCGGCCTGCGCGGCCACGATGGACACCAGCACGAACATCAGCATGGTGAGCAGCGACGAGGCCGTGCCCAGCTGCCGCTGCCAGGCCCAGGGCTTGGGGTTCAGCGTCTTGAGCAGCACCCCGCCGATCAGCGCGGCCAGCGGCGCCGAGCCGCCGACGTGGGCCGTGAGCGCGCTGGCGGCTGCAATGAGCGCGAGCAGCAGGATCGAGGTGTTCTCGCTCGTCGGGCTCATGAAGCGCAGCGCCGTGCGCAGCGCCAGCGCGAGGATGGCGCCGACCACGAACGACAGGCCGAGCACCACCGCCACCGGATAGAGCTTTTGCAGCAGCGTCTGCGGCGCCCGTTCGATCAGGCCGGCCTGCGCATAGCCGAGCGCCAGCGCATAGAAGGTGTTGAGCGTGGCCAGCGTCATGGCGCGCTCGGTCACCGGCCCAGAGGCGCGGGTGTCGATGATCACGCGGCTCAGCACCGCCGGCGAGGCGACGATGGCCATCAGCGCGATGGGGTTGGCCACCGGATCGGGCAGGCCCAGCAGCTGCAGCATCCAGAACACGCCGAAGTAGGTGAGCGTGGCCTCGAGCAGGCTCTGCACCAGCACCATCGGGTTGTGGCGGAACCAGCGCAGCGGTAGCCGGCCGCCGGCTTCGAACAGCACCACGGCCGCGCCGAGCTCCAGCAGGAACAGGCTGATGCCGCGCAGCGGCCAGATCGCGCCTTCGAAACCGGCCAGGCCGGCCACCGCGCCGACCATCGAATAGCCCACCACCTTGGGCAGGCCCAGGTAGCGCTGCACCAGGTGGCCGGAGGCCGCCGCCGCGGCCAGCAGCAGCGACCACAGCACCGTGGGCAGGCCGGCCGAAGGGCGCAGCCACTCGGACCAGAAGCCCAGCAGATCGTTGATGAGATTCGTCAGATTCATGCAGGTAGAAAAAAGCTGATGGGCCGGCTGCGCCAGCGCGCCCAGATGGCGCTGCGGATGCGTGCGCGGTCACCCAGGCTGACGCTGTGCGCGCGCAGCGCCAGCCGGAACGCGAAATAGAAACTCACGCTCACATTGAGCGCGCCGATCACGGGAATAGCCGCCACCGCCCACCACAGCGCGGGCTGCTGGAGTACCGCCATGCCCGTGGAGGCCGCGGCCGCCGCGATCTGCCCGGCCGACAGTGTCACGTGGCGCACGTCCAGCCCGAGCCCGAAGAAACCCGCGAATGCGGGCAGCAGTCCGAGCATGAGCCCGAGCGAGATGTTGGAGGCAAAGCCCGATATGTGCGTGCGCATGAAGGTGGCCCAGCGGCGGGCGCGGGCGGCACCCAGAAAAGCGCCGATGCGAGGGTTGTAACGCATGGCGGAGTCCAGGCGATGCAGGACAAAGGCGTTTTCTGTCCAGCCCCCGACGATGCTGGCCGCGAACAGCAGCACGCCGGTCAAGGCCGCGAAGACCGCGGTCGGGCCCGCCAGCGAGAGCGATTGCAGCGTGGCCGCGGCATGCGCCGCGTCCAGCAGCGGCCGGCCGAGCGCGAACTGCACCAGGAGGGCGAGCGCCAGCATCGCGGGCACCACCAAGCCCACGTTGCCGAGCACGGCCGCCACCTGCGAACGCACCAGGTTGGCCACTTCGTCGACGAAATCGGCCACCGCGGCATCGGTCTTGATGTCGCGCAGCCGCGCCGCCATGGCCGGCGCCGTCATCGCGGGCTGCTTGGTGGCCAGCGTCAGGTGCAGCAGCTGGATCGCGACAAAGCTCGCGGCATACATCAGTCCCGACCAGAGCCCGCTCCAGAAGGCCGACAGCGCGAGCGAATAGATGCCGAACTTGAGCAGCACCGTCAGCGCGGTGAGCGCGCCGCCGCCCGCGGCCTTGCGCACCATCTGCAGGTAGCTGGCGCGGTCGCGCGTGATGTAGTGCTCGCCGGTCTCGGCGCTGCGCTCGGTCACCTTGGCCGCCAGCATCGAGGAGTTCGACGCGATCAGCGCGCGGATGCTGTTGCGCTCGCCGCCGGCCAGCACCAGCCGGCCCACCAGCCGCGCCACGCTGGGCGCGGGTGCGGGCGAGATCAGGCAGTCGAGCAGCTCGCGGATGCGCAGCACCCGCTCGCGCAGCTGGCGCAGCCGGAACACCAGGCCGACCGAGATGCCGTTGTCCTCCAGGTGCGTGTAGACCGAGGAGGCGCTGGCGCGGCAGGCGTCGAGCCGGTCGCGGAAGGCCAGGAACGCGGCCTGCAGCGCGTCTTCGTCGCGGGGTGCCCGGAACATCTGCTCGCGCAAGGCGTCGAGATCGGACATCAGCGCATGGAAGGCGCGGCTCTCGCTCGCCGCGCTCATGCGCAGCCGCAATTCGGGCGAGAAGCCGGCCGCCACCACCTGGCTGCTGCAGTAGGTGACGGCGTCCATCACGGTGTGGCGCCAGCGCGGGGCGCCATCGTCGTCGAGTGCGGCGTCGGCCAGCAGATTGCCGATGCGCGCGAGCTGTGCGTCGTCGAGCAATGCGATCCAGCCCGCGTCGAACGCGCCGGGCAGCACCATGCGGAACAGGTCCGAGGCGTCGGTGGTCTCGGGCGTGCCGGGCAGGATCTTGCGGCGCAGCCGTTCGGTGAGCTCGCTCACGAAGGCGGTGCGCGGCGCAAAGCCGTAGTCCGCGAGCAGCGTGGTCAGGTCGACCGCCTGCGTGAAGGCGCGCCACCATGCCCGCAGCCGCCCGCGCAGCTCGGGCCGCGCCTCGACCGCGTCGAGCAGCAGCGACACCCGCCCCACCGCCGCCTGCGGCGACGCACGGTCGCCGCGCAGCCAGTCGAAGACGTCGATCAGCCAGATGTGGCGCTGCGCCACATCCGCCGTCGGATCGAGCCGGGCCAGCAGCCCCTGCAGGTCAAGCGATGCAGCAGCCATAAAAAAGTAAAGAATTCAGATACCAGAAACACCGCGGAACCGGCTTTGCCGGGCCGCTGGTGTTGCCCCCGGTAGGGGGTTGGCGTAGCGACACGAAGTGCGCGAAGACTGGGGGCGAGCTAATGAAGTACGCGCGAAACGGGCGCCCCGCCGATGTCCGCCTCCAGCACGAACATCGGAATCGGCACGTCGAAGCGCTCGCCGTCTTCCGTCACCATGAAATAGCTGCCGTGCATGGTGCCGCTGGGCGCCTGCAGGCGGCAGCCGCTGGTGTAGCGGAACGATTCGCCGGGCGCCAGGAGCGGCTGCTGGCCGATCACGCCCAGGCCCTTGACCTCCTGCGCATGGCCCGAGGCGTCGTTGATGAGCCAGTGGCGGGCGATGAGCTGGGCGCTGGTCTCGCCCTCGTTGGTCACGGTGACGGTGTAGGCAAAGGTGTAGATCTTGTCCTTGGGCGAGGACTGGTCTGCGAGATAGCGCGGTTCGACCTGGACGCGGATGGGACTGTGCGGCATGCGCGCGATGGTAACTGGAGCCTTCTCTTGCACTGCTTTCCGGGTTTTCCGCCGGCTGCGACAATCGTGGCATGAGCAGCACGCCGTTCCGCATCGCCCCCTCCATTCTCTCGGCCGATTTCGCCCATCTGGGCGACGAACTGGCCAAGGTCATCGCCGCCGGCGCCGACTGGATCCATTTCGACGTGATGGACAACCATTACGTGCCCAACCTGACCTTCGGCCCGATGATCTGCAAGGCCCTCAAGCCCTATGCCAAGACGGCCGACGGCGAGGCGGTGCCGATCGACGTGCACCTGATGATCCAGCCGGTCGACGCGCTGGCCGCCTCCTTCGCGGAAGCGGGCGCCGACTACATCAGCTTCCACCCCGATGCCTCGCCGCACGTGAACCGCAGCATCCAGGCCATCAAGGGCGCGGGCTGCAAGGCGGGGCTGGTGTTCAACCCCGGGCTGGGCCTGGAGGCGCTCGATTGGGCGATCGACGACATCGACCTGATCCTGATCATGTCGGTGAACCCCGGCTTCGGCGGGCAGAGCTTCATCGATTCGGCGCTGCGCAAGATCGAACTCGCGCGCAAGCGCATCGAGCAGAGCGGGCGCGACATCCGGCTGGAGGTGGACGGCGGCATCAAGGTGGACAACATCGCGCGCGTGGCGTCCGCCGGCGCCGACACCTTCGTGGCCGGCAGCGCGATCTTCGATGCCAAGGACTACGCGGCGGTGATCTCGGCCATGCGCGACCAGCTGGCAGGCGTGGTCGGCAAATAAACCCCCGGCTCAGCGCTTGACCTTGTCGTTGTAGACGCGGTCCGCCACCGGCCCGCGGTCGGTGTCCACGCTGCCGCGCTCGATGTCCTCGTGGCCCTTGCGGCCGATCTCGGGCGGCTTTCCGTTCGGTGTTTGCTGGCTGTCGGAAGACTCGTCGCGCTCGTGCGGCAGGCGCGGCGCCGAATCGCCGCCCTGCCGGGTCTTGGTGTCGCCGCCGCCGGCGTCCCGCAGCGGGTCGCTCGGGTCGGCCGGATCCTTGGTACGGGGCTTGGTGCTGCTCATGGCGCTCGGTTCCTTTTTGCTGCGGTGTCTGTGTGCATCCACGACCGAGCCTGCATGGCGCGCCGGCCGCAGCCGGTAGGACAGCCCAGGCATGCCCTGTAGGCACGGCGCGCCGCGCTGCGCCGCTATGAAACGAGTAGCGTCTTTGCGCGCAGGGGAAGGCCTCCGCAATAATCGCCCGGATGTCCTCCGATCCTCTTGCCGCCGCTGCTGCCGCCACCGACAACCTGCGCATCCATACCTTCGCCGCGCTGGAGCCGGGCCCGCGGCTGCTCGTGCTGGGCGGCGTGCATGGCGACGAGACCTGCGGCACCGCGGGCATCGAGCGCGTGCTGGCCGAGCTCGACGGCGGCACCTTCCGGCTGCGGCGCGGGCAGCTCACGCTGGTGCCTGTTGCCAACCCGCTGGCGCGGCGGCGCCTGCAGCGCGAAGGCGAGCGCAACCTCAACCGCCTGTTCAAGCCGAGCGCTGCGCCCGCGGACTACGAAGACCGGGTCACCAACGTGCTGTGCCCGCTGATCGAGCGGCACGACGTGCTGCTCGACCTGCATTCCTTCCAGAGCGAGGGCGAGGCCTTCGCCATGATCGGCCCGCGCGACAACACCGGCACGCTCGAGCCCTTTGCACGCGCCAGCGAGGAAGGACTGTTGGCGCTGCACCTGGGCACGCCCATCGTGGTGGAGGGCTGGCTCGACATCTATGCCGCGGGGCTCGCGCAGCGCTCCGCCGGCATCGCGGTGGGCGAGGACGCGATCGACTTCGGCCGCGGCACCAACGAATACATCCGCAATTGCGGCGGCTACGGCGTCACGCTCGAATGCGGCCAGCACCGGGACCCGAAGGCGCCCGAGGTGGCCTGGCGCGCCATCCGCCGCGCGCTCGCTCTGCTCGGCATGGCGGCGCTGCCGCAGGGCCCGGCGGATACGCCGCCCGCGCCGCCCCGGCTGCTGCGCCTGGCGAGCGTGACCGACCGGCTGCACGAGGACGACAGCTTCGTGCGCGACTGGGCCACATTCGATGCGGTGCAGCGCGGCGAACCCATCGGCATGCGCCACGACGGCACGCTGGTGAGCGCGCCGGACGACGGCTTCATCGTCTTTCCCAACGCGCTGGCGCTGCCCGGCGCCGAATGGTTCTACTTCGCGCGCCCGAGCGAGCGCGTGCTCGGGTCCGCGGCGAACGCGCCATCGGCCTGAAGCATTTGCTCCCTCCCCCGGAAGGGGAGGGAGAGAAAACGCCGGCCCGCGCCTTACGGCAGGCGCCGCCGCGCTCCTACATCGCCGAGCGGCCCGGGGCGCAGAGTCTCGAGGCTGAAGGAGTGTGTCCATGGCAGTCTCGAAAAAAGCCCCCGCGCCGCGCGTCCTGTGGAAGGGCGCGATCAGCTTCGGCCTCGTCCACATCCCGGTGGCGCTGTACTCGGCCACCACCGACCACGCCATCGACTTCGACTGGCTCGACAAGCGCACGATGGACCCGGTCGGCTACAAGCGCATCAACAAGAAGACCGGCAAGGAGATCGCGCGCGAGAACATCGTCAAGGGCATCGAGTACGAAGACGGCGAATACGTGGTGCTGAGCGACAAGGAGATTGCCGACGCCTATCCCAAGACCACGCAGACCATCGAGATCGAGAGCTTCGTGCCCGCCAACGGCATCCCCTTCGTCTACCTCGAGCGGCCCTACTACGTGGCGCCCATCAACCGCGGCGCCAAGGTGTACGCGCTGCTGCGCGAGACGCTGCAGCGCACCCAGCGCATCGGCGTGGCGCGCGTGGTGATCCAGACCAAGCAGCACCTGGCCGCGCTCGTGCCCGTGGGCCCGGGGCTGGTGCTGAACCTGCTGCGCTGGGGCGCCGACATCCGGCCCTGGACCGAACTGCCGCTGCCGTCGGAAGACGCGAAGAAGGCGGGGCTGCGCGAGCACGAGATCAAGATGGCCGAGCAGCTGGTCGAGGACATGAGCGCCGAGTGGGATCCGGACGACTACAAGGACGAGTTCAAGGACGAGATCCTGCGCCTGGTCGACCGCAAGGTGGCCGCGGGCCAGACCGAGACCGTGACGCAGATCGAGCCCGAGGAAGGCCAGGCGCTGGAGAGCCGCGGCGCGAAGATCATCGACCTCACCGAGCTGCTGCAGCGCAGCCTGCGCAAGGGCGGTGGCGGCGGCAAGGCGGCCGCGGCCGGCGAAGACAGCGGCGATGAAGAAGAAGAGGCGCCCGCGGCAACCAAACCGAGGTCCAAGGCCAAGCCCCGGGCCCATGGCAAGGCCGCCGCAAAAAGCAGCAGCAGCGGCGCCGCGCGCAAGCGCACTCCGGCCAAGAGCGCCACCGCCCGGCGCCGCGCGGCATGAGCGCGCGCATGGCCACGGCGCAGAAGGCGCCGCGCATCACCCACGCGGAGCGCCTGATCGACGCCGCCAGCGGCCTCACCAAGGGCGATCTCGCGGCCTACTACGCGCGCGTGGCGCCGCTGATGCTGCCGCACCTCGAAGGGCGCCCGGTAGCGCTGGTGCGCGCGCCCGACGGCGTGGGCGGCGAGCTGTTCTTCCAGAAGCATGCGCAGCACAGCGACATCGCGGGCATCAAGCTGCTCGATCCCGCGCTCGACCCGGGCCACGACCCGCTGCTGCAGATCGACACCGCAGAGGCGCTGGTCGGCGCGGCGCAGTTCAACACCGTCGAGCTGCACACCTGGAACGCCACCTCGCGCGCCCTCGGCAAGCCCGACCGCATGACCTTCGACCTCGACCCCGGCGAAGGCATCGACTGGCAGCAGATGCAGGAGGCGGCGCTGCTGGTGCGCGTGCTGCTCGACGAGCTCGGCCTGCCGTCGTTCCTCAAGACCAGCGGCGGCAAGGGGCTGCACGTGGTGGTGCCGCTGCGGCGCCAGTTCGGCTGGGACGAGGTGCGCGGCTTCTCGCGGGCCATCGTCGAGCACCTGGCGCGCACCGTGCCCGAGCGCTTCGTGGCCAAGAGCGGGCCGCGCAACCGCGTGGGCCGGATCTTCGCGGATTACCTTCGCAACGGCTTCGGCGCCACCACCGTGAGCGCCTGGTCGGCGCGCGCGCGGCCCGGCATGGGCGTGTCGGTGCCGCTCGCCTGGGAAGAGCTGCCCGACCTGGACAGCGCCGCCCACTGGACGGTGGCGAACATCGGCCCGCGCCTGGCCACCGGCAACACGCCCTGGGACGCGATGGAGCGCAGCCGCACCGGCCTTCGCGCCGCGATGCAGATGCTCGGCTTCCTGCCTGAGTGACTGCGTGAGCGGGGCCGCGAGCCTACTGCGGCACTTCCTCGGTCGTCACTTCGAAGCGCTTGAGCGAGTTGGCGCCGAACACCATGGTGATCGGCACGTCGGCCGCGTCGCGTCCGCGCGCAATCACGATGCGGCCGATGCGCGGCACGTTGTGGCGCGCATCGAAGGTGTACCAGCGCTCGCCCAGGTACACCTCGAACCAGGCGCTGAAGTCCATCGGGGAGGGCACGGGCGGAATGCCGATGTCGCCCAGGTAGCCGGTGGCATAGCGCGCGGGAATGTTCATGCAGCGGCACAGCGTGATCGCCAGGTGGGCGAAGTCGCGGCACACGCCCGTGCGCTCGCGGAACCCTTCGAGCGCCGTTCGCGTGGCGCGCGCGCTCTGGTAGTCGAAGCGCAGGTGCTCGTGCACGAAGTCGCAGATGGACTGCACGCGGTGCCAGCCCGGCGCCACGCTGGAAAAGTTGCTCCAGGCGAAGGCGAGCAGTTCGCTGTCGACCTCGCAGTAGCGGCTCGGCAGCAGGAAGGGCAGCGTGGCGACCGGCAGGTCCGCCGCCGCGTGCTCGACGGCGCCAAAGTCCACCGGATCGGCCCAGCCCGGGTCGAACACCACCGCATGGTTGCGCAGCCGCACGCTCGGCACCCCCGCGGGAATGCGCACGCGCGCGCAATGGTTGTCGAAGCCGTCCACGTAGTAGTCGGTATGCAGCGGCGGCGTGAGGGTGACGTGCTCGCCGTCCTGCAGGTCCGCCGCGCGCGAAGGGTGGACATGCAGCATGTAGACCAGTGCGGTGGGCGCCGTGACGGCGAGTTCGATGTCGAAACCGATCTTGATCTGCATGTTTCTTTCTTTCTTCCCTGTGTGAATGGCTTCGGTCCACGAATGCCCAAGCAGGCTTCGTGCCGACCGTGTTCGATGCTACGGCTGCGCCCCGGGCGCGGATGCGGGCCGACACGCCAGCCCGCGTAGGCGGCAGCCAGCCGCTGTCGGTGCGCTCCTACCGCGTAGACGCCGCCTCTCCCACAAGCGCGGGCGAGGCGCCACTACGGGTAACAGTGTGAGAAAAACATAACCTTTGGATTCGCTCGCAACTGCCCCCGCGAACCCGCTTTCGTGGCTTCATGGAGGCCGCAGCGCAAGCATCGAGTTGTTCAATCTGATCTGCTGGAGCGAATCATGGATCTGTCGTCGCTGTTCGATTCACTCACCGGTGCTTGGGGGGATGAAATCCTGTTCTGGGTGGTGGCCGCCGTGGCGGGCTTCATCTGCCTGATTGCGCTGGTGAACGTGCTGGACCTCTTTCTCGACAACGAAGCCGACCCTCCCATGAAAGACCCTCGATGACGCCTCAGAACAAGGCCGCCGCCGGACGCCGCTCGAAGGCCACGGACGGCAGCAACGCCAAGCAGCAGCAGCTCGATGGATTCGCAACCGATCATGCGCCCAATCTGACGACCAACCAGGGTCTTCAGATCCCCGACAACCACAATTCGCTCAAGGCCGGGGTGCGCGGGCCCACGCTGCTCGAAGATTTCATCCTGCGCGAGAAGATCACGCACTTCGACCACGAGCGCATCCCGGAGCGCGCGGTGCATGCGCGCGGCTCGGCGGCGCATGGCTATTTCCAGGTCTACAAGTCGATGTCGCAGTTCACCTGCGCCGACTTCCTGCAGGACCCGGACGCAAAGACGCCCGTTTTCGTGCGCTTTTCGACCGTGGCCGGCTCGCGCGGCTCGGCCGACACGGTGCGCGACGTGCGCGGCTTTGCCGTCAAGTTCTACACCCGCGAAGGCAACTACGACCTCGTGGGCAACAACATCCCGGTGTTCTTCATCCAGGACGCGATGAAGTTTCCCGACCTGATCCACGCCGTGAAGCCCGAGCCGCACCACGAGATGCCGCAGGCCGCCAGCGCGCACGACACCTTCTGGGATTTCGTCTCGCTCATGCCCGAGAGCACCCACATGCTGATGTGGGCGATGAGCGACCGCGCCATTCCGCGCAGCCTGCGCATGATGGAAGGCTTCGGCGTGCACACCTTCCGCTTCGTCAACCTGCGCGGCGAGAGCCACTTCGTGAAGTTCCACTGGAAGCCCAAGCTCGGCATCCATGGCCTGGCATGGGACGAGGCACAGAAGGTCGCGGGCAAGGACCCCGACTTCCACCGCCGCGACCTGTGGGAAGCCATCGAGCAGGGCGACTTTCCCGAGTGGGAGCTCGGCGTGCAGCTGGTGCCGCCCGACAAGGCCGATTCGCTCGGCTTCGACCTGCTCGATCCCACCAAGCTGATCCCCGAGGAGATGGTGCCGGTGCAGCGCATCGGCCGGCTGGTGCTCAACCGCAACCCCGAGAACTTCTTTGCCGAGACCGAGCAGGTGGCCTTCCACCCGGGGCACGTGGTGCCCGGCATCGACTTCAGCAACGACCCGCTGCTGCAGGGGCGCCTGTTCTCCTATACCGACACGCAGATCTCGCGCCTGGGCGGCGCCAACTTCCACGAGCTGCCCATCAACAAGAGCGTGTGCCCGTTCCACAACTTCCAGCGCGACGGCATGCACCGCCAGACCATCGCGCGCGGCCAGGTGGCCTACGAGCCCAACTCGCTGGGCGACGGCAAGGAGTTCAGGGTGGACGGCGGCAGCGTCGGCTTCCAGCCGCATCCCGACGAGCTCGAGTCGCCCAAGGTGCGCCGGCGCAGCCCGAGCTTCGACGACCACTTCACGCAGGCGCGGCTGTTCTTCAACAGCCAGAGCGCGGCCGAGAAGGAGCACATCGTTGCGGCCTTCCGCTTCGAGCTCTCCAAGGTCGACGTGCCGGCCATCCGCCAGCGCATGGTCGACAACCTGGCGCACGTCGACGAGAAGCTCGCGCGCCGCGTGGCCGAGCCGCTGGGCATCGGCGCGCCGGACGCCAAGGCGGCCGCGGGCCGCGCGGGCTACCGCGAGCACCGCATGACCCTGCCCATCGAGGAGTCGCCCGCGCTCAGCATGGCCGACAGCGGCGACGGCTCGATCCGCACGCGCAAGATCGCGATCCTCGCGGCCGACGGCATCGACTCCGCCTCGCTCAAGCCGATCCGCGATGCGCTCGAGCAGGCCGGCGGCAAGTGCAAGGTGGTGGGCGCCCGCCTGGGCACCATCGCCAGCGCATCGAAGCGGCAGATCGACGTCGACATGACCTTTGCCAACGGGCCGTCGGTGGTGTTCGATGCCGTGCTGATCCCCGGCGGCGCCCAGGGCGTGGCGGCGCTCGCGGGCATGGGCGATGCGGTGCACTTCGTGCTGGAGGCGTACAAGCACTGCAAGGCCATCTGCACCGTGGGCGACGGCGTGCAGCTGCTCTCCACGCTCGGCATCGGCGCCAACGCGCAGCAGGGCGATGCGCCCGCCGGCATCATCGTGGCGGCCACGCCGGTCACCAACCTCGGCGACACCAGCGAGGCGACGCAGATCGCGCAGGCCTTCATCGCCGCGATTGCCAAGCACCGCCACTGGGACCGCGCCAACATCGATGCGATTCCCGCCTGATGCAGGGCCTGCGGTCCTAGTCCGTTCGCGCTAGGCCTTCTTGCGAATAGGCGCCGCAGGGGGCCGCTCCTAGACTTTCCCTACGAGGCCTGAACGGCGCGCACTTCCGCGGCGTCGACCCCCGCAACCGCGGGCACACGGGCCGCGCGCGGGGGTCCAATGACGTGGTTTTCGAGAAGAACGGAACGGGAGCGCTCGGCACGTCGTGCAGGGGCCGCGGGTGCGCTGGGGCTGGCAGCCATTCTTCTGCTGGGCCATGGGTCCCCGGCATCGGCGCAGCAGCCACAGCAGGCGCCGAATGCCGAAGCCGCGGCCGGCAGGGCGGAGCAGGCCCGTCTTGCCGACACCGACACCTTGCTCGCATTGACCAGCGAGGGCGCGGTGCTCTACGGGCAGGATGCGGTCAAGCTGTCCGGCTACCAGTACTGCAGCCAGGCGGTGGCGCTGGCCGAGGCCGGCGAATTCCGCCAGAGCGTGCGCGCCGCCAGCAAGGCGCTGCACCTGGCCAATGCCACGAGCGATCCCAACCTGCTGGCCATGGCCAACCGCGACCTGGCCATCGTCTACAGCTATTCGGGCCAGCTCGAGAAGGCCGAGGAATTCGCGCGCGAGGCGCTCAAGCATCCGGCGCGCGATCCCAAGCTGGTGGTCGGCCCGGTGCAGAAGGTGATCGGCGACGTGCGCACCCGCCGCGGCGACTACGCGGGCGCCGTCATCAGCTATGACGAGGCGCTGGCCAACAGCTCGTCGCGCTATGCGCCGCTGGTGCAGGCCTCGCTCGTCAATGCGCTGATCGAATCGGGCGACGCCGCCAGGGCGCGCGAAGTGCTCGGGGGCATGGCGCCGCCCCGGGACGCGCCGCTCACGGCGCAGCTCGACCGCACCCGCGCGCGGCTGCTGCTGGCCGAGAACAAGCCGGCCGAGGCGCGCGACCTCTACCGCGCGCTCACCGCGCGGCAGGTCGGCACCGACACCGAGTACTACCGCCTCTGGGCCTGGGACGGCGTGGCGCGCAGCGAACTTGCGCTCGGCCAGAAGCAGGCCGCGGCCGAGGCCGTGGCGCGCGCGCTGGGCGGCATCGACCAGGTGCGCGCCAGGTTCCGCAGCGAAGAATTCAAGATGGGCCTGTTCTCCGACCTGCAGTCGGTGTTCGAGCGCGGCGTCTCGATCTACAGCGACGCGGGCGATGCGCGCCAGGCCTTCGAGGTGAGCGAGCGCAGCCGCTCGCGCGCGCTGCTCGATGCGGTGCGCGGCCGCGCGAAGATCAACGAGCGCGCCGCGACCACCGTGGACCTGGCCGCGCTGCAGGGCATGCTCGCGCCCGACGAGCGCGTGGTGCAGTTCCATTCGCTGCCCGACCGGCTGCTGGTGTGGGTGGTCGGCCCGGCCGGCATCGAGGCCAGGACGGTGCCGGTGCGCCGCGACGAGCTCACCGAGCTGGTCGAGGTGTTCCGCAACTCCATCGTGCGCGGCCGCCGCGCGGCCATCACCAATGCCGACAAGCTCGGCGCCGCGCTGCTCGGCCCGCTGGGCCTGGCGCCGGGGCAGCGGCTGATCGTGGTGCCGCACGGGCCGCTGCACTACCTGCCGTTCCAGGCGCTGCGGCTCGACGGGCGCTACGTGATCGAGACGCATCCGGTGGCGGTGGCGCCTTCGATCAGCATCGCGGTGCAGCTCGCGCAGCGCTCGCCGCGCGTGGGCGCGTCGCTCACGGCCTTCGGCAATCCGCGCATCGAGGACAAGTACGACCTGCCGGGCGCCGAGGTCGAGGTGAAGCAGCTCGCGCAGCTGTTCCCGCGCAACACCGTGTACATGGGCGCCGCGGCCACCAAGACGCAGTTCCGCGACGTGGCCGCGCGCTCGCCGCTGATGCACGTGGCGGCGCATGCCGAGGCCGACGCGGTGGACCCTCTGTACTCGCGCATCCTGCTGGCCAACGAGGGCGGCAAGCAGAATTTCCTGGAGGCGCACGAGATCCTCGGCCTGCCGATGGACGGCACGGCGCTAGTGACGCTGTCGGCCTGCGAGTCGGGGCTCGGGCGCATCGCGCAGGGCGACGAGGTGCTGGGCTTCACGCGCTCCTTTCTCTCGGCCGGCAGCTCGAGCCTGATCGCATCGCTGTGGCCGGTGTCGGACGACGCAACCGCGGTGCTCATGGGCACGCTCTACGGCGAGCTGGCGAAGGGCCGCGACATCCAGAAGGCGATGCAGGCCGGGCAGCTGGCGGTGCTGAAGGATCCCAAGATGTCCCACCCCTTCTTCTGGGCGCCGTTCAACCTGATCGGCAACTGGCGTCTCACGGTGGGGAGCTGAATGACATGAAAAGAAGAACTGCCATGTCTGTTGTATTTGAAGTGCGTAGTTCGAGGCGCTGTTGTTCAGGGCGCGTGCGCAGGCCACCGGGTACTCCCCTCCGCGAATGTCCCCCGCCTTCGGCTCCTCCTTTATTTCGCTGCGGGGAGCACCCGATGCCCTGTGCACCAGGGCACGCTCTGGGTGCACAGCTGATCAACAACCGCTCCGTGCAACGCTCCCGTCGATGGGGTGCCTTGCGCAGCGAAATAAAGGAGGAGGGCGAAGCCCGGGGGACATTCGCGGAGCAAGGTACCCCGTCGGCGGGAGCGCACCCCGAACAGCAGCGCTCACAACAACAACAGCAACGCACGGTGGAGCACTGAGATGCAGATGCGCGCAATCCAACGCTCCACCCCGATCGCCCTCGCAGTCGCCGCCCTGGTGAGCGCAACGCTTCTCGTTGCCGCCCAGCGCACCCACGCGGCAGAGGCCGATGCCAATGCGCTGCTGCCGACAAAGGATCCCTGCGGCAGCTGCGACCGCCCCGTCGCGCAGGCCACTGGCACCGTGGCGCCTCAGAGCCTGCCCGCGCCGCCGCAGCCACCTGCGGCCAGATTCAAGCTCAACGACCTGCGGCTCAACGGCGTCAAGGCCCTGAGCAACGAGGAACTGCAGGGCATCACCGCGCCGTACATCGGGCGCGACGTCACGCTCGGCGATCTCGAAAGCCTGGCGCAGGCCATCACCGCGCGTTACAAGGAGCGCGGCTACTTCCTCGCGCAGGCCGTCGTGCCCGTGCAGACCGTGCGCGACGGCATCGTCGAGATCAGCGTCATCGAAGGCCGGCTCGGCAAGGTCGAGGTGATCGTTGCGCCCGATGCGGCCATCAGCGAGGCGCGCGTGCGCGGCTTCCTTGCGCCGTTGCAGCCCGGCGAGGCCGTCAACGCACCGGCCTACGAACGCTCGATGCTGCTGCTGTCGGACCAGCCCGGCATCAAGGTCTCGTCCGCGCTGCAGGAAGGCACGCAGCCGGGCACCACCGACCTGTCGGTGGAAGTGGCGCCGGCGCCGCGCTGGGCCTTCGCGGCCGAGGCCGACAACCACGGCACCAAGGAATCGGGCCGCTACCGCCTCGGCGGCACGATGCGCTGGGCGAGCCCGCTGGGCATCGGCGACAACCTGGACGTGCGCGCCATGGTCTCCAACGGCAATGCGCTGCAGTTCGGCCGCGTCGCCTACGAGGCGCCCATCGGCAGCAGCGGCCTGCGCGCGGGCCTCGGGCTGGCGCGCGTCAACTACGAGCTGGGCGGCGAGTTCTCGGAACTGGGCGCGCAGGGCAAGGCCGACGTGTTCGACGTCTCGCTGAGCTACCCGGTGATCCGCCAGCGCCAGCACAACCTCTTCCTGCGCCTGTCGGCCGACAGCAAGAAGCTCACCGACGAGTACACGGCGGTCGACTTCTCGGCGCGCAAGCGGGTGCGCGGCTTCGGCCTGGGCTGGACCTGGGAGCGCCGCGACGACTGGCTGGGCGGCGGCTACTGGGCCAGCACCGGCAATCTCTACCACGGCCGGCTCTCGATCCGCGATGCCGACAGCCTGCAGACCGACCAGGGCCTGGGCGGCCACCGCACCGAGGGCGGCTTCACCAAGGCCACCTTCCAGCTCTCGCGGCTGCAGGCGGTGCTGCCCCGGCACTCGCTGTACCTGGCGCTGGGCGGGCAGTGGGCCAGCAAGAACCTCGACGCCTCGGAAAAGCTCTCGCTGGGTGGCGCGCGTGCCGTGCGCGCCTACCCCTCGGGCGAACTGCTGGTGGACCAGGGCGTGATCGCCACCGTGGAATGGCGCTGGTCGCTCGATGCCGAGTTCACGCCCTTCGTGTTCTACGACGCGGCGCGCGGGCGCCAGACCAAGAACCCGACGGTCTTCGACGCCAGCCCCGGTTCGCGCAGCCTGCGCGGCGCGGGCATCGGCCTGAGCTGGACGCGGCCCGGCAACGTCACCATCAACGCCACGCTGGCCTGGCGCGCCGGCACCGACCCCGCGCGCACCGACGGCGGCGGGCGCAACCCGCGGCTGTACGTGCAGGCGCAAAAGACCTTCTGAGGGCAGCATGAGAAACCATGATCTTTCCGCGAACGCCCTGCCGCGGCACTGGCGCGTGCGGCCGCTCGTGCTGTCGCTGGCCTGCATGGGCAGCATGGTGCCGGCCTGGGCGCAGCTCAACCTGCCGGCGGGCTTTCCGCAGAACGGCAATGTGGTGTTCGGCAATGTGAGCGTCGTTCCTCTCGGCACGGCGGCTGTGCAGGGGCTCAACCAGAGCACGATGAACGCCATCGTCAACTGGAATGCGTTTTCGCTGGCCGGCGGCAAGACGCTCAACATCAACCAGCAGATGGGCGCCGCGAGCGTGATGCTCAACCGCGTGGTGGGCAGCGGCGGCGTGATCGAGCAGTCGGTCATCAACGGCACGCTGTCGGCCAACGGGCATGTGTTCGTGGTCAACCCCTCGGGCGTTCTCTTCGGCGGCAGCGCCCAGGTGAACGTCGGCGGGCTGGTGGCCTCCACGCTGGACATCAGCGACAGCCAGATCGCCAAGGAGGGCAGCGTGGTGGGCAAGGGCGGCCAGCTGCTGTTCGGCGGCGGCATCAACGATGCCAACAGCATTGCCCGCGTGACGGTCCAGCCCGGCGCGGTCATCAGCGTGGGCGAAGGCGGCACGCTCGGGCTGATCGGCGCGCTGGTGCGCAACGACGGCACTATCAACGTGGCGCGCGGCTCGGCGGGCCTGGTGTCGGGCGCGCGGGTGACGCTGGACTTCGAAGGCGACGGGCTGACCAAGTTCACGGTGCCGCTCGAAGGCGGGCTCATGAACACCTCGGTGGCCGGCGTGCAGGTGACCGATCCCACCACCAAGGCGCTGGTGATGAACACCGGCACCATCACGGCCGACGGCGGGCGCGTGGTGCTGGTGGGCGCCTCCGGGCTGGTGCAGCAGGTGGTCAACCAGAGCGGCACGGTGCGCGCGCGTTCGCTGGTCGAGCGCGGCGGCGAGATCGTGCTGGAGGCCATCGGCGCGCAGGTCGACAGTGGCGCGGGCCTCGAGGTGAGCGGCACGCTGGATGCGCGCGGCAATGCGCCCGGCGTGGCCGGCGGCAGCATCCGCACCACGGCCGGCAACCTGAACATGCTGGCGGGCACGCAGATAACTGCCGGCGGCAATGCAGGCGCCAACGGCAGCTGGACGGCCGAGGCGGGCCGCAATCTTTCGATCGTGGCCGACACCGATTCCGGCAACATCGCGGCCAGCGTGATCGGCAAGGCGCTGAGCCAGGGCACCGACGTGACGCTGACCACGCGTTCGTCCAGCAAGGTGGCGCAGATCAACGACGCCGTCGTGTTCCAGCCCGGCGCCCAGGTGATCAAGGACGGCGGCGGCACGGCCACGCTGCGCGTGAATTCGGTGGGCAACATCGACATGCGCTGGGACGCCGAGGGCGGTGGCGCAACCATCGCTTCCACCAGCGGCGCGCTGAACGTCGATTTCAATGCCGACGCGCAGGGCCTGGCCGCGGCCGAGGCCGGCCAGGCCAACGGCATTGCAGCGGCCGTCCGGCTGGACCGCGCGCGCATCGATGCGAACGGCGGGAACATCCGCTTCTTCGGACAGGGCGACAGCGACAACGGACGGGCGATCGGCGGGCAGGTCAAGGGCCCGGGTGCCGATGGCGCCGGCGAAATCCGCAGCGGCGTCTGGCTGGGCGGCAGCGCCTTGAGCACGCTCGGCGCCGGGAGCATCTTGCTGCGCGGCGAAGGCGGCACCGGCGAGGTGGGCAGCGGCTTCCTGAGCGCCACCGACGGCGTGCGCATCGACGGCGACAGCACGCTCGGCACGCAGGCCGGCGGCATCACGCTGACCGGCCGCGGCGCCGCGGGCGGCTCGGGCGTGCGGCTGAACGGCGACGACTATTCGGTCGCCCTGTCTTCCGCAAGCGGCGACATCGCCCTGACCGGCACGGTGCGTGACTGGGCCAGCGGCGGCCCGGTCGGCGAGCCGCCGGACGGCGCCGGCGTGCGGATCACGGGCGCGAAGCTGGCCACCGGCGGCGATGTGCGTATCACGGGCCAGGGCGGCGACCTGTCGGGCATGGCCGCGGGCCTGCGCACGCAGGCCGTCGAACTGGGCACCAGCTACACCGTGGGCGCCTCGAATGGCGTGGCGATCGATGGCACGCGCATCGAGGCCGGCGCGGGCCGCAGCATCGCGATCACCGGCACGGCCGGCAGCGCGGGCTTCGGCTACGACGGCACGGGCGCGGCGCTGGGTTTCGCGCCGCTGGACGCGACGGTCACGCCGTTTGGCGTGCGGCTTTCGTCGTCCCAGCAGACCGACGGGCTGCATGCTGCGGGCGGCAGCATCCGGATCGCGGCCGGCACGGGCGATATCGCCCTGACAGCCGGCGCCTTCGAGGGCACGCTGCTCGATGCCGCCAGCGCCACCGGCATGGGCGGCAGCATCGGCGTGACGGGGCGCAACATCCTCGCGCAATCGACGGCGGACAGCAGCGGCCTGGCGGACGCCAGCGGCGCGGGCGGTGGCGGCAGCATCGAGATCCGCGGCAGCACCGCGGCCGGCGCCGGCAACGAGAACACGGGCGTGGTCTCGGTCGGCCCGAACCTCACGCTGCTGGCCAACGCCCTGGGCAGCGGCAACGGCGGCAGCATCACCCTCGTGGGCGAGCGCTCGGTGCGCGCCTTCGGCGACCTGCAGGCCCGGGGCGGCAGCGCCGGCGGCAACGGCGGCACGATCGAAACCTCGGGCGGCTCGTTCGACGTGAGCGGCATCCGCATCGACGCCTCGGCGCCGGCCGGCCTGGCGGGGCGGTGGATCGTCGACCCGTATGACGTCACCATCGTCCACGGCGTGGCCGGCGGCGGCAGCCTGCCCACCAACCCCTTCGATCCGGTGGCCACCTCGACCATCCAGGACGGCGACATCAACGGCGCGCTGAACACGGGCACCAGTGTGAGCATCACCACCGGCAGCGGCGGCACCGATGCGGGCGACATCCGCTTTGGCAGCGGCATGGTGATCGAGCGCACGGTGGGCAGCGCGCCGCTGGTGTTCGAGCTGAACGCGGCGCATTCGATCGGCGACCGCGTGTTTTCCAGCTCGTACCTGGCGCCGATCATCCGTTCGACCACGGGGCCGATGGACGTGATCTTCAATGCCGGCTCGGCCGGCGCGCTCGACGGCTACGTCCACTACTTCGGCAACACGGGGGCCGACCAGGCCGTCATTTCCACCAACGGCGGCAGCGTGCTGGCGCACGCCACGGGCACGGGCTATGCCGAAGTGGTCTTCAACTCCGCCAGCATCGACACCGGCGGCGGCAACCTGAGCCTTGTGACGGACGGGCCGAGCAGCACCCAGTTCGTCGGGCTCAGCGGCAATGTGCAAACGCGCGGCGGCAGCGTGACGCTGGACTCCGGCTTCGTCGGTGCCAGCCCCGCGTTCAGCGACATCAACATCGACGTGGACGGCACCATCGACACGGGCGGCGGCGCGGTGTCCATCCATGCGCATGGCGTGGGCGGCATCTACGATTCGGTGACCAGCCGCTTCAACAACCAGATCATCACCAACGGCGGGGCGGTGTCGATCCTGAACGGGCAGACCGGCGCGCCCTCGGGCTTCGTGCTGCTCCAGGGCACCCGGATCGACACGCGCGTCGGCCAGTCCGATGCGGGCGCCGGCGGCGACGTGAGCATCGCCGGCGGCGGCGTGAGCATCAACGGCGCGCGCATCGACAGCGCCACCGGCGACGTGGCCATCACCGGCACCGGCGGCACGGGCCAGAGCGGCAGCGCGGTGCAGCTGGATTCGCTGTTCCTCAGGGCCGTGGGCGTTCCGGTTCCCACCGCCATCTCGACCACCAGCGGCAACGTGCTGGTGCGGGGCGTGCAGGACTTCAACCGCGGCTCGAGCGCGTTCAATGCGACGCACGGCGTGCTGGTCACCGGCGGCAGCAGCATCACCACGGGCAGCGGCAACATCGCGCTGCAGGGCCTGTTTGCCAGCGCGGTGGTCGACGGCACCGACAGCGGCGTGCGGCTGGAAAACGGCGCGCGCCTGGCCACCACTGGCGGCGGCAGCATCGAGCTGACCGGCAGCTCGCTGCAGGGCACGCCCGGCGTGTCGATCCAGACCGGCCTCTTGTCCACCGGCGCTCCCGGCGCGGCGCCGCAGGTGCAAAGCAGCGGCAACCTGGTGCTGCGCGCCAGCAACGACGGCAGCGCGCCGGCCCTGGCGATCGACGTGCCGGTGAGCGCCGCCGGCACCATCAACCTGCGGCCGGGCGGCATGGACGCGGCGCTCAATGCCTTCGACGCCACGGCCGCCGGCATCACCGTGGGCGGTGCGGCGGGGGGCGGGTTCACGCTGTCGGATGCGCTGATGTCGCGCTTGAATGCGCCCAGCGTGGTGGTGGGCAGCAACACGCATGCAGGCACCATCACCGTGGCCGGACCGCTGACGAGCGGCGGCGCGCTCACGCTGCAGAACGAAGGCGTGGGCGCCGGCGCCGGCGGCATCGTGCTGAACGGCGCCGTCACGGCGGACCGCCTGGGCCTGCTCTCGGCCGGCGACATCACGCAGACGGTGAAAGCACCGATCACCGCCCAGCACCTGCTGGCGCGCTCCAGCCGCGGCAGCGTGCTGCTGGACCAGGCGGCCAACAACGTGAGCGAGAACACCCTGGGCGGCGGCGCCGCCGGCGCCTTCCGCTACCAGGACGTGGACGGCGTGCGCATCGGCGCGCTGTCGGTCACCGGCTTCGACGCCGGCAGCAACCAGCCGCAGCTGGTGTCGGCCACTTCGATGGCGGCCGACACGGTGTTCGTGCGCACGCTCTCGGGCGACCTCACGCTGGACACCGCCGTCACCAGCAGCTCGGGCACCGACCTGGTGGCCGCGGCGCGCTTCCAGAATGCGGGCGGCGGCAGCATCGGCGGCGCGCCCTGGCGCATCTGGGCCGACACCTGGGTGGGCGAGTCGCGCGGCGGCCTCGCCGGCTCGGGCGCCACGCCCAACCTGTTCCACTGCGCCTACCTGGGGCTGTGCACCGTGAGCATCACGCCGGGCGACAACCACTTCATCTACGCCCAGCAGCCGCGGGCCACGGTGGTCATCGGCGACGCCAGCCGGCCCTTCGGCATGGCCAACCCGCCCTTCGGCTTCACCATCGGCGGGCTGATCCTGGGCGACGGCACGGCCGGCTTCCTGGGCACGCCCATGAGCCCGGCCGGCATCTTCAGCCCCGCGGGGCGCTATGGGATCAACGGCAGCTTCACCTCGGCGGCCGGCTATGCGGTGGACGTGGTGCCCGGCACGCTGACCGTGACGGCGGCCCTGCGCCGGCCGGACTTCCCGAGCGCGGACCTGGTGCGCGATCTGCCCAACACCAACACCTACACCTTCGACCGCAACCTCGGCGCGCCGCCGATCTGCTTTGCCACCGGGCCGCTGGAAGGCGACCGTGCGCAGCAGGACGGCGACCTGCTGGCGCGCGAATGGTCGCGTGTGCGCTCGCGGCCCAACCTCACCAGCTGCGTGGCCACCGACCGCAAGAACGGCTGCGCCGATTTCTGAGAGCGACCTGGCCGTGGAACTGCCGCCGCCCCTGTTCCTGTTCATCCAGACGAACAAGCGCTGCAACCTGCGCTGCGAGCACTGCGACTTCTGGAAGCTCGACGACGCCGACCGTGCGCGCTACCTCGGCCCGGCGCGCCGGCACGAGGTGCTGGCGGAGTTCGCCGCGATGAATCCCCAGGGCAGCGTGGTGATCTGCGGCGGCGAGAGCATGCTCGACCTGGAGGACTACTTCCACATCTCGCGCACCTGCCGCGAACTGGGCCTGGCCTGCCTGTCGGTCATCAACGGCACCCGCGTGCGCGACGAGGCCACGGCCGAGCGCATGATCCGCGAGGGCCCGCACGGCATCTCGGTGTCGCTCAACAGCCATCGGCCGGCCCTGCACGACCGCACGCGCGGCGTGAAGGGCGCCTTCGGCAAGGCGGTCGCCGCGCTGCGCCTGCTGCTGGCGGCGCGCCCGCCAGGCGGCGACACCCGGATCAACGTGATGGGCCTCGTCTTCGACGAGAACTACCTCGAGCTGGAGGACTTCTACGCCTTCGTGCTGGACGAGCTGGGCGCCGACAAGCTGAAGCTGAACTTCCTGCAGCCCAGCTTCGGCCAGATGGGGCTGGTCGACCCCTTCTTCGCCGCCCACCGCAACGTGGACCCGGACCGGCTGGTCGAGGTGATCCGCCGCTGCGACCAGCGCTTCGGCCAGGGGCTGAACCCGCTCTGGCTGCACCAGGTGCACATGTACTTCTCCACGCTGCGCGCCTGCCCGGACGCCGCGCGCGGCTGGGGCTCGCACACGCGCACGACGGAACACATCTGCAACACCTACGAGCGCAACATCATGGTGGACCACTACGGCGTGGCGCGCCTGTGCTTCTCGGGCAGCTTTCCGGGCATGCAGCTGGACAAGCCCGGCGACTTGCGCCTGTTCTGGCGCGAGGCGGAGTTCGTCCGCACGGCGATGCGCGGGTGCAACCAGTTCTGCGGCATCAGCCACAGCGTGCGGCGGGAGACCAGCACCTGCGCCTCGCGCCGACCGGCCGCGCTCTTTCCCGCGGCGCGGCCCGCGGTCGGCGTGGCGCGCACCATTCCCCTGCACGTGGACCGCGGAGGCTGAGGTGAACGGCGCGGCGCTCAGGGTGGCCGTGGTCACCCCCTACCACCGCGAGCCGGCCGCCGTGCTGCGCCGCTGCATGCAGAGCGTGCATGCGCAGAGCCATCCGCAGGTGGTGCACTACATGGTGGCGGACGGCCTCCCGCAGCCCGGGCTGCTGGCCGAATGGCCGCATGTGCGGCACATCGTGCTGCCGCAGGTCAACGCCAACTTCGGCTGCACGCCGCGCGGCATCGGCGCGCTGTGCGCGCTGGCCGACGGCGCCGACGTGGTGTGCTTCCTGGACGCGGACAACCTGTTCCTGCCCGGCCACGTCGCCTCGGTGGTGCAGGCCTACGCCGAGGCCCGGGAGCGGGGCCGGCCGGTCGATGCGGTGTTCTCTTCGCGGTACATGTTCCTGCCCGGCCACGAGCACCTGCGCATCGTTCCGCCGGACGAGGCGCCGGGCTCGGATTTCGTGGACACCAACTGCATCAGCCTGGCCCGCTCGGCCGGGTTTCTCTGGGGCGCGTGGTCGCAGCTGCCGCGTTCGCTGACGCCCGTGTGCGACCGGGCGATGTGCTGGCTCATGCAGCACCACGGGCTGCGGGTGCGCTGGACCCGGCAGTGCACCGTGCTGTACGAATCGCGCTGGCGCGCCACCTATCTGCAGGCCGGCCTGCCGCCGCCCGAGGGGCTGCACGACGAGCTGCTGCGCTCGGCCGGCGTCGGCCTGACGCCGGAAGAGCTCTGGGGCCTGCTGCGGGTGCAGTGGAGCTTCGATCCGCCGGCCCGGCGGGCGTGACGGACCCGGCGCGCCGGCTCATCGCGGGAGGCCGTGGCCGCCCGGTGCGTCCAGTGCGCCCAGCGCCCGCGGCAGGTCGCCGTGCCAGGTCTTCAGGCCCTGGTGCGACAGGCGCGACTGCAGGTCGACGAACACCTGGCCGCCCAGCTGCTGCCAGCGCCGGCAGAAAGCGAAGTCTTCGCTCAGGTAGCGGCCGGTGGCGGGCTCGAACTGGGTGTCGAAGAAGCGCCAGTGCGGCAGGTGCGCATTGGCGTGGTCGCCGGCCTCGGGGCTGTAGCGCAGTTCGGGCATGGCCGCGGCCATGCGTTCGAACACGCCGCGCGCGATCAGCATGAAGCCGGTCGGCGCGTCCAGCACCTCGACGAAGCCGTCGGCGTCGGCCTCGGTCGGCGTGTGGCGCAGGTTCAGCGGATAGCGCGCATGCAGCGCGTCGAAGTCGGCCTGCGTGGCACCCGCCGGCAGCGGCCGCGCCAGGCCCTGGGCCGGCCAGCCGTCGTTCTTGTGCGGGTAGACGCCGGCCACCACGTCATGCCCGGACAGCAGCAGGCGCAGCGCCGCATCGGGCGCGAAGCCGACATCGGCGTCGATCCAGAACAGGTGCGTCCATTGCGCATCGGCCATGAACTCGGCCACCAGCCGGTTGCGCGCGCGCGTGAGCAGGCTGTCGCCGTCGAGGAAGCGCGTCTGCATGGCGAAGCCGTGCGTCCACGCCGCATTGACCAGGCCCAGCAGGCTGCGCACGTAGAGGCTGGCCATGGCGCCGCTGTAGCTGGGCGTGGCGACGAAGGGGCGGATGCCCTTGAGGGCGGCGGTGTCGAGCATGGCGGGGTCGGTGCGTGGTGAATGCCTGGTGAATGCTGGTGGAAGAGGGGCGTGCAGTTCAGGCCGCGTGCGCATGGCGCCGCGTGGTGAGCAGTGCGCGCAGCTTGGCCGGCGCGACCGGCTTGGTCAGCAGCATCACGCCGCCGTGGCGCAGCCGCTGCAGCACCTCGGGGCCGGTGGCGCCCGAGACCAGCACCGCGAGCGCATCGGGCTGCAGGCGCCGGGCGGCATCGATCACCTCCATGCCGTCGGCGTCGCCGGCCAATTGCAGGTCGCACAGCACCGCGTCGAAATGTACGTCGCCCGTGCCCAGCCGCGCGATGGCTTCGGCGCCGGTGGCCACGCATTCGACCTGGCAGCCCCACTGCTCCAGCAGCGCGCGGCTGCCGTCGAGGATGGCGGGGTCGTCGTCGACCACCATGCAGTGCAGCCCGGCCAGCGGCGTCAGCGCCAACGGCGCGGGTTCGGGCGCCGTAGCGTCGGCCGCATGGGCCGCGGGCAGCGTGAGCGCAAAGGTGCTGCCCGCCTGCAGCGCCGAGCGCAGCGTGATGCGGGTGCCCAGCAGCGCCGCGATGCGCGCGCAGATCGCCAGGCCCAGGCCGAAGCCGCGGCGGCGGTCGCGCTCGGTGTTGGCCACCTGGTAGAACTCCTCGAAGATCCGGCCCTGGTGGATGGGCGCGATGCCGATGCCGTTGTCGCGCACCTCGATGCGCACGCTGCCGCCGTTCCTTCCGCGGGCGCGGCGCGCGGCCACCAGCACGGTGCCGCCGGCCGGCGCATGGCGCAGTGCGTTGGCCACCAGGTTGCCGACGATGCGCTGCAGCAGCGCCGCATCGCTGCGCACCGCCAGGCCGCGGTCGCTCCAGCGCAGGCGCACGTGGGTTTCCACCGCGGTGGCGGCATGCTGCGCATCGAGCTGGTCGAACAGCGCCGCGAGCGGCACCTTGGTGATCGCCGGCGTCAGCACCTGGGCATCGAGCCGCGAGATCTCCAGCAGGTCGTCCAGCAGCACGCCCATGAATTCGGTGCTCTCCTGCAGCCGCAGCATGGCGGGGCGCTGCGCGGCGCTGGCGCCCGGCAGCAGGCCGTCGATGAACAGGCCCATGGCATGCAGCGGCTGGCGCAGGTCGTGGCTGGCCGCGGCCAGGAAGCGGGCGCGCGAGAGTGCGGCCTGCTCGGCCTCGGCCATGCGCTGCAGCGCCACCGCGGTGGCCTCGCGCACGCGCTCCTCGCTGATCTGCCGGTTGCGCTGCAGGCGCTCGGCCAGGCGGTCGATGTCGTGCGCGAGCACCGTGAGCTCGTGCGCGCGGCCCTTGCCGGCGCCGCCGGCGGACGCGCGGCTGTCGCCCTCGGCCACGTCGCAGCGCGCCTCGAAGTGGCCGGCTTCGAGCGCGGCCACGGTGCGCGAGATGCGCCGCAGCGGCCGCGCCACCGTGCGCGCCATGTGGCGCACCGAGGCCCAGGCCGCCAGCAGCGCCACCAGCGCGATGCCGATGCTCGCGATCAGCGAGCGGCTGCGTTCGCGCGCATAGGCCGTGGTGTCGCGGAAGGTCTGCACCAGGCCGATGGGCGCGTCGCCGGCGGCGGTGGAGCCGGCCGGCGCGAAGGCGCTGGCGCGCGAGGCCTCGCGCAGCGTGACCGGCGAGGTGAACATGCGCAGCTGCGCAAGCGACGAGGCCTTGGGGCCGGCCGTCACGTAGACGCCGGCGCTGTTGCTGATTTCCACGCGCATCACCTGGCCGCCGCGCAGCGCGGCATTGGCCACGTTCTGCAGCGCCGGCAGGTCGCCGGCATAAAGGCTCAGGTCGGACATGGCCGCCACCTGGCGCGCCACCGCCTGGCCCTCGGCGTCGAAGGCGGCCTCCAGCGTCTGCAGCCGGCTGTGGGTGAACCAGCCGGTGAGCGCGAGCGCCACCGCGGCGCACGGCACCACGCCAAGCCGGAACAGGTCGCGCTGCAGGTTGCCGCGCACCAGCAGCGTGGGCGTTGGCGCAGAGGGCGGCGGCGCTGCGTCGGCGCGCCCGCCCGCGGAGGGCAGCGTCTCGCTCATCGGACGACCGTGAGCCGCTCGGTCAGTTCCCGCTCCTCGGGCAGGCGCAGGCCGAGTCCGCGCGCCACCGTGGCATTGACCCGCACGGTCGCGGGCGCGGCCGATTCCACCAGCGGATTGCCGCTGCCGCCGGCGCCGCTCGCGAGCTTCTGCCCGAGCAGGCGCGCCTGCTGGGCCAGCTGCGCCGGTGTCGAGACGGCCGCGGCCAGGCCGCCCGAACGCACCAGCCCTTCGCTGGCGCCGAACACCGGCAGCCCCGCGCCGGCGCCGGCGCGCAGCACCGACAGCGTGGCGGCCTGGTTGTCGCCGATCAGGTCGGGCAGCACCAGGAGGGCATCGCTGCGCGGCACCACCGAGCGCAGCGCGCCGGCCAGCGACCTGTCGTCGGGCGCGTACTCCACCTGGATGTCCCAGGGTGGGTTGCCGTTCTGCGCGGCGCGCTGCAGCTCGCGCACCAGCGGTTCGGATTCGGGCGTGGCGACCACGCCGATGCGGTGCTTCTGCGGCAGCACCGCGCCGATCAGCGCGAGCTGGTCGGCCATGGCCGGGTCGCGCAGCAGCACGCCCACGCGCCGGTCGCCGCGCTTGAGCGCCGGGCTGCTGGCGCGAAGGCCCTCGTAGTCGAGCCGGCTCAGCATCGCGAGCACCAGCGGCTGCTGGCCCGGGCGCTCCAGCGCGGCGCGCGCGGCCAGCGCGCCGACGGCCAGCGTGAGCGCGGCGTTCGCGGGTGCGGTGCGCAGGCTGCGCGTGCGCACGCCGGCATTGGCACCGCGCTCGTAGTCTGGCTCGGCGCGGGCCGTTTCCACCGGCTGCGCGGCTTCGGCGCCGCCCGGCGCGAGCCGCACCAGCTCGAAGCGGCTGCCGGGCTCCTGGCTCGCGCGCAGATGCTGCACGAACTCGGCATGCGCCGGGAGCTCGTCGCCCACCAGCACCGTGAGCTCGGCCGCCGAGGCGCTGGCGGCGGGCTGCGCCATGCAAGCAAGAGCCAGCACGGCGCAGGCGCCTTGGCGTCGCCGTTTCCGGAGGAGCGAGATGAGAGGGTTCACGGCGACAAACATGGGCTGCGGCTGCAGCAAGTGCAGCACCCAATGTACGGAAGCCGCCTGCTCCGCGCGATAAGGCAGAGGGCTTATGTCGGCGCCCGCAGCCCCGCGCGGCTGTGAGGAAGATCACAGCGCCGGCAGCCGCTTGGCCTATGTCCGACGCACTACCCTGGTCAGGTGTCGGCGTTGGACAGCGCCGCCGCGCGCTGCGCCTGGATCGCCTGGCGCAGCACGCGCGGCGACACCGGCTTGTAGAGCACCGCGATGCCGGCGCTCGCCACTTCGCGCAAGCGGTCGGGCTTGGTCTCGCCCGTGACCAGCAGCCGCGCCGTGCCCGGGCCGATGCCGCGCGGATGGCGCTCCAGCGCGGCGATCACGTCCAGGCCGTTGTCGCCGCCCTGCAGCAGCAGGTCGCTCACCACCACGTCGGGCGGCTGCGCCCAGGTGTCGGCCAGCGCCAGCGCTTCGGCGCGCGTCTGCGCGGCCAGCACTTCGGCGCCCCAGTGGGTGAGCACCACCGTCAGGCCTTCGAGGATGGTGCGCTCGTCGTCGATCACCAGGATGCGCAGGTTTTCCAGGCTCGCTTCTTCCTCGGCGCCGCCGGCGGCGGGTGCGGCGGCCGGCGGCGGCAGCGCGGCCGGCGCCGAGCGCACCAGCACGCGCACGCAGGTGCCCTTGTGCGGCCTGGACGTGAGGTCGACGCGCGTGTTGAGCAGCTCCGCCAGCCGCTGCACCGTGGCCAGCCCGAGGCCCATGCCGCGCGCGCCGCGCGGTGCCTGGCGGCCCGTGGTCTCCACCTGGTAGAACTCCTCGAACACGCGCGCCTGGTGCTGCGGCGCGATGCCCACGCCGGTGTCGACCACGTCGATGCGAACCCCCTTGCCGCGCCGCCGCGCGCCGATCAGCACGCCGCCTTCGAGCGTGTGGCGCAGCGAGTTGGACACCAGGTTGTTGAGGATGCGCGAGAGCATCACGTAGTCGCAGCGCACCCACAGCTCGGTCTTGCGCGCCACCAGCCGCAGGCCCTGCTGCTCGGCCACCGGGCGGAAGTTGCGGCTGATCTCGTCGAACAGCCGGTCCAGCGGAAAGTCGGCCCACTGCGGCTGCAGCACGCCGGCGTCGAGCTGCGAGAGATTGAGCAGCTCGGAGAACAGCCGGTCGAGCGAATCGACGCACTCGCGGATGTGGCCGATGCGCTGCAGGCGCAGCGGATCGGTCTCGCCGTTGGCCAGCCCGTCGGAAAAGAGCGTGAGCGCATGCAGCGGCTGGCGCAGGTCGTGGCTGGCCGCGGCCAGCAGGCGCGTCTTGGCCTGGCTTGCCACTTCGAGTTGCTGGTTCTTGCGCGCGAGTTCGGCGGTGGCCTCGCTGATGCGGCTTTGCAGCAGGCGGTGGCTTTCGGCCAGCGCGCGCGCCGCCTGGTTGAAGCCGTGCTGCAGGTGCCGGATCTCGGAGGTGCCTTCGATGGCCACGCTCGCGGCCTCGCCCGCGCCCAGCCGGTCCACGGCCCTGCCGAGCGCGCGGATCGGCTCGCTGATGCGCCGCGCCGCCCACCAGCCCGCCAGGCCCACGCCCACCAGGCTGATCGCCAGCACCAGCACCACGTTGAGCCACACCGAGCGGCGCGCGTCCTGCACCGCGTCCAGGCTCATCTCCACCATCACCTTGCCGCTCTGGCGGCCCTCGTCGCTGACGATCGGCACCACCACCTGCAGGCCATCGCCGCGCGCGCGGTCGACGGTCTCGGAGTTGGCCACGATCTCGCCGTCCTCCGACCAGATCTGCACCTGCTGCACGTGCGGCTGGTAGGTGCCCGACTGGGCGGTGCGCTGCAGCATGCGGCGGTCCATGCGCAGCAGCGGCGTCTGCGCCGCGGTGGCCACCTGCATGGCCACCGTCTGCGCATTGGCGCGCATCAGCGCGGTCAGGTTGTCCAGGTGCTGGCGCGTCAGGACGGCAATGGCCGCCAGCGTGGCCGCGGTGGCCGGAACCAGCGCCAGCAGGATCAGCTGCTGCGCGAAGGTGAGGCGCGCAAGCCCCCGGAGGACGCGGAAGTTCCAGTTCATGGGGGAATTTGGCGCATGAATGTCGAGCTTAGAGGGGCGGCCATGCGAGCGAAAGATGGGAAAAACATCACGAAATTAACTTGTATTTGGTATCTAATTGCGTCGCGTTGCCCATGTTAGACCCGCTGGTCCGCAGCGGCCCCATGTCTTCGTGTTCCAAAAATGCAGGCCTCCCCATGCCGCGCCCGGAAGGCTTCCGGCGCTTCCGACGCCCTTCGCGCCTCTCGCTGCCCGAGGTTCGGGCGCGCCGCCGCCATGGTGGGCGTGGCGCGCCGCGGCGCAGCGGCCGCCATGCTCGCATTGCTTGCCGGCCTGCCACAAATCGCCCTTGCGCAGCCTGCGCTGCAGCCCGATGCGCCGGTTCGCTTCGGCATCCTGCCGCTGGGCGGCGCCTTCGAGTCGCGCAGCGACTGGGACCCGCTGCTGGCCGAATTGAGCCGCGCCATCGCCAGGCCCGTGAGCGTGCTGTCGGTCAACTCGTACGAAGCGCTCGACCAGGCGATCCGGCGCGACGAGGTCGACATGGCCTTCCTGTCCGGCAAGATGGCGCTGGACGCCGTCACGCAGCGGCGCATGAAGGTGGTGGCCCAGGTGGTGCGGCACGACGGGCTGCCCGGCTACCGGGCGCTGCTGCTGGCGCGCAAGGCGCCGCCGTTCAACAGCATGAAGAGCCTGCTCGCGGAGCCGGAGCGCTGGCGCCTCGCGCGCGGCGAGCGGCAGTCGGTGTCGGGCTTCATCGTGCCGCAGCTGCAGCTGTTCCTGCCCAACCACATCGCGATGGAGACGCGCTTCCTGAGCGAGATCGTCGGCACCCACCAGACCACCGCGCTGGCCGTGGCCAACAACGAAGCCGACGTGGCCACCAACAACACCGCCGACTTCGAGCGCTTCAGGCAGCGCTTTCCGGCCGAGGCCGAGCGGCTGCAGGTGCTGTGGGAGTCGGAACTCATTCCGCACGCGCAGATCGTGGTGCGGCGCGAATATCCGCCCGAGCTGCGCAGCCGCGTGCAGGCCTTCCTGGTCGGCTACGGCCGCGCGAAGGGGCCCAAGGGCGATGCGGAGCGCGTGGTGCTCAAGTCGCTGCATGACCTGGCCGGCTTCGTGGCGGCGGACAACAGCTCGCTGCAGCCTGCCGCCAAGCTGGCCTACCAGCTGGCCAGGCAGAACGCCATGGGTGCGCAGTGGGTCAACGATGCGGCGCGGCAGGCGCGGCTCTCGCGCATCGAAAGCGGGTACGCGGAACAGACCGCCGTGCTGCGCGACCTGTCTCCCTGACGCGGGCCCTGCCCATGTCCATGTCCATGCTGCGTCTCCTGCGTTCGGTTGCCGCGGCGCTCGCGCTCTTGGCCGTTGCCGCGGCCTGCCTGGCGCAGGGCGGTGCCGGCACGGCGGACAAGGCAGCTTCTGCGCCGGTCAAGTCGATCCGCTTCGGCGTGCTGCCGCTGGGCGGCGCGGTCGAATCGCGCGCCCTGTGGACGCCGCTCCTGGCCGGCCTGAGCCAGGCCATGGGCGTGCCCGTGAGCGCCTACTCGGTGGCGTCGTACGAGGAACTCGACCGCGCCATCAAGCGCGACGAGATCGACATGGCCTTTCTCTCGGCCAAGATGGCGCTCGACGCCGTGATGCAGCGGCGCATGAAGGTGGTGGCGCAGATCGCGCGCCGGCCCGGCATGCCGACCCACCGCGCCGTGCTGCTGACGCGCAAGGCCGGCCTGCCCAGCACGCTGGAGGCCGTGCTCGCCGAGCCCGAGCGCTGGCGGCTGGCGCGCGGCGACAGCCGCTCCGTGACCGGCTTCCTCATTCCGCAGAGCCAGTTGTTCCTGCCGCGCGGGATCGCGATGGAAACGCGCTTTCGCGGAGAGATCGTCGGCACCCACCAGGCCACCGCGCTGGCCGTGGCCAACGGCGATGCCGACGTGGCCACCAACAACACCACCGACTTCGAGCGCTTCAGGGAACAGTTCCCGGTGGAGGCCGCGCGGCTGCATATCGTGTGGGAGTCCGAGCCGCCGCCCGGTGCGCAGATGGTGGTGCGGCGCAGCTATCCGCCCGAGTTCCAGGCCCGGCTGCAGGCCTTCCTGGTGGGCTACGGCCAGGGCAAGGGCCCCGGCGCCGATGCCGAGCGCGAGGTGCTGAAGACGTTGCGCGCGGCCTACGGCTATGCCCCCGCCGACGACAGCGCGCTGCTGGCCGAGGCCATGCTCGAATACCAGCTCGGCAAGCAAAGCGCCATGGCCGCCGCCTGGGTCAACGACGCCGCGCGCGAGAAGCGCCTGCAGCGCATCGAGAAGAACTACCGGGAACAGGTCGAGGCCCTGAGCGCGGCCCCCAGTTCTGGCGCGCGCTGAGCATCTGCAGCTGGCATCGATATCATGGATCGGGCCCACCAGGGCAACGCGTCAGTCAAGGGAGAGAACAAATGCCGTCGAACATGAATTCGGCTGCGCGTGCGCAGCATCATCTTGCGCATTGCTCTACATCCACGCCAGCTCGTCGCCAACGAGGCGATCCGATGAAAACGCGGTGGTGGTGGCTGCCGCTGAACATGCTGGCCTGGACCTTGGCGATGCCTTTGCTCAGCGTCGGCCTGCGCTTCCTGGAGCAGCATCGGATCCTGGCGATGTCGGGGAGCGCCGTGGCGGCCGGAGCGATTGCGCTTTTGCTTTGGGCCGCCTTGATCTACGCGAGATGCGTTCCGGCCGCGCCCGAACTTTCGCGCCGCATCGGGTACTTCGTGGCGTTCGTCGCCGCGATGCTTGCGCTGGGCGCAGGAGCCCTTTGGCTGACCTTCTGGGCCATCGTCGCAATCTACGGCCTGTAGCGCCCGCCCAGGGCTGCCCGTTCCGTTTGCCGGTGGACATCTGGCGGGACATTTGCGCCACCGCCATCGAGGCATCTACTCCCTTCGCCGTAGCTCCAAAACCCCGCATCTAGGCCGTTAGGCGGATTTGCCCGCCGCGGCGCGCGCCGGAAACTTCGTGTTTCTTTCAGGCAGCCCTTGCCGTTGACGGAGTGCGGATGAGTTGGCGAACAAAAGTGGTCTGGAGCGAGGGGATGCTGCTGCAGCCCCAGCACCTGCAGCAAAGCGAGCGTCATGCCGACCATGCGAGGCATGTGCTGCTGCGTTCCACCACGCCTTATGCCTGGGGATTCGCGGAGATCGAGATCGACCAGGCCGCGCTCACGCTGGGCAAGCTCGCGCTGGTGCGCGCGGTGGGCCTGTTCGGCGACGGCACGGTGTTCGACATGCCTGCGGTCGATCCGCTGCCCGAGCCCATCGACATTCCGCCCGCCATGCGCGACGAGGCCGTGGTGCTGGCGCTGCCGCTGCGCCGCGCCGGCGCCCGCGAGGCCGATGCCGAAGACTATGAAGAGCTGGTGCGCCACCGCGTGCTCGAGTCCGAGGTGCCCGACTCCAACACCGCGGGCGAGCGCACCGCCGTGCTGCAGCTGGGCCAGCTCCACACGCGCCTGATGCGCGCCAGCGAAGCCACCGACGCCTGGACCACGCTGGGCGTGGCGCGCGTGCTGGAGCGCCGCGTCGACAACCAGGTGCAGCTCGACCGCGCGATGCTGCCGCCGCTCTTGGACGTGGCGGGCCATGCCGTGATCCGTTCCTGGCTCGACGAGCTGCTGGGCCTCTTGCGCCAGCGCGGCGAGGCGCTGGCCGGCCGCATGACGCAGGGCGGCACCGGCGGCGTGGCCGAGATCGCCGACTTCATGCTGCTGCAGGCCGTCAACCGCAACGAGGCGGTCTTCGCGCACCTGGCCCAAAGCGCCATGCTGCATCCGCGGCACTTCTTCGAGCATGCGCTCGGGCTGGCCGGCGACCTGGCGAGCTTTCGCGATTCGCGCCGCGTCACGCGCTTCGGCCCCTACGTCCACGACGACCTGGCGCTGAGCTTCCGCCCGCTGATGGACGACCTGCGGCGCAGCCTCTCGATGGTGCTGGAGCAGTCGGCCATCCGCATCGACCTGCACGACCGCAAGCACGGCGTGCGCGTGGCGGTGGTGACCGACGTGGAGCTGCAGCGCAAGGCGACCTTCGTGCTCGCGGTGAATGCCAACATGCCGAGCGAGGCGCTGCGCGCGCGCTTTCCCACGCAGGTCAAGATCGGCCCGGTCGAGCGCATCCGCGACCTCGTCAACCTGGCGCTGCCGGGCGTCACACTCACGCCGATGCCCGTGGCGCCAAGGCAGATTCCCTTCCACACCGGCGCCAACTACTTCGAGCTCGAAACGCGCAACAGCGACCTGTGGCGCCAGCTGGAGCAATCGGGCGGCATCGCGATGCACATCGCGGGCGACTTCCCAGGGTTGGATCTGGCTTTCTGGGCCATTCGTTCCTAGCCGCATCGGGCTGACGGAAACGGAACACCATCATGACAACACCCGATCCCTTCGCCGCCTTCGAGTCGGAGCGCACGGTCATCAAGCCCAAGCCGCGCACGCCGGCCGGCACGCCGCCCGCGCCGGCTCCCGCACCGTTCTTCGGCGGCGCTGATCCGACGCCGGCCGTCGACGTCGGCGAGATCGGCCTGCTCAATCCGCTGGTCTCGGCCGCGGGCAAGCTGCTGGTGCTGATCGGCAAGCTGCGCAACCTGGTGCAGCCGCCCAATGTGCCGGCCCTGCGCGCCTCCACCGCCGACGCGGTGAACCAGTTCGACGCCGCCGCGCGCCGCGCCGGCGCCAGCAACGAATCGGTATTGGCCGCACGCTACGTGCTGTGCACCGCGCTGGATGAAGCCGTGGCCAACACGCCCTGGGGCGTGCAGGCCGGCTGGAACAAGCAGAGCCTGCTGGTGCAGTTCCACAACGAGACCTGGGGCGGCGAGAAGGTGTTCCAGCTGCTCGCCAAGCTCGCGCAGGACGTGCCCACGCACCGCCAGCTGCTGGAGCTGATCTACAGCGTGCTCGCGCTCGGCTTCGAAGGCCGCTACCGCGTGGTCGACAACGGCCGCGCGCAGCTCGATTCGGTGCGCCAGCGCCTGGCCGACCTGATCGCCAAGGACCGTCCGCCGCTCGAAGCCGAGCTTTCGCCGCATTGGCGCGGGCAGGGCGCGGGCACGGTGCGGCTGCGCGAATCGCTGCCGCTGTGGGTGTTCGCGGCCGGCTTCGCGCTGCTGCTCGCGCTGGCCTGGTTTGGCCTCAGGCTCACGCTCAACTACCGCTCCGACACCACCTATGCCGCGGTGTCGGGCCTGCGCGTGCCCAACCTCCAGATTGCGCCGCCTGCCGCGCCGGCCAAGTCGCCGCGGCTCGCGCGCTTTCTCGAGCCCGAGATCAAGCAGGGCCTGGTCACCGTGACCGACGAGGCCGACCGCAGCGTGGTGCGGCTGCGCGGCGATTCCTTCTTCGGCTCCGGCAGCGCCGAGCCCATGGCCGCCTCGCTGCCGGTGCTGCGCCGCATCGGCCAGGCGCTGGCCGAGGTGAAGGGCGAGGTGCTGATCACCGGCCACTCCGACAACCAGCCGATCCGCTCGCTGCGCTATCCCTCCAACTGGCACCTGTCGGCCGCGCGCGCCGATGCGGTGAAGGGCGCGCTCAGCACGCTGGTCGAGCCGGCGCGCATGCGTTCCGACGGCAAGGCCGACGCCGAGCCGGTGGCCGCCAACGACACGCCGGCCAACCGCGCGCGCAACCGGCGCGTGGACATCGTGCTCTTGTCCGAGCCGGACCGCGTGGCTGCCGCGGCGGGAGTGACGAAATGATCAAGAAAATCTTCGGCTTCCTGTTCAGCCCGCTGCTGCTGACGCTGCTGGCGCTGGTCATCGTCGCGCTCCTGATCTGGTGGATCGGCCCGCTGGTGAAGATCGGCGCGTGGGTGCCGCTCGAAAGCGAGCTCGCACGCGCGCTGCTGATCGGCGCCATCGTGCTCGTCGTGGTGCTGCGCGCGATCTACCGCCGCTGGCGCGCGCGCCGTGCGAGCCAGCACCTGACCGACGGCCTCATGAAGGCGCCCGCCGCCAAGGCCGATGCGCCGGTCAACGGCGAGCAGAAGATCCTGGACACGCGCTTCAGCGAAGCCGTGGCCACGCTCAAGCAGATGCGCCTGCATGCCGCAGGCAAGAAGCCCGGCTGGCGCGACTGGCTCTCCATTTCCGGCGGCAGCTACCTGTACGACCTGCCTTGGTACGTGTTCATCGGCGCGCCTGGCGCGGGCAAGACCACGGCGCTGGTCAACTCGGGCCTCTCGTTCCCGCTGGCCGAGAAGTTCGGCCCCGGTGCGATCCGCGGCGTGGGCGGCACGCGCAACTGCGACTGGTGGTTCACCGACGAGGCCGTGCTCATCGACACCGCCGGCCGCTACACCACGCAGGACAGCCACCAGTCGGAAGACAAGAGCGCATGGGAAGGCTTCCTCGGCCTGCTCAAGAAGGCGCGCCCGCGCCGGCCGCTCAACGGCGTGTTCCTCACGGTGAGCGTGGCCGACCTGCTGAGCCAGGGCCCCGAGCAGCGCACGCAGCTGGCCGCGTCCATTCGCGCGCGGCTGCTCGAGCTCGATGCGAAGCTCACCACGCGGCTGCCGGTGTATGTGCTCGTCACCAAGAGCGACCTGCTCTATGGCTTCACCGACTACTTCGACGACCTCGGCAAGGAGCAGCGCGCGCAGGTCTTCGGCTTCACGCTGGCGGCCGACGAGAACGTGCAGGCTGACGAGAAGGGCCTGTCCACGGCCTTTCACCGCGAATTCGCGCTGCTGCACAACCGCGTCAACGACGGGCTCATCGCACGCATGCAGCGCGAGACCGACGGCACGCGGCGCGCGGCGATCTTCGGTTTTCCGGCGCAGTTCGGCTCCATCGGCTCGATGCTGTCGGACCTGCTCGACCAGGTGTTCACCGGCTCGCGCTTCGCGCAGCCGCCGTGGGTGCGCGGCGTGTACTTCACCAGCGGCACGCAGGAAGGCAGCCCGATCGACCGCGTGATGGGCAGCCTTTCGCGCAGCTTTGGCATCGAGCGCGCGATGCTCGCGCCGCAGAAGTCCAGCGGCCGCAGCTACTTTCTCACTGCGCTGCTGCGCGAGGTGGTGTTCCCCGAGCAGCGCCTGGCCGGCGCCAACGTGAAGCTGGAGCGCCGGCGCCATGCGCTGCGCATGGCGGGCGTGGCGGCCATGACGCTGGTCACGCTCGCGCTGCTCGCGGGCTGGGGCTACAGCACGCTGCAGAACCTCAACTACCTGAAGTCGGTCGAGGCGCGCGTCGACCCCGCGCGCCAGACCTTGGCGGCCCTGCCTTCGCGGGTGCAGAACCTGGTCGAGGTGGCGCCGGTGCTGCAGGGCCTGCGCAACATCTGGAAGACACCCGACAACCGCCAGGGCGACGAGCCGCTGTCGATGACGCTCGGCCTCTACCAGGGCGACAAGCTCGACGCTGCCGCCAGGCTCACGCACCAGCGCGCGCTCAACGACGCCTTCCTGCCGCAGATCGCCAAGCGCATCGAGGACCAGCTGCGCACCGCGCAGAAGGACAACCTCGAATACACCTACGAGGCGCTCAAGAGCTACCTCATGCTCTACCAGCCCGAGCATTTCGATGCCGAGGCGCTCAAGGCCTGGATCACGCTCGACTGGGCGCGCAGCCTGGACCGCGGCATTCCCGAGGACCAGCGCCAGGCGCTCGAAGACCAGCTCGACGTGCTCATTGCCCAGGGCCCGCCGCGCTCGCCGCTCAAGATGGACGAGAACCTGGTGCGCAGCGTGCGAGCCGTGCTCGCGAGCTATCCGCTGGAGCAGCGCGTGTTCAGCCGCCTGAAGCGCCAGCGCGCCACCAAGGACATTCCGGCCTTCAGCATTGCCACCGCGGCCGGCCCCTCGGCGCCGCTGGTGTTCGAGCGCATCAGCGGCAAGCCGCTGACCGAAGGCGTGCCGGGCATGTTCACCTACGACGGCTACCACAAGCGCTTCCAGAATGAAGTGACGGTGCTCACCGGCCTGCTCGCGCAGGAAGACCCGTGGGTGCTCGGGCAAGACCGCAGCGCCGCCGACCGCATGCGCGACGTGGCGGCGCTCGGCGCGCTGACCGACCGCGTGCGCCGCCTCTATCTTGCGGAGTACGTCAAGGTCTGGGAGGCGCTCCTGGCCGACGTGCGGCTGATCCGCGCCAGCGGGCTCGAGAAGAACATCGAGGCCGCGCGCATTCTCTCGGGCGTGGGCTCGCCGCTTGCGAACTTTTTGCGCGCGGTGGTGAAGGAGACCACGCTCATCCCGGCCGACCAGCCCAAGGACGTGGTGAGCAAGGCGACCGCCACCGTCGCGAGCACGCGCAAGGGCCTGGAAGACCTGTTCGGCGGCGACCCCAACAAGGCCGTGGCCAGCGGCAAGCGCATCGAGAGCATCGTGGACGACCGCTTCGAGCCGCTGCGCCGCCTGGTCACCGCGGCCGGCCCGAACCAGCCCGCGCCCATCGACGATGCGCTCAAGCTCTTCAACGAGGTCTACGTGTACCTCACGGCCGTCGACACCGCCGTGAAGGGCCGCACCTCGCCGCCGCCCGGCGACGTGGCCGGCAAGCTCAAGTCCGACGCGGGCCGCCTGCCCGAGCCAGTGCGCACCATGGTGGAGAACCTGAGCCAGTCGGGCGCGGCGCAGGCCCAGGTGGCCGAGCGCGGCAACCTGAGCCAGGACCTGCGTCCCGTGACCGATTTCTGCAACCGCGCCATCGCGGGCCGCTACCCGTTTGTGGGCAGCAGCAAGCGCGACGTGCTGCCCGAGGACTTCGGCCAGATGTTCGGCGCCGGCGGCCTGATGGACGAGTTCTTCCAGAAGCGGCTGGCCGCGCTGGTCGACACCAGCACCAAGCCCTGGCGCTACAAGCCCGTGGCCGAACGCGGCGCCGTCACCACGCAGGCGCTGGCGCAGTTCGAGCGGGCCGCGCGCATCAAGGACATCTTCTTCCGCGGCGGCGGCCGGGGCCCGTCGATGCGGCTGGACTTCAAGCCGGTGGAAATGGATGCGGGCATCACGCAATTCATCCTCGACGTGGACGGCCAGCTCGTGAAGTACGCGCACGGGCCGGTGGTGCCCATGGCCGTGCAGTGGCCCGGCCCGAAGGGCAGCAACCAGGTGCGCATCCAGGTGAGCCCGCCTTCGGCCACCGGCAGTTCGGGCGCGGCGGTCGATGGGCCATGGGCGCTGTTCCGCGCGCTCGACGACGGCCAGCTCGAAGCGGGCGATGCGCCCGAGAAATTTTTCATCACCTTCCAGATCGGCGCGCGCAAGACGCGCTTCGAGGTGACGACGAACAGCGTGCAGCATCCGATCCGCTTGAAGGAGCTGCGCGAGTTCTCCTGTCCGGAGGGGCTGTGAGCGAAGCCGCTGTTTTTTCTGCATTGCCCGGATGGTTCGGCAAGCTGCCGGGCATGGGCGACTTCGCGCACCGGCGCCTGCCGGAGTCATTTCGCTCGGTGTGGGACCCGTGGCTGCAGCGCGGATTGGCGCGGCTGCGCGACCGGCATGCGGACTGGACTTCGCACTACCTCGAAGCGCCGGTGTGGTGCTTTGCGCTCGGGCCGCAGGTGGTTGGCGAAGGCGCATGGATCGGCGTGCTGATGCCGTCGGTCGATGGGGTAGGGAGGTACTTTCCGTTCACGCTGGCGGTGGGGCTCGATGCTTCTGCGGGCGGGGCGCTGCAGGGCGAGGCGCTGCAACAGGCGCTGGGGTGGTGGGCGCGGGGGACGCGGGCTGCGCTCGAAGGGCTTGAAGGGGATCTGGATGCGCTGCGGTTTGATGCGGTACTGGAGAGGGTGTTTGCTGCTGCCGGTGATCTCGAGGTGCGCGAGATGGCAGTGGAGTCGCTTGCCTTGCCGGGGGTGGGGGAGTCTTTGTGGCTTGGTGATCCGGGGGCTGGTGACGGGGCTCGGATGCTTGTTGCGGGGTTGCCTTTGGATGGTCGGTTTGAAGCCTTGTTTTTGGGGGGTGGGGAATGAAGTTCCTGCTTCCTTTTGTTGCCGGAGGCCGGGTCTCGCCCCGGCGGGCGAGCTACTTTCTTTTGCTTCGCCAAAAGAAAGTAGCCAAAGAAAAGGCGACCCCACTGTCTGCGACCCTTCGCTTCGCTACGGGCAACCTGCGGTGCTCGGGTTTCGCGGGGTCTCGCAGAACTCGCTTCGCTCAAACAGCTGCGAGCCCTGATCCGCGAAACCCTGCGCTCCTCGGCGCATACAGAGGGGCTTGGATACCGAACGGGCCTTTGCTTCGCTCGGCCACCAAGCCACCGCAGGCGCGCAGCGCCTGCGGTGGTTGGTATTGGCTGTTTGGATCGGACTCGGCCGAGCGAAGCGAAGGCCTGTCTTCTCCCCACCCCTTCTGGCTGCGCCGAGGAGCGCAGATGGAGGCGGGATCAGGGCCGCAGCTGTTTGAGCGAAGCGAGTTCTGCGGACCCCCGCCGGAGTCGAGCACCGCACGTTGCCCGCAGCGAAGCGGAGGGACGCAGACAGTAGGGTCGCCTTTCTTTTGCCTACGTTTCTTTGGCGAAGCAAAGAAAAGTAGGTCGCCCGCCGGGGCGAGACCCGGCCTCGGAACACAAACAAGAACAAACAAAGGAGCCCGTCAATGACCGAAGCTCCAAACCCCAGCATGCCCCCAGAAGACGACCGCACCCGCGTCATGTCCAGGCCCGCGCAGCAACCCGCAGACAGCGAAACCGACACCTCCGCCACCGTCATCACATCCGGCTCCACAAGCCTCTCCAACGCGCCACCAGCAGCAGTCGCCGCTGCAGCAGAAACCAGCGAAGCCGGCCTCCTCCCCGTAGGCAGCCGCCTCGCCGAATTCGAGATCACGCGGGTCGTCGGCCAGGGCGGCTTCGGCGTCGTCTACGAAGCCTGGGACCACACGCTGGAACGCGTCGTCGCCATCAAGGAATACCTGCCCACATCGCTGTCCACAAGGCAGCACGACGGCACGGTGGTCCCGCTGTCCGAGCGCCACCGCGAAACCTTCGACCTCGGCATGCGCAGCTTCATCAACGAAGCCCGCCTGCTCGCGCAGTTCGACCATCCCTCGCTGCTGAAGGTCTACCGCTTCTGGCAGGAGCGCGGCACCACCTACATGGTGATGCCGTTCTACCGCGGCGACACGCTGCGCCAGGCGTTGGTCTCCATTCCCGCGGGCGTGGACGAGGCCTGGCTGATCCGCATCATGGACGGCGTGACGCAGGCGCTGGCGGTGATGCACGGCGCCAACTGCTACCACCGTGACATCGCGCCCGACAACATCATCCTGCTCGAAGGCTCCGGCCGGCCGGTGGTGCTCGACTTCGGCGCTGCGCGCCGCGTGATCACCGACAAGACGCAGGCGATCACCGTCATCCTCAAGCCCGGCTACGCGCCCATCGAGCAGTACGCCGAAATGCCCGACATGTCGCAGGGCGCGTGGACCGACGTCTACGCGCTCGCGGCGGTGATGCATGTGGCCGTGTGCGGGCGCGCGCCGCCGCCCTCGGTGGCGCGGCTCCTGTCCGACAGCTACGTGCCGCTCGTGGGCAACGACATCCTGCGCCAGCGCTACAGCCTGCGCCTCTTGCAGGCGATCGACGCGGGCCTGGGCGTGCGGCCCGAATCGCGGCCGCAGTCGATGGCCGAGTTCCGCGCCGCGCTCGACCTGGAGGTGGGCCACAGCATCGCGCCGCCGCCGCGCACCACGCCCGGCGGCTCGGGCGCGCGGAACAACACCGGCAACGCCGACCTGCCGACGACGATCGGACGCGGCAAGGCATCACCCGCGCCGGCACCCGCTCCGGGCGCGGGCGAAAAGAACAGCGGCAAGGCCGTGGCCGCGATCGCCTCGGTGGCGGTGCTGGCCGCCGTGGCCGGCGGCGGCTGGTGGTGGTACCAGGGCCGCACCACCGCGGCCGCGGAAGGGGACAACAACGGCGGCAAGCAGGTCGCGGTAGTCGCACCGCCGCCGCCGCCCGAACCGCGCGTGGTCCAGGCACCTCCGCCACCACCGCCGCCACCTCCGGCGCCCCGCACGCCGCTCGAATCGCTGCAGTCGCTCGCGGCGGGCGCGGCGCCGGGCTTCGACGTGACGGCCGCGCCCAGGAAGGCCGAGGTGTCGATCGGCAAGGACAAGCTCGCCTTCGAGGTCCGCAGCAAGCGCGAGGGTTTCGTCTACGTGTTCCTGCTGTCCAGCGGCGGCGAGATGTTCCTGCTGTTCCCGAACCTGCTCGACAAGTACAACAAGATCACCGCAGGCAGCCCGCTCTCGCTACCGCGCGCCTCCTGGCCGATGGATGCGGGCGGTCCGGCCGGCACCAACCAGTTCGCGGTGCTCGTGAGCGAGCACGAGCGCGACTTCGGCGGTTCGGGCGTGCAGAACGACGGCGTGTTTCCGCAATTTCCGCTGCCCGTGCTGGCGGCGCTCGAAGCCAGCCGCGGCACGGGTCCGTCGCCTTTGCTGGGCAAGCCGGTCTGCGCGCCCAACACCCCTTGCAACGACGTCTACGGCGTCGCGAATTTCAAAATCGTCGAGAAGTAATCGTCTGCAGAGCGTTGGCCCGTTGGGCCGCTCTTTCCGGACAAGGAGGCTTTCATGAACACGACACCGTCGCCGGTTCTTTTCATTTCCGCCCTGCGCTGGGCGGCCACCGCAGCAGCCATGCTTGCGGCGGGCTGCGCCAACCCGCCGCCGACGGCGAGCGCCGGCGCTTCGGACACGGCGGCCAGCGCGGCGGCCGCCGGCTCGACGACGGCGACGCCCCCACCGCCGCGCCCCGCCGGCTCGAGCACGGCCGGCCAGGCGCGCACCTTCTCGACCCAGCTGGCCACCTACACCTCGGTCAGCTTCGATGCCGTGCCCGGATGGGCGCGCGACGACTTCTCCGAAAGCTGGCCCGCCTTCCTCGGCAGCTGCAAGGTGCTCACCGGCCGCGGCGCCGAGTGGAAGGACGTGTGCGCGCGCGCCCTCCGGGTCGACAGCAAGAACAACAGCGCGATCCGCGCCTTCTTCGAGCAGGAGTTCTCGGCCTACCAGATCCGCGACGACGACCGCAAGCCCGATGGCGTGGTCACCGGCTACTTCGAGCCCGAGATCCCGGGCAGCCGGCAGTACGCGGCGCCGTTCATCTACCCGGTCTATGGCCAGCCCGAGGACATGCTGTTTGCCGATGCGCGCAAGCTGCCGGCCGGCAGCGGCACGGTGGCGGCAAAGGTCGAGGGCCGCAACGTGGTGGTGCAGACCGGCCTCAGCACGCGCGACATGGGCGCGCCGGGGCTCTATGCGCTGGACCTTTCGGCCATCACGCGCGACACGCTCGACCGCAAGGTGCGCCTGCGCATCGAGGGCAAGCAACTGCTGCCCTACTACACGCGCGAAGAGATCGAGACCAAGGGCGCGCCCAATGCCCGCGTGCTGGCCTTCGTGAGCAGCGCCACCGCGCTCTACGAAATGCAGATCCAGGGTTCGGGCCGCATCAAGCTGGCCAACGGCGACATCATCCGCGTGGCCTATGCCGAGCAGAACGGCCAGCCTTTCCGCCCCACGCTGGCGCAGGCGGCCAACGGCAAGCCGCGCAGCCCGGTCAAGGTGCGCGGCTCGTCGATCGAACTGCAGCTCGACGACGGCGACGAGGACGACGACGTTGGCGGCCCCGCGACCGGCACCATCCGCACGCGCGGCTTCACGCTTGCGCAGCCCACGGCCAGCGGCGCGGTGCTGGTGCCGGGGCGGCGCACGGCCGGGCCGGTGGTCGGCTCGGGCATCAAGGACCCGAGCTACGTGTTCTTCAAGGAATCGCCGTCGCCTTCGGGCGGGCCGGTGGGCGCATTCGGCGTGCCGCTGTCGGCGGGCCGCTCGATCGCGGTGGACCCGCGCAGCACGCCGCTGGGCTACCCGGTGTTCGTGTCGACCCGCGCGCCCGGCACCGGTGCGCCTATGCAGCGGCTGACCATTGCGCAGGACACCGGCGGCGCGATCCGCGGCGCGGTGCGGGCCGACTATTTCTTCGGCAACGGCCAGCAGGCCGCGAACAACGCGCGCCGCATGAAGGAGCGCGGCCAGCTCTGGATCTTGCTGCCGCGCGGCCTGGCCGTGGCCACGGCGGCGGTGTCCTCGGCCATCCGCACGCGCGGCGGCCCGGCGGGCGCCGGCCTGCCGCAGTGCCTGGTGCCGACCGAAGGCGTGTGCGTGGACGACTGAGTCATGTCTGCCCCCCGGCTTTTCACTCGCTGCGCTCCTGTAACTCCACCCCCCGAGGGTGAGGCGCGGCCCGCCTTGGGGCGGCCCGGCGGCGGCCGCTGACCCATGCAAGAAACCCTTTCGTCCGCGGAAAGCACCGAACTCGTCCGCCTCTGGCAGCGCCGGCAGACGCTGTCCCCGGGCGACATGGGCACCATGTACCGCATCGTGGGCGATGCGCTCGTGGCCTGCAATCCGCCCGAGCTGCAGGTGCTGGGCGAAGGCCGGCAGGAGCTGGTGGCGCAGTTCATCTACGTGAAGGTGCTGCGGCTCGATGCCGATCCCGACGAGGCCGACGAGCGCGCGGGACACAGCGCGCCCTCCACCGCCTTTGCGCTGTGCGCGTACTTCCGCCGCTACCTGATCGACTGCACGCGCGCGAGCGCATTCCGGCGCAAGCTCTCGATCGGCGAGCAGGTCAGCGAAGCGCAGCTCGAAGATGCGCTGGGCGCCGGTGAAGACCTCGAAGGCTGCCTCGCGGAACACGGCCTGAGCGCCGGCGCGGTGCAGCTGGCCGCGCGCGCCTTCATCGCCGAGCTGCCCGAGCCCGAGCGCATCCTGCTGTGCGAGGGCTTCGGCAAGGAGGCCGAGGGCGGCCTCTCGGGCATTGCCTCGCGCCATGCCATCGCCTCCTACCACTACCGCGCGGGCCGGCTGGGCCTGGTGCACAAGCGCGAGGGCCTCACCGCCGACTACGCCAAGACCCGGCTTGGGGGCTGGATCCAGCAGACCCTGGGCATCGCGATCGAGCCCGGCAACATGGCGGCGATCCTGCAGGTTTTCAAAATCCTCGGTGCTGAAGCGTCTTATGCCTGAAGACATAGCCATTCAGGAACAGACCGCCATGAACACCGACCTCTGGCCCCCGCTCAGCGTGATCCGAAGCGCATTCCAGGCCGCGGGCACCGCGCCTGCGGGGCCGGGCGCGCCCGGCCAGGAGACCGCCGTCGCGATGCCCGGCGCCGCGCAGCAGGGCACCGCGGCCGCGCCGCCGCGTGCCGTGCTCGATCTCGTGCTTCCGCTCACCGAATTGGCCCGGCGCCGCGAGGCTGTCGCCCAGCGCGCCTTCAGTGCGCGCTGGGCGCCGGGCCGCCTCGTGAGCGTGGTGCACGAAGGGCGGCTGCTCGGCGTACTGCTCGACCGCTGCATCCACGGCAACCTGTGGCAGGGCTGGATGGCCGCGGGCGAGGCCGACTGGGCCGGGCCGTTCGACGTGCTGCTCGAGCCCGGCGACGAGCCCTTCGAGCCGGCCTTCGGCCTGGTGCAGGCCTGGAACATGCTCACGCTCGAACCGAGTCCGCAGCTGTGCGCGCGCGTGCTCGGCGAGGTCTCGGCCACCCGGCTCGCCGCGATCCGCGCGGTGCACGACGAATGGGCCGCGCAGGCGCCGCTGGCCATCGCGCCCGAGCCCGGGCGCATTGCGCTGCGCACCGTGGGCGGCGTGTTCTCGGTGCTGTCCGGTACGCCGCTCGCTGCGCAGGATCCGCGTGCCGACTACCAGGCGCTCTATCGCTCCGCCGCATCGCAGCTGGGCACGGCCCTTCAGCCGGCTTCGAGCCGCGCATCGGCGCCGCCGAGCGTGCCGCGCGCCCGGCCGCAGCCGCGGCCCGAAGGCGGCTGGTGGGGCAGCATCCGGCACTGGTTCGGTTCCGGCGGATGGCTGCGTCCCGCGTTCGCGGTGCTGGCGCTGTTCGCGGTGGTGCAGAACACCGGCCTGCTCGGCAGCCGGGATGCGGAGCAGGACGATGTGCGCTTTCGTGCGGTGCCCGCCGTGCCCGTTGCAACGCAAGCCAACCTGGTCGTGCGCTGGAAGGACGGCGTGCGCATCGACGAGGCCGGCCGCCTGCTGCGCTCGATGCCGGCCGAGGTGGTCGGCGGGCCGGATGCGAACGGCGTCTGGCGGCTGCGCGCGGCCGATCCGGTCGGCGGCCGCGCGGTGCTTGCGGCATCGCCGCTGGTCGAGTCGGCCGGACCGGTCTCGGGGCGGCCATGACATCGGCCTGCATGCTGTCTTGTTCCCTCTCCCGCTTGCGGGAGAGGGGCAGGGTGAGGGTAGGTGCCTTCGCAAAAGCATCGCCCTCGCCATCGCCGCCGGCCCTCACCCCAGCCCTCTCCCCAAGGGGAGAGGGAGCAACACAGCGGCGCTTCCTGCAAACGTTGCTAATGGCGTGGCTGCTTGCCTGCAGCAGCTTTTCCTTCGCCACCCAGCGTGCCCTGCTCGTCGGCGTCTCCGAACTCGTCAACCAGCCGCAGGCCCTGTGGCTGCAGGCGCCGCGCAACGACGTGATGCTGATGCGCGATGCCTTGCTGAAGCAGGGCTTTGCCCCATCCGACATCACCGTGCTCGCCGACGGCGTGGGCGGCGCGGTGCTGCCCGAATCGCAGGCCATCCACGATGCACTCGGCCGGCTGCTCGCGCAATCGAGAAGCGGCGACTTCGTGCTGCTCTACTTCTCGGGCCACGGCACCCGCCTGCGCGACAGCAGCAAGCTCTACCAGGAGCCCGACGGCCTTTCGGAAAACTTTCTCGCGCGCGATGTGCGCGGCACGCTCGGCAGCGACAGCGCGCTCACGGGCGACCTGCGCGATGCCGATTTCGATGCCTGGATCCAGGCCCTCCTCGCGCGCAACGTGTTCGTCGCCTCCATCTTCGACACCTGCTCGGCAAACTCGATGACCCGCAGCGGCACGGCCGAGAGCCCGCTCATCGCCGATGGGCCGGCCGACGACGAGGTGCGCTGGCGCGGCCTGCGCATCGGACAGCTGCTCGGGGCGCCCGCTCCGGCGGCGCGCGCTCCCGTGGCGCGGCCCGCCGCGACCGAGCCGGTGCCGCGCGCGCGCTATGTCGCGCTCTTCGCCTCCGAGAGCCACCAGATCACGCCCGAGCTGCGGCTGCCGCGCAAGAGCCGCAATGCGCGCCCGCAGGGCCTCCTGACCTGGGCCGTGGTGGAGGCGCTCTCGCGCCGGCCCGCCACCTGGCGCGAGCTGTTCGATGGCGTGCTCGCGGCCTATCCGCCGGTGATCGACGAACTCGCGCAGCGCTTTCCCACGCGCGAGCTGCCATCGCCGGTGGCCGAGGGCAACCTCGATGCGCCGATCTTCGCCAACCGCGCGCAGCCGGTTTCGACGCGGCCGGTGTGGCGCGCACAGCGCTCCGGCGACGCGCTGGTCCTGCAGGCCGGCCAGCTCGACGGGCTGGTGGCGCAGCAGCCGCTGCGCGTGCTGGCCACGATGGAAGACGGCACGGTGCGCAGCGCCGAGGGCCTGCTGCTGCAGGCCTACACCGACAAGGCGCGCATGGCGGTGCCGCCCGCGCTGCGCGAGCTGTCCGGCGCCGCGCTCTGGAACATCACGCCGCTCGGCGAACCGGCGTCGGTCGCGCTGCGCGTGCGTGCGGAGCAGGGCCTGCCGCCCGGGTTGAGCCTCGACTACCCCGCCTCGGTCGTCGCCGTGGCCGCGGCGGACGGTGCCGACGTGCACTGGAGCGCCTCCCGGCTCGACGTGCTCTCGCCCGCGCTCGGCGCCGGCGCCAGGCCTGTGCCGGCCGATGCCGCAGCGGCCCGCCGGCATCTTGAAATGCTGGCCCGGCTCAAGTGGCTCAGCCAGCTCTACGCCATCGCCAGGGATGCGCAGTTCGAGGGCTTCGACGCACTGTTCGAAGTGTGGAACGGCGACCGCCTGGTGCGCAGCGGTCCGGCCCGCCAGGCCGGCGCCGGGCTGCTGCCGCTGCGTGCCGGCGAGCGCGCCGTGCTCAATGTGCGCAATGCCACCGGGCGCTCGGTGGACCTTGTCGTCGTCGGCATCGACCCGCAGGGCGGTGCACGCCAGGTCTACCCCGGGGACCCTGGCGAGACCAACCGCTTCAAGCGCGGCACGCGCGACGCGCCCGCCGTCAAGCGCTTCGAATTGCCCTGGTTCAACGCCGAAGGCGGCCGGCTGCTGGTGCTGGCCGCGCCGGCAACGCCCTACAGCGCGCCGCGCCTGTTCGGCGCCGGCACGGCCGACGGGGTGGCCCAGGTGCGGGTGCGCGGCGCCCTGCAGCAAGACAGCGAGCGGCAGAGCTTTGCCGCAATGGTGCATTGGGCGGGCGAAGCCTTGTCCGCCAGGTAACGACAGACCACCGGATTTTTTTCAGGAGATCGACATGAGCTGGACCTACGATGGAAAACTGGACCCCGACGAGGCCCTGCGCCTGCTCGACTACCTGTCGGGCGAATCGGGCAACGACTTCGCGATGATGATCGAGAGCAAGGGCTCGCCGATCGAGGGAGAGTCCAAGCGCACCTACGAAGACGGCAAGCAGCGCATGGACATCGGCGGCTACTCGTACAAGTCGGACGTCGTCGTTCCGCCCGGCTCCACCAAGGGCAAGCTGCGCAACCACGCCTTCATCGTGATCCGCGACTGCGATGCGGCCACGGCCTCCATCGCGAGCCTGCTGAAGAGCCAGGACAGCGACCTGAAGGTGACCATCTCGGTCTTCAAGGCCGGTGGCGACAGTTCCAAGGACCAGCAGTCGCACCTCGAATTCGTGCTCGAAGGCGCGCGCGTGAACTGCCACGCCATCGTCACCGGCGGCACGCCCAAGCGGCCCTGCGACCTGATCTTCTTCGACTACACGAAGCTGGAGATCCGCTCGGCGCCGCAGCAGCAGACGGGCGCGCGGGGCGCCGTCCGCACCTGCACCTTCGCGGGGAACTGACATGGCCAGCTCCGCCGAACTCCTCAAGTCCGCCGACCCCGTCGCCGCGCTCAAGGCCCTGAGCGACGAGGTCCGCGCCAAGCCCGCCGACAGCAAGCACCGCGTCTTCATGGCGCAGCTGCTGTGCGTGCTGGGCCAGTGGGAACGCGCGCTCAACCAGCTCACCGTGGCGGCCGAGCTCGATGCGCTCGCCGTTCCCATGAAGCAGGTGTATGGCGACGCCGTGCGCTGCGAAGGCCTGCGCGCCGAGGTGTTCGCCGGCACGCGCACGCCGATGATCTTCGGCCAGCCCGACGAATGGCTGGCGCTGCTGATCGAATCGCTGCTGCGCCAGGGCCGCGGCGAGAGCGAACTGGCCGAGGACCTTCGCCAGCGGGCCTTCGACGGCGCACCCGCCATCGCCGGCACCATCGACGGCGTGCCCTTCGAATGGCTGGCCGATGCCGACATGCGCCTGGGCCCGGTGCTCGAAGCCTTCGTCAACGGCAAGTACTACTGGATTCCCTACGCGCGGCTTGCGCACATCAAGATCGAGCCGCCCGAGGACCTGCGCGACTGCGTCTGGATGCCCGCGCACCTGCAGTTCGAGAACGGCGGCGAAACGCTGGCGCTGATTCCCACGCGCTACGAGGGCAGCGAGAACAGCGAGGACGGCGAGCTGCGGCTCGCGCGCAAGACCGAGTGGCGCGAACTGCGCCCCGAGGTCTGGGCCGGCCGCGGCCAGCGCGTGCTCGGCAGCGACGCGGGCGAGTACGCGCTCATGGACGTGCGCGAGATCCTTTTCACGCCCACCGCCTCTGCCGCAGCGCAGGACGGCCTCGGCGATGCAGGCGGCTGATCGTGGCCGAGCTCACCGCCCAGGAGCGCCTGCAGCCGTCGCTGCTCGACCGCCTGGTCGACGACGCGCCCACCGAAAAGCGCGAGAGCGACGACAAGCGCACGCTCACCAAGCAGGCGCTGCGCTCGGCCGTGCTGCGCGACCTGAGCTGGCTCTTCAACGCCACCGGCTTCGGGCTTGCGATGGACGACAAGCAATACCCGAACGCCGCGCGCTCGGTCATCAACTACGGATTGCCTATGCTGTCTGGCCAGTTCACCTCGTCGGTGCAGCGTGTCAGCATGGAACAGGCTTTGAAGAACGCAATCCTGCAGTTCGAGCCGCGCATTTTGTCCCGCACTCTCGAAGTTGAACTCGTCATGGAAGGCTCGGCACTCGACTCGCACAACAGCATCGGCCTGCAGATCCGCGGCATGCTGTGGGCGCAGCCCGTGCCGCTCGAGTTCCTGATGCGAAGCCGTGTAGACCTGGAAGAAGGACGCATCGAGATCGTGGACATGGCGCAAAACCCAAGGTGAGTCCGACATGGACCCTCGGCTGCTGAACCTGTATGAACAGGAACTGCGCTACTTCCGCGAGAGCTCCTCGGAGTTTGCGCGCGCCTTTCCGAAGATCGCGCACCGCCTGGGCATCGAAGGCCAGGAGGTCGCCGATCCGTACGTCGAGCGGCTGATCGAGGCCACGGCCTTCCTGTCGGCGCGCGTCAACCTCAAGCTCGATGCCGAATACCCGCGCTTCACGGGCCACCTGCTCGACATCGTCTATCCGAATTTCCTCGCGCCCACGCCCGCCATGGCGGTGGTCTCGTTCTCGCCCGACCTGGACGACGCCAACCTTGCGACCGGTCCCAGGCTGCCGCGCGGCGCGGGCCTGCGCGCGCGGCAGGCCGTGGGGCAGAACACGCACTGCGAGTTCCGCACCTCGAGCGCGCTGCGCATCTGGCCGATCGAGATCCAGCGCGCCCAGTACTTCACCTATGCGCCCGACCTGCCGCTCGCCACGCACCCCCAGTCCCGCGCCATCCGCGGCGGCCTGCGCATCACGCTGCATGCGACGGCGGGGCTCAACTTCAGCCAGATTCAGCTCGACGACCTGGTGCTGCATCTGGGCGGCGCCGAAGATGTGGCGTGGCAGCTGCAGGAGTGCGCGCTGGGCCAGCCCATCGGCGTGATGGTGCGGCCGCTGTCGCCCACCGGTGCGCTGCAGGGCGCGGCGCAGAGCCTGCCGGCCACGGCGATCCTGCCGGTCGGCTTCGAGGACGATGAAGCGCTGCTGCCGGTCACGGCCACCGGCTTCTCGGGCTTTCGGCTGCTGCAGGAGTACTTCGCGTTTCCACAGCGCTTCCAGTTCCTGCGCATTGCCGGGCTGCAGTCGGTGCTTGCGGCCATGCCGGTCGCCGAGGTCGAGCTCGTGCTGCTGTTCTCGCGCGGCGATGCGGCGCTCGAAAAACTGGTGAGCGCCGACAACGTGCAGCTGCACTGCGTGCCGGTGATCAACCTGTTCAACAAGCGGCTCGACCGCGTGCCGCTGACCGAAGGCGTGAGCCAGTTCCACCTGGTGCCCGACCGCACGCGCCCGCAGGATTTCGAGGTGCACACCGTCACCGAGGTCATCGGCCACGGCGCACCGGGCGCCGATGCAGCGGCCGCCGAACAGGTGTTCCGCCCCTTCTATTCGGCCTTCCACGGCACGCGGCACAGCCACCCGGCTTACTTCACGACCACGCGCGAGCCGCGGATGCTGTCGGTGCGCCAGCGCACCGAGGGCCATCGCAGCAGCCACATCGGCTCCGAGGTCTACATGCAGATCGTCGATCCGCAGCAGGCGCCGTATGCGGCCGCGCTGCGGCAGCTTGCGGTGGCCGCGCTGTGCACCAACCGCGACCTGCCGCTCCTGATGCCGCTGGGACGCGACAACGACTTCGACTGCGTCGACTCCTTCCCCGTGCAGCGGGTACGCATGGTGCGCGGTCCTTCGCGGCCGGTGTCGCCGGTGGTGAGCCAGGGGCTGGGCTGGCGGGTGGTCGATCACCTGGCGCTCAACTACCTGTCGATCTCCGACAGCACGCCGGAGCAAGGCGCCGCCGCATTGCGCGAAACGCTGATGCTCTATGCCACGCATGCCGACGAGATGCGCCAGGGCCAGGTGCGCGGGCTGCTCTCGGTGAAAGCCAAGCCCGTGGCGCGCCGCCTGCCGCTCAAGGGGCCGATCGCCTTTGGGCGCGGGCTCGAAGTGACGCTCGAGGTCGACAAGGACGCATTCCACGGCCACAGCGTGTTCCTGTTCGGCGCGGTGATGGCGCGCTTTCTGGCGCGCCATGTGGAGGTCAACCATTTCGTCGAGACCGTGCTGCGCGTGGCGGGCCGGGGCGAGACCATGCGATGGAGGCCGCTGTGCGGGACCCGGCAGATCCTGTGAGCGCCGCCCGGCCCCCCGAGGGCGCGAGCCTGGGGGGGGCGGTCAACACGCGGGTCGACACCGCGCTGCGCGCATGGTCGGCCGAGCCGTGGTCCTTCGACTATTTTGCGGTGCTGCGCCGGCTGGAGTCGGTGGCCGCGACCACGCCGCGCTGGGGCCGTGCCCTGCTGCCGAGCGCGGAGCCGGTGCGCGTGGGACAGGAGCCGTCGCTGTCGTTCGCGCCGGCCAGCTTCAGCCGCTTCGAGCCGGCCAGCGCGTATTCGCCACCGCGCCTGCGCCAGCACTTCTTCAGCTATGTCGGGCCCAACGGTCCGCTGCCGGTGCACCTGAGCGACTTCATCCGCGAGCGCAGCCTGAACCATGGCGATCCGACCTGGCTGGCCTTTCTCGACAGCTTTCTGCACCGCTTCTCGCTGCACTTCTACCGCGCCTGGGCGCAGGCGCGGCCCGCGGTGGCGCTCGACCGGCCGGGCGAGGACCGCTTCCGCCTGCAGGTTGGCGCGTTCGTGGGCATCGGCACGCCGGGGCGCATCGAGCGCGACGAGGTGCACGACGATGCGCGCCTGCATTTCTCGGGCTGGCTCGCGCGCCGCGTGCACAACGCCGAGAGCGTGGAAGCGGTGCTGTGCAGCTACTTCGGCGTGCCCGTGAAGCTGGAGCGCTGGGTCGGCCACTGGATGAGCCTGCCCGCCGGCGAGCTCACGCGGCTGGGGCAGGGCGAGAGTTCGCGTTCGATGGGCATGGGCGCGATGCTCGGCACGCGCGCGTGGGACCGGCAGCACCGTGTGCGCCTGCACATCGGCCCGCTCACGCTCGCGCAGTACCGCATGTTCCTGCCGACCGGCAACGCGCAGCCGGTGCTGCAGCGCTGGATGCAGCAGCTGCTCGGCGACGAACTCGAATGGGACGCCGAGCTGGTGCTCGAGACGACGCAGGTGCCCGCCACGCGCCTTGGCCAGGCCAAGGGCAACGCGCCGCGCCTGGGCTGGGTCTCGTGGCTCGGCCAGCGCACGCGTGCCAAGGATGCGGCGGACGTGCGCATCGGCAACCGCCCGATGACCGCCCGCAGCGCCCAGGCCACCGTGGGAGCCGCCGCATGACGACGACGCCCGTGCACCCGGACACGACGGCGCACGCGGCCGCGCTGGCGCAAGCCGCGGCCCTGGTCAAGGCGCAGAAGCTGGACGCGGCGGACCGATTGCTGGACCGCCTCCTGGAGGCCGCGCCGGCCGACCCCGACGCCCTGCACTACCAGGGCCTGCTGCGCCATGCGCAAGGCCGCAGCAACGAGAGCATCGCGTTGATCGGAAGGTCGCTCACGCTGCAACCCGCGCAAAGCGGCGCCTGGAACAACCTGGGCAACCTGCTGGTCGAGACCGGCCGCATCGACGGCGCGATGCTGGCCTACGGCAACAGCGTTTCCTTCGCCAAAGAAGGCGACGAAGGCGCCGATGCACTGAGCAACATCGCATCGCTCGAACGCCGCAAGGGCCACTGGCAAGCCGCCGAGCGCGTGAGCCGCCAGGCGATCGAACTGCGGCCGGAATTCAGCGAGGCCTGGTACAACCTGTCGATCGCGCTGATGGAGCAGGGGCGCATCCATGAGAGCGTCATCGCCAACAGCCGCGCGGTGCTGCTGCAGCCGCGCAACCTGAGCGCCCGCTCGCAGGTGATTCGCGCGCTGGAACTGCTCGGAGAGCATGGGCAGGCCCTTGGCATGTACCGGGAGTGGCTGGCCGAGGATCCAGGCAATCCCGTGGTCACTCATCTGCTGGCCGCCTGCGAGGGGCAGGCGCCCGCGCGCGCCAGCGACGGCTATGTGGAGACCGTGTTCGACAGCTACGCCGGAAGCTTCGACGCCAGCCTGGAGAAGCTGCACTACCGTGCGCCCGAACTGGTGGCGCAGGCGGTGCAGCAAATGCATGGCGCGCCGGCCGCGAGCCTGGCCGTGGTCGATGCCGGCTGCGGCACCGGGCTCTGCGCCCCGTTGCTGCGGCCCTGGGCCGCGCACCTGGCCGGCTGCGACCTGTCGGTCGGCATGCTGCAGCGCGCGGAGCAGCGCGGCGGCTACGACGTGCTGCACAAGGCCGAGCTCACCCACTACCTGCAGACCCAGCCCGGCCGCTTCGACCTGGTGATATCGGCTGACACGCTGTGCTACTTCGGCGACTTGCACGAGGTGCTGGCGGCGGCCGCGCGCGCGCTGCGTCCGGCGGGCGGGGTGGTGTTCACGGTCGAGGCCATGCCCGGGGGACAGCACGACTTCAGGCTCGAAGGCAGCGGCCGCTACCGCCATGCGGCTGCGCATGTGGAGGCCTGCCTTGCGGCTGCCGACTTTGGTGCCGTTCGCATCGAGCCGATCGTGCCGCGCCGCGAAGCGGGGCAGGACGTGCAGGGGTGGCTGGCCAGCGCAAGGCTTTCTGCGCATTGACGCCGGACACGGATCGTCGAACTTCGAATTTACCGGCATGAATCGTCTTCAACAGATACGGAGTCTTCCATGAGTGAAATCAGTCGCACCGCCCTTTTCGGCAAACTCAACTCGCTGGCCTACAAGGCCATCGAGGGCGCCACGGTGTTCTGCAAGATGCGGGGCAATCCGTATGTGGAACTGGAGCACTGGTTCGCACAGCTGCTGCAGGCGCAGGACTCCGACCTGCACCGCGTGATCCAGCACTACGGCCTCGACGTGTCGGTCGTCGCCAAGGACATGACGGCCGCGCTCGACCGCCTGCCGCGCGGCGCCACCGCCATCAGCGATTTTTCCCCGCACATCGAGAACGCCATCGAGCGCGCCTGGACCTATGCCACGCTGCAGTTCGGCGAGGCGCAGGTGCGCACCGGCTACATCCTGGTGGGCATGCTGAAGACGCAGAGCCTGCGCAACCCGCTGTTCGGTTTGTCGAAGCAGTTCGAGAAGGTCAAGGTCGAGGACCTGGCCGACAACTTCGCGAAGATCTGCGACGCCTCGCCCGAATCGCAGATGCGCGCGCAGGACGGCACCGGCATGGGCAGCGGCGCTCCCGGCGAAGACTCGGGCGCGATGGCGCCCGCCGCCATGGGCAAGGGCGACGCGCTCAAGAAGTTCGCGGTCGACCTCACCGAGAAGGCCAAGAAGGGCGAGATGGACCCGATCACCGGACGCGACGAGGAGATCCGCCAGATCGTCGACATCCTGATGCGCCGCCGCCAGAACAATCCGCTGCTCACGGGCGAGGCGGGCGTTGGCAAGACGGCCGTGGTTGAAGGCTTCGCGCAGCGCCTCGCGCGCGGCGACGTGCCACCGCAGCTCAAAGACGTGAAGCTGCTCACGCTCGACATCGGCCTCCTGCAGGCCGGCGCCAGCATGAAGGGCGAGTTCGAGCAGCGGCTGCGCCAGGTGATCGACGAGGTGCAGGCATCGCCCACGCCCATCATTCTTTTCATCGACGAGATCCACACGCTGGTGGGCGCGGGCGGCGCGGCCGGCACCGGCGATGCGGCCAACCTGCTGAAGCCCGCGCTGGCGCGCGGCAACCTGCGCACCATCGGCGCCACCACCTGGGCCGAGTACAAGAAGTACATCGAGAAAGACCCGGCGCTGACGCGGCGCTTCCAGGTGGTGCAGGTGCCCGAGCCCGACGAGGTGAAGGCCATCTTGATGCTGCGCGGCGTGGCCAGCGTGCTCGAGAAGCACCACCGCGTGCAGCTGCTCGACGAGGCCATCGAGGCGGCCGTGAAGCTGAGCCACCGCTACATTCCCGCGCGCCAATTGCCCGACAAGGCCGTGAGCCTGCTCGACACGGCATGCGCGCGCGTGGCTGTGAGTCAGCACGCGACGCCGCCGGAGGTGGAGGACTGCATGCGCCGCATCGAGGGACTCACGGTCGAGCAGGAGATCATCGGCCGCGAGGAAGCCATCGGCATCGACGTGACCAAGCGCGCGGCGCAGGTCTCCGCGCTGCTGCTGGAATCGAACGGGCAGCTGGAAGCGCTCAACGCCCGCTGGAAGGAAGAGAAGGGGCTGGTCGATCGGTTGCTGGAATTGCGCAGCAAATTGCGTGCGGGGAGCAAGCCGGTGGACACTGCTTCCGCCGAGGGCGATGCGAAAGCCGACGTGCCCCCACCCCAGCCCTCCCCCGGCGAGGGAGGGAGCGAAGACCGCGCTGCGCTGCTTGAAGAACTGCATGCGCTGCAGGCCAAGATCCATGCGGTGCAAGGCGAGTCGCCACTGATCCTGCCTTCGGTCGACGAGCAGGCGGTGGCCTCGGTGGTGGCCGACTGGACCGGCATTCCCGTCGGCCGCATGGTCAAGAACGAAGTGGAGGCGGTGCTCAAGCTCGCCGACACGCTCAACCAGCGCGTCATCGGCCAGAAGCACGGCCTGGAGATGATCGCGCGGCGCATCCAGACGTCTCGCGCGCGGCTGGACAACCCGCAAAAGCCGATCGGCGTCTTCATGCTCTGCGGCACCTCGGGCGTGGGCAAGACCGAAACCGCGCTGGCACTGGCCGAGGCGCTGTACGGCGGCGAGCAGAACATCATCACCATCAACATGAGCGAATTCCAGGAGGCGCACACCGTCTCCACGCTCAAGGGCGCGCCGCCGGGCTACGTGGGCTACGGCGAGGGCGGCATCCTGACCGAGGCGGTGCGCCGCCGGCCCTACAGCGTGGTGCTGCTCGACGAGGTCGAGAAGGCCCACCCCGACGTGCACGAGATCTTCTTCCAGGTGTTCGACAAGGGCTGGATGGAAGACGGCGAGGGCCGCATGATCGACTTCAAGAACACGATCATCCTGCTCACCACCAACGCCGGCAGCGAGCTGGTGATGAGCATGTGCCGCGACCCCGAGCTGCTGCCCGATTCCAACGCGCTGGCCGATGCGCTGAAAGCGCCGCTCATGAAGGTGTTCCCGCCTGCGCTGCTGGGCCGCATCGTCACCATTCCCTACTACCCGCTGTCGCCCGACATGATGAAGAAGATCGTGCGGCTGCAGCTGGGCCGCATCAAGAAGCGCGTGGAGACCAACCACGGCGTGCCCTTCGAATACAGCGACGCGGTGGTCGACCAGGTGGTTGCGCGCTGCCAGGACCCGGAGTCGGGCGGGCGCGTGATCGACGCGATCCTGACCAACACCGTGCTGCCCACCATCTCGGTCGAGTACCTGCAGCGGCTGGCCTCGGGCGGCGAGATCCGCCGCGTCGCGCTCGATGTGAAGGACGCCGACTTCACCTACGCGTTCGACTGAGCAACTGCGCATCAAGAGTAAAAAATGGCCGATCACGAGTTCCGCATCGAGACAGATTCACCCGCCAAGGACGACCTGATGTTCTGGCGCATCGTGGGCCACGAGGCGCTCGCGCGCCCGTCGGCCTACGAGCTCACGGTGCTGTCGAAGAACAAGGCGCTCGATGCCAAGGACATTCTCGGCCGCGCCTTCGACGTGGTCATCCAGTTCCAGGACAAGGACGGCGGCGTGCACGAGCGCCACTGCCAGGGCCATGCGGTGCGCTTCGTGCGGGCCGGGCATGTGGGCAGGCATTTCGAATACCGCATCACGCTGCGCTCGTGGTTCTGGCTGCTCACCAAGCGCACCAACTCGCGCATCCTGCAGGACAAGAAGGTGCTCGAGGTGCTCGACGCGGTCTTCGAAGACAGCCCGATCAAGCGCTTCAAGAAGACCAAGGCCGGCAACGTCATCGGCACCCACACGCCCCGGCGCTACTGCGTGCAGCACCAGGAGAACGACTACCAGTTCCTCTCGCGCCTGCTTGAGGACGAAGGCATCTACTACTGGTTCGACGCGCACGACGCGCCCGGCACCATGCACCTGTCGGACGCGAGCGACCTGGCGCACGAGAAGCTGCCGGTGGAAGGCACGCTGCGCTACATGTCCAGCGACGCGAGCGAGGCGCGGCACAACGAGATCTCGCGCTGGGTGAGCGCACGCCAGTTCGACACCGGCAAGCAGGCCTCGCGCGACAGCGACTTCAAGGCGATCAAGAAGAAGCTGGCTGCCACCATCGATGTGAAGGACGACCACGAACTGGCCGACTTCGAGGAGTTCGAATTCCCGGGCGGCTACTTCACGGGCGACGACGGCGAGAACCGCACCAAGCTGCGCGGCGACGAGCTCAATGCGCGCCGCGACCGCCACTGGGCGCTGACCACCTGGCCCGACGTGGCTGCGGGGCGCAGCTTCAAGTTCGAGGGCGACCCCGACGGCACGCGCAACGGCGACTACGTGATCGCGGCCTGCACCTTCATGGCAAGCCACCCCGGCTATGAAAGCGTGGGCGCCGGCACGGCCGTTCCGCAGGACCTGCGCACGGCGCTGGCCGGCGTGCTGCGCGACGATGCGGTGAACGCCGACACGCTGCAGGTGCTGGAAGACCTGATCGCCAGCACGCCGATGCTCAGCACCTCGCAGCCGGGCACCAGCGCATTCCTGATCACCGCGATACCGATGGAGCGGGCCTACCGGCCGCCGCGCCTCACGCCGCGCGTGACCATGCCCGGTCCGCAGACGGCCATCGTGGTCGGCCCCGCGGGCGACGAGCTGCACGTGGACGAGCACGGCCGCGTGAAGGTGCACTTCCACTGGGACCGCTACGACGAGAGCAACGAGAAGTCGACCTGCTGGGTGCGCGTGTCGCAGCCCTGGAGCGGCAAGGGCTGGGGCGGGTACTTCATTCCGCGCATCGGCCAGGAGGTGATCGTCGACTTCATCAACGGCGACCCCGACCGGCCGATCGTCGTGGGCCGTGTCTACAACGACGACCAGCCCATTCCCTACAAGTCGCCCACGCAGAGCGGCTTCAAGACCCGCTCCACGCCCGGCGGCGGTCCCGCGAACTACAACGAGATCATGTTCGAGGACAAGAAGGGCGAGGAGAACATCAACATCCATGCGGAGCGCAACATGAGCCGCAGCGTGGAGCGCGACGATTCCACCACCGTGGGCCGCGACCAGAGCCTGGTGGTCGAGCGCGACCAGAGCGGCATCGTCCAGCGCGACCAGAGCCTGGCCGTCACGCGCAACCGCAGCATCCACGTCAAGAACAACGAGTCGCACATCGTCGACGTCAACCAGAGCCTGAAGGTCATCGGCAACCAGGAAAACAAGATCGTCGGCAACCAGGTCACCACCGTGGACGGCGTGCACCAGGTCGAGGCCAAGGGCGACATCCGCACCAAGACCTCGGGCAACCGCATCGACCACACCACAGGCAATGAAACGCGCAAGGTAAGCGGCAACCAGACCTTCACCGTCTCCGGAAACATGGGCTTCAAGGCGGCCACCATCGTGATGGAAACGCCGCACTTCGAATGGAAGATCACCGGTGCCAATTCCGCGGTGATGGCGGTGCCCAGCGGCCCCTACTCGATCATGGCGAACAAGTTCAGCGTGCTGAGCAACACGGATGCCTCGATCCTGGCGGTCGGCAAGATCAACCAGACGTCGATCGAGAACAACGTCACGGTCATGGGGAACAACAACAGCGGCTACGTCGGCATGGCGAGCGAGACAAACATGGGGCTGGCCCGCAGCACCTTTCTCGGCGTGGCCATCGACACCTTCATGGGTGCGAGCATCAGCAACACGCTGGCGCTGCAGTTCGAGGCGGTGGCCGCCGCCAAGCTGAGCATCGCGGTGGGGCCGCACATCGAGATGAACTCGATGAAGATGTACGTGCCCGGCGGAGGGGCCGCCGGCGGCGGCGCCACGGTGCTGAGCGAGGGCGCGGAGTTCCTGGCGATCGTCGGCGTGCTGGAAGGGGTGAACGTGGGCTTCATGTCCTCCGTCATCGGGTTCGCCGAGCTGTCGGACCAGTACAGCGATGCCAAGGCGGAACTGGCGCAGGCGGCCCGGGATGCCGCCGCTGCCGGGCACCCGGGCCTGGCCGCGCGCCTGAACCGCCTGGCGACCGACGGCGCGGGCACCATGGACAAGGACGCGCCGACGAGCACCCAGAACACCCGGGGCGACGCCTTCTCATCGGACTACGACCCCTTTGCCGTGCCCGACGGCGGATCTTCCAGCGATCCATCCGCCGGCGGCGACGGGCCGACCTCGTCGGAGCCCAGCTCGTCGGAGCCCAGCTCGTCAGAGCCCAGCTCGTCCGAGCCCAGTTCGTCCGAGCCCAGTTCATCCGGGCCCAGCTCATCCGAGCCCAGCTCATCAGAGCCCAATTCGTCCGAACCCAATTCCTCCGGTTTCTGAAACAAGCTTGCCCCCATGCAGATCATCAAGCCCCAGACACTCGGGCTCTCGTTCAGGCCCATGGCGTTCCGCAAGCGGTTCGGCCTGTCCGTGTCGGGCTACCTGCACGTCCCTTTCGCGCAGCCGGCGCAGGGCTGTCTCTGGGGCGAGCAGTCGATGTGGAATTTTCTCGGCGCCGAGATGGCGGTGCCCTTGATCGACGAGGGCATCGCCAAGCTGACGCCGGAGTTTCTCGTGCATGGCAGGGCCTTCGCGGCGCCCGAGCGCCCCGAGGCCGTTGCGGTGCGCGCTCGGCTTGGCGGCACCTCGAAGACACTGCTGGCATTCGGGGAGCGCTACTGGGACGGTGACGCGCCGAGTGCGCCGGCGCCGATGCAGCCGCTGGCCCTGGACTGGCCCAATGCCTATGGCGGCGCGGACTTCGCCGAGAACCCATCGGGGCGCGGCCGCCAGGCCGCCGACCGCATTCGATGGCTGCCCGCCCTCGAATACCCGGGCGACCGGCTGCGCAGGCCGGACCAGGCGGTGGCGCCCGCGGCCTTCACGCCGCTCGACGTGCTGCATCCGCAGCGGGCGGCGCTGCGCGGCACCTACGACGCCAACTGGCTGAAGGAGCATGCACCCGGCTACGCGCCCGACCTGAACTGGCAGCACTTCAACATGGCGCCGCGCGACCAGTGGATCGATGCGCCCTTGCGCGGCGACGAGCCCTACGAGCTCGATCACATGCATCCCGAGCGCCCGCACATCGAAGGCCGGCTGCCAGGTCTTCGCGTGCGTGCGTTCGCGCACTACCGGATGGGCGAGGGGGACAGCGCGGTCTTCAAGCTGCGTGAAATTCCGATGCGGCTGACGACGGTGTGGTTCTTCCCGGCGGCGCAGCGGATGGTCCTGGTCTTCCACGGCCTGGCTGAAACCGCCGAGGACGACGCATCCGACATCCACGATCTGCTCGGGGCGGTCGAGCGCATCGATCCGGCCGAGGCGCGCACTGGCGCGCACTACCTGTCGGTGCTCGAGAAGCGCACGCGCGGCCGCGACGCGGCGCTCGAGGCCCTGAACGACGGCGATCTGCAGCCCGAGGGCCTGGACACCGCCGATCCCTCGCTGGAAGCCCTGCAAGCCGTCATGAAGTCGCAAGGCCTGCAGGAGGCGGCGCAGTACCGCCGCGCGCAAGTCGAGGTGCAGTTGGCGCGCGACTTCCTGCAGTCGAAGGGCAGGGACCCCGATGCGCTCGGCGTTCGGCTGGCGCCGCGAGAAAAGCCGCCGACCGCCGCCGAGATGCCGGCCTACCTGAAGAAGCTGCGCGAGCAGATGGACGCGCAGCGTTGGGCGGCGCTGGACGACGCGGCAACGCACGCCGAAACCGCGATCGCCTTCGTCAGAAAGCACAAACCCGCCGCTGAAAAGCTCCAGCACCGCGGTCCGCCGCTCTTCAGCGCGAAGCAGCAGCTCGCGGAACTGGAAGGCGCGCACCGTACTGCCGGCAAGCCCTTCGACCGTGCGCGCATCGGTACCGCGCTCTGGCGCATGCAGAACTCGCTGCACGTCGACTACCTGCAGACGGCGCACCTGCAGGCCGCCGCCGTTCCCCTTGCGGGCGAGGCCGCGGCGGCGAGCCGCCGCGAGGTGGCGTTCTTGCTGCGGAGCCATCTGAAGCGGTGGCCGGGCATCGACCTGACGGGCGCAGACCTGTCGAACCTCGATCTGCGCGGCGTCGATTTCACCGGCGCCTGGCTGGAGAGCGCGAACCTGCGCAACGCCAACCTGTCGGGCGCGAAGCTGCAGGCCACGGTGCTGGCCCACGCCGACCTGCGTGGGGCGATCGCCATCGGCACCGACTTCCGTGCGGCCAACCTCGGCGGCGCCGAATGCGCACAGGCGGTGTTCGACAACGCGAACCTGCAAGGCGCCATCCTCGGTGGCACCCGGCTCGGCCTGGCCCAGCTGCGCGGCGCGCGGCTGGCGCAGGCTCAATGGCTCGACAGCGTCTGGGCCGGAGCCGACGCCTCGGCGATCGTGGCGCCGGGGATGCTGTTCTACAAGCTCGACATGAGCGGGGCGCGGTTCGTCGAAGCCGTCCTGGCCAACTGCAGCTTCATCGAATGCAACCTGCAGGGCGCAGACTTCAGCGGCGCGGATCTCGGCGCGGCCAGCCTGGTCGGCTGCAATGCCGCGAACGCCCGCTTCGTCGGCGCCCGGATGGCTGGCGCGGTGGTGGTCAAGACCACACGCCTGGCGGGAGCCGATTTCACCGGCGCCATGCTGGCCAATGCCAACCTGGGCGAATGCGACCTGAGCGGCGCGCGGCTGGCGCGGGCGAACCTCGCGGGGGCGAACTTCGGCATGGGCCTTCTTTCGGACAGCGACCTGCGCTTGGCGAACGCCAAAGGGGCGCTGTTTCGCAAGGCGGGGCTGCAACGGGCCCGTCTCGCGGGCGCCAACTTCCACGATGCCATCCTGCAGTCCGCCGACCTGCGCGGCGCGGATCTGCGCGAGGCCAACCTCTTCGGCGCCGACCTGTCGCGCGTGCGGCTCGATGGCGACGCGAAGTTCGACGGAGCGTTGCTCGAACGTGCGCGCATCCACCCACGGCTGACGCCGGAACAGCATGCGGGAGGGCGTTGAGATGCCCAGCGCACTGCTGACCCCGAAACTGCTGGCACTCGCCGTGACGCTGGGCGAGCCGATGGAAGACAAGGACTTTGGCGCCGGCGCCTATGCGCGCGCGTACCTGGCCGGCGGCGTGTTCTCGCGCTGCCGGTTCGACGAGGCCGACCTGCGCGGCGCCGACCTGCGCGAGACGCTGTTCGACCAGTGCAGCTTCAAGGGCGCGCTGATGGACGGCGCCAGCCTGCGCCGCGCCGTGCTCAACCGGTGCACCTTCGACCATGCTGCGCTGCGCAGTGCCGACCTGCACGGCGCGGTGCTGACCGACTGCGCGCTGCCGCATGCGCAACTGACCCAGGCTGTGCTGTCGATGGCAACCGTCTCGAACTGCGACTTCGCCCATGCCGCGCTGATCGGAGCCGACCTGGAGTCTTCGACCTTCACGCGGTCGAACCTGGTGGACGTCAACGCGGACGACAGCCGCTGGGTCCACACCTCGATGCTCGCATGCGGCTTGGCGCAAATGACCTGGGCGCGCGCCCGGATGCAGCGGGTCGTGTTCCACGAGGTCGACCTGCAGGGGAAATCCTTCGCCGGCCTGTCCCTCGACGGTTGCCAGTTCGCGAACTGCAACCTCGGCGGCGCGAGCTTTCGCAACGCGCCGATGCGGCAATGCAATTTCCAGGGCGCGCGCCTCGATCGTGTCGACTTCTCCGGCGCGCAAGGGCCGATGGCCGTGTTCTGCGATGCCCGGGGCGAAGCCGTCAACTTCGCGGGTGCGGGGCTGCGGCAGGCGCTGTTCACGCGCAGCATGCTGCCCGGCGCGCGCTTCGATGGCGCCGACCTGCACCAGTGCCACTTTGCGGATGCGAAGCTGGCTGCCGCCTCGCTGCGCGACTGCGATCTGAGCTATGCCGATTTCAGCCGGGCCGACCTGCAAAAGGTCGACGGCCGCGGCGCCACCCTGTTGCGCACCGTGCTGCATCGCGCCGACACCGAGGACGCGCTGTGGACCGACCGCCCCCGGGCGCTGGAAACCGACGCGGCATTGGCGCGCGCGGAACTCTGGAGGGGGCCTGCGCCATGACGCGAAATCCGCCGGCCCGCCATGCCGCTTTCTTCCTGTTCTCCACACTTCCGAGGAGTGCCTTCCGATGACTCACGCTACTGCCGCCCCTCTCGACGCCAGCCGCCCGAAGGCGCAGCCGCGCACCCACAAGCAGGCGCCGCCGCGGCGGCCTTCGCCGATCGCCGCCGAATCCTGCGTGGGCGTGGTGGTGGCCGGTGCGGCCGATGAACTGCGCGTGGTCGCAGGCGACTTCGGCGCCCGCGCGCGCCTCGCTGCCAGCTGCCTGCTCGTGCCACAGCCCGGCGACACGGTGGCGTGCTTCCGGGTGGCACCTGACGAGATCTGGATCCTTGCGGTGTTGGAGCGCGAAGCCGGCGCGCCGCGGGTGCTGCGCAGCCATGGCCCGACGCGGTTCGAGGTTACCGACGGCGCGCTCGAGCTGCATGCGCCGGCGATCGCGCTGAGTTCGCGGCGCTTCGCGCTGGACAGCGCGCGCACCGACATCGCCAGCGACGATCTCGAATTCGCCGGAGGCCAGGTCCGCATCGTGGCCGGGGCAATGCGGCTGATCGGATCGGCGCTTTCCACGGTGTTCGACCGGGTCACGCATTTCAGCAAGCACCATGCGCGCACCACCGAAGGCCTGGACCGCGTGCATGCGGCGCATCTGGAGATGGAAGCGCAGCAGCTCGTGCACATCAGCGCGGAGCACGCACTGGTGAACGGCAGCAAGCTGGTCAAGGCGCGCGGCGGGCAGATCCATTTCGGATAGAGGAGGCGCTTCATGTTCGCCAATTGCCAGATGATGGGCACCGACATGGGATTTCCCGATGTGTGCCTGACGCCCACGCCGGCTGGCCCGGTGCCCATTCCCTATCCCAATGTGGCCATGGGGCCGATGGCGGTGCCGAACTGCCCGAACATCCTCATCATGGGCATGCCGGTGCACAACCTGGCCACCACCATTCCCATGACCAACGGCGACAACGCGGGCGTCAACATGGGGGTGGCGTCGGGCACCGTGATGGGACCGAGCCGGCACTTGACGGGCGCCTTCACCGTGCTGTACCTCGGCATGCCCGCGACCCGGCTGACCAGCATGTCGCTGCAGAACAGCACCAACTGCCCGGGCGTGCGGATCGTGCCGAGCCAGACGATGGTGCTGTTGCTTGCGCCCTGAGGCGCTGCCAATCCGGCAGGCTGCAAGGCCTGCCGGGAAAGAGTCAGGGACCGGAAGAAATGGGAGAGGGGCCTCGAGCCGAAGCACATGGCCGATCACGAGTTCCGCATCGAAAGCGATTCGCCCGCCAACGGCGAGCTGATGTTCTGGCGCATCGTGGGCCATGAGGCGCTCGCGCGCTCGTCGAGCTACGAACTCACCGTGCTGTCCAAGAACCATGCGCTCGATGCCAAGGACATCCTCGGCCGCGCCTTCGACGTGGTCATCCAGTTCCAGGACAAGGACGGCGGCATGCACGAGCGCCATTGCCAGGGCCACGCCGTGCGCTTCGAGCGCACCGGCCACGTGGGACGGCACTTCGAATACCGCATCGGCCTGCGCTCGTGGTTCTGGCTTCTCACCAAGCGCATCAACTCGCGCATCCTGCAGGAAAAGAAGGTGCTCGAAGTGCTCGACGCGGTCCTTGAAGACAGCCCGATCAGGCGCTTCAAGAAGACCAGGACCAGCAACGTCATCGGCACCCACAACCCGCGCCGCTACTGCGTGCAGCACCAGGAAAGCGACTACCAGTTCCTGTCGCGGCTGCTGGAAGACGAAGGCATCTACTACTGGTTCGATGCGCACGATGCGCCCGGCACCATGCACCTGTCGGACGCCAGCGACATCGCGCACGACAAGCTGCCCGTGGAGGGAACGCTGCGCCACATGGCCACCGACACCACCGAGGCGCGCCACAACGAGATCTCGCGCTGGGTGAGCGCGCGCCAGTTCGACACCGGCACCTACGCCTCGCGCGACAGCGACTTCAAGGCCATCAAGAAGAAGCTCGAGGCCGCGGGCGGCCAGCCCGACAAGCACGAGCTGGCCGAATTCGAGGCCTTCGAGTTTGCCGGCGGCTACTTCACGGGTGCGGATGCGGACGACAAGGGCAAGCTGCGCGGCGAGGAGATCGTCGCGCGCCGCCAGCGCCACTGGGCGCTCACCACCTGGCCCGACGTGGCGGCGGGGCGCAGCTTCACCTTCGAGGGCGACCCCGACGGCACGCGCGATGGCGACTACGTGATCGCCGCCTGCATCTTCGCGGCGAGCCACCCGGGCTACGAGAGCATTCCCCATGCCACGCCGAGGATGCCCATCGAGCAGGCGCTGCGCGAGGCGCTCGACGACGATGCCGTCAATGCCCAGGCGCGGCCCGCACTCGAGGCGCTGATCGCCGAGGCGCCCGCGCTGCGCACCGACCTGCAGGGCACCAGTGCCTTCCTGATCACCGCGATTCCCGTCGACGTGCCGTTCCGCCCGCCACGCCTCACGCCGCGCGTCGTCATGCCCGGCCCGCAGTCGGCCATCGTGGTGGGGCCGGCCGGCGAAGAGATCCACGCCGACGACTTCGGCCGCGTGAAAGTGCACTTCCACTGGGACCGCTACGACAAGAGCGACGAGAAGTCCACCTGCTGGGTGCGCGTGTCGCAGCCCTGGGCGGGCAAGGGCTGGGGCGGGTACTTCATTCCGCGCATCGGGCAGGAGGTGATCGTCGACTTCATCAACGGCGACCCCGACCGGCCGATCATCGTGGGCCGTGTCTACAACGACGACCAGCCGATCCCCTTCGGCTCGCACACGCAGAGCGGCTTTCGCACGCGCTCCACGCCCAAGGGCAGCGCGTCCAACTGCAACGAGTTCCGCTTCGAGGACAAGAAGGGTTCGGAGCAGGTGTACCTGCACGCCGAAAAAAACCAGGACATCGAGGTCGAGAACGACGAGACCCATTGGGTGGGCCACGACCGCACCAAGACCATCGACCACGACGAGACCACGCACGTCAAGCACGATCGCACCGAGACGGTCGACAACAACGAGACCATCACCGTGCACGGCCAGCGCACCGAAACGGTGGACAAGAACGAGACCATCACGATCCACCAGAACCGCACGGAGACGGTGGACCTGAACGAGACCATCTCCATCGGCCAGAACCGCTCGATCACGGTGGGCGCGAGCGAGACGGCCACGGTGGCACTGCAGCGCACGCATTCGGTGGGGATCAACGAGACCATCACCGTGGGCGCGGCGCAGGAGATCACGGTGGGGGCGATGCAGGCGGTGACGGTGGGGGCGAGCCAGACGATCAATGTGGGCGCGAACCAGTCGAGCAGCATCGGGGCGAACCGGTCGGTGGATGTGGGGGCGGACCTTTCCACCACCGTGGGCAAGAACGAGTCGCGCAGCGTGGGCGAAGGGCGCACATCCAGCGTGGGCAAGGACGACGCGCTCACCGTCGGGAAGAACCTCGTGATCGATGCGGGCGACTCCATCTCCATCAAGACAGGCAGCGCCAGCATCACGATGAAGAAGGACGGGACCATTGTGATCAAGGGCAAGGACATCACGATCGAAGCCTCGGGGAAGATCAACGCGAAGGCGAGCGGCGACATCGTGATGAAGGGCTCGAAGATCTTGCAGAACTGAATCCATCACATGACGGAGAACCGACCATGAGCGGCAGGGATCTGATCGAAGCGCAATTGCAGGTGGCCACGGCCATCATGACGTGGAATGCCGTGGCGACGGGCGAACTCGTCGCCATCACTGACGAGGGATGCACGCCCCTTGTCGTGTTCCCGGGCCAGCCTGGCACCGCGGCCGTGCGCGCGCGCAGCGTGGTCGATCTGCATGGCGTGCACATCGGCCGGCAGGTCGTGCTGATGTTCGAGGCGGCAGACCCGGCCCGGCCCGTCGTGATGGGCGTGCTGCGCAGCGGGGACGGATCGCCCTTGCCCGCGATGCCACCGCAGGTCGATGTGGAGGCTGACGGCAGCCGGATCGCCGTGAGTGCGAAGGAGCAGCTCGTGCTGCGGTGTGGCAAGGCCAGCATCACGCTCACCAAGGCCGGCAAGGTGCTGATCCAGGGCAGCTATGTGTCGAGCCGTTCGACGGGTGTCAATCGCATCAAGGGCGGTTCGGTGCAACTGAACTGATGCACCCGGAGAGAAGCTCGTGGAACTGATCAACGCCACTCGCATGGTCGCCAGCTACAACATGGGCCTGGAGCCCAGTGGGCGGGAATCGCTCGTGGTGGTCATCAAAGGTACCTTTCGCATGCCGCCGCCCGATGCGCCCGCCGGTCATTTCGCGTTGCACGAGGAACAGGTGCCGCTCGTGATGGCCGATACCTTTACCGGCGAGCCGGGACTCTCCGCGCCGGTCTATGAGGTCGACTTCGCGCCGCACAAGCAGCGCTGCGACATTCTGTTGCTGGGCAGCGCCTACGCACCGCAGGGGCGACCCGCCACGCGGATCGAGGCCGGTGTGCGCGCGGGCAATTGGAGCAAGAGCTTGGCGGTTGTCGGTCCGCGCCACTGGGAATGCGGGCCGCTGGGCGCTACGGCCTCGCCGCCCGGCGTGTTCGTGCAGCAGCCGCTGTCGTACGACGTTGCCTTTGGCGGCGCCGACCTCCGGCATGAAGATCTGTCGGAACATGCTGCTTTCATGCCCAACCCCGTGGGTCTTGGTTTCCATAAGCACATCCGCATGGACTGGGTCGACGGGACCCCATTGCCGCGCACGGAGGAAATCGGCCATGCGGTGCACGACCCGGGCGGCAATTACCGGCCAATGGCCTTCGGCCCCGTGGGGCGCGGCTGGTCCACTCGGTCGTGCTTCGCCGGTACCTACGATGACGAGTGGCTGGACAAGCACTTTCCGTTTCTGCCGCCGGATTTCGATCCGCAGTACTTCCAGGCAGCGCCGATGGACCAGCAGGTACCGCTGGAGCTGTTCCAGCAGGCACCGATCGATGTGGTGCTCGGCAATCTCACGCCAGAGGGCATCACGCGCTTCACCATTCCGCATCTGGTGGCGCCGGTGCATGTATTTCCCAGACACGGGGCGCGCGAGGACTACACAGCCACGCTCGACACGGTGGTGATCGAGCCCGATGCGCAGCGCTTCACGCTGTCGTGGCGAGTGACGAGGCCGCTCAAAAAGAGCCTGTTCGAGATCGCACAGGTGCTGGTTGGGAAGAAGGGACGGGAGTGGTGGCAGCAGCGCGAGCAGGTCCCTTTCCCGATTCCGGTTGTGATGATTCCGATGACCTCAGATGAGGTTGAAACCGAATGAATTCGCGTGCAATCGCCATTCTTCGCAGCGGCCTGGTGACGCCGGTGGGGCTGGACGCCGAATCGAGCTGCGCCGCGTTCCGGGCCAAGCTGACGAACCCCGTCGAGACGCGTTTCATCGACGCGGGCGGAGAGTGGATCATGGCGCACGAGGTGCCGCTGGCGCCTTTGTGCCGCGGGCTCCCCAAGCTGACAAGGATGGCCGCCATGGCAATCGAGGAAGCGTTGGGAGAAGTGCCACGCAGCCAGTGGGGACAGTTGCCCTTGATCCTTTGCGTGGCGGAGCCGATGCGGCCCGGACGGACACCGGGGCTGGACGACGAGCTCTTCCTGCAGATACAGGAAGAGCTCGGCACTGCCTTTGCGCCCCAATCGCAGATCATCGCGCAGGGCCGTGTCGGGGTTGCCGTGGCGTTCGCGCAGGCGCGTGCGCTATTGATCGAGTCCGGCATGCCACAAGTGCTTGTTGCCGCTACGGACAGCCTGCTCTCATGGTCGACGCTGAGCCACTACGAGCAGAGTGATCGCCTGCTGACGGCCCGAAATTCCAATGGCTTCATGCCGGGCGAGGCGGCCGGCGCGATGTTGCTGGGTGAACCGGAGGGAAACGCGGGAGAACTGCTCTGCACCGGCGTCGGATTCGGTCTCGAAGAGGCTCATGTCGAAAGCGAGGTGCCGCTGCGCGCCGAGGGGCTCTCCCAGGCCGTCAAGGCTGCGCTGGCCGATGCGGGGTGCCAGATGCATCAGATGGACTTCCGCATCACCGATCTTTCGGGAGAACAGTACTACTTCAAGGAGGCTGCGCTGGCACTCTCGCGCACGTTGCATGTCCGAAAGAAGGAGTTTGACATCTGGCATCCCGCCGAATGCACTGGCGAGATCGGCGCCGCGGTAGGGCTCGCCATCGTTTCTGCGGCCCAGGCTGCCTGCGAGAAACAGTACGCCAAGGGGCCGAATATCCTCGCGCACTTGGCCAACGACGCGGGGCAGCGAGCGGCGCTCTGCCTGCAGTATCGGATGCCGGTATGAGCAACCAAGTCTATGCCAACAACATGGAGATATCGTGCAAGCAGGCGGCGGGCAAGTCGGTCTGCGCGTTCCCGGATGTGTGCTTCACGCCGCCGCAGACGCCGGCAACGCCGCCCGGCGTGCCGATCCCGTATCCGAACACCGGCATGGCCACCGACACGAGCGATGGTTCGACGACCGTGCAGATATCAGGCCAGGAGGTGATGCTCAAGAACAAGAGCTATTTCAAGAAAAGCACCGGAGACGAGGCGGGATGCGCGCCCAAGAAGGGGGTCGTGACCAGCAAGAACATGGGGAAGGTGTACTTCAACGCGTGGTCGATGGACGTCAAGGTGGAGGGCGAGAACGTTGTGCGCAATGTCGACCTCACCACGCACAACCATGCATCGTCGCCGGGGAATGCGCCGCCCTGGCCGTACATCGACGAAGCAGCGTTTGCAGGCACCGGTCCATGCAAGGACGTGGCAAAGGCACTGACGGATAAATGCGGGCCTCCGCCCAAGCCGCACCAACGCAAGGGCTGGGTCAAGAAAATGTGCGACAACCCGGACTCCTCGTGCCGAGACGCCATGAAGTGCGTCCTGTCGCCTTACGCCCCAAGCGCCAAGCACAGCGATGGAAAGAATTCGCAAGGCAATTGCTGCCCGGGAAAAACGCCGCATCACCTGATCGAGGTCCATTGCTTTACGCCGATCGGCGGCAGAGAAGGAGGACATGTCATGTCCGAATTCAAGAACGCAAGCGGGGAGGGGTACAACCAGGGAGCCGCTCCATGTATGTGCGTCGATGGTCCACGAGAGGCCAAGCAGCATGGTGAGTTTCATGCGGTGCAGCAGCAAATCGAAACGGCCTACAACAAGCGCCTTTTTGCGCCCAAGACAGTGATGAGCGACGGCAAAGGCATCTCGAACTGGACCTATGGCGAAGCCAGGGATGCGGGTGTCGCTGCCCAGACGATCGTCATGCCCGAATGCGACCCGGAATGCACCAAGGCGCAACTCGACGACTATCACAAGAAGCCTCCGCCGGATGGCCCCGGATGCGATGAGCACACGCCGGTGCGATCGGACATGGGGTCCGATGGCCGCTCGACGGGTACGTTGAATTCCGGCCAGGAGGCAAAACTTGGCCGGCGCTTGCTCACGGTGCTTGCCAAGGGCTTCTGATTTCAATCTTCAATCCGCATGCCATGGCCTCAGAATCCTTTTTTCTCCAATTCGGTCCTGGTCTCGTTGAAAACGATCACTCGGTGAGGGTGATCTGCGAGATCGAGGTCGATGACGGCAAGCAACCGGCGCTTGCCCGTTGGCATGGGCCTCAAGCGGGTTGGACTTTTTTTCCGATGCAGTGGATGCCGGTCCGGCTGGCGCAGCTCGAACTTCCGCAACCATGTGTCTTCGCACTCGGCGGCGACGGAACCGTCGGTCTCGGCTACGGAGGGTATTCGGAGGAGAGCATCAACACGACGGACACCGGGCCTCGGGGACGAGGCCCGCTTCGTGTTCTCCGCGCGATCGCCGGGCGTTTGTACGCGGCCGGCATGGGCAGACAGGTCTATCGAAGGGCGGATGCAGGTGTCTGGGAGGTGCTGGACCCGCCAAAGGTGCCAGTTCCGGGCGAGATCGACATATGTGGCTTCACGTCGATCGACGGCGTGGATGAAGACGAGATATGGGCTGTCGGATATCGCGGTGAGATCTGGCGTGCAAGCGGCTTGCAATGGTCGGAGATGGCGAGTCCCACCAACTTGACGCTCCATGTCGTCAGGACTTTCAAGAAGCACCTCGTGTTCGCAGCTGGAAAGATGGGGCTCGTTCTCGGTTTTGTGGATGACGCGTGGCGCGTCCTTGCGCAGATACCAGGCGGTGAGGACATCTGGGATCTCGAATGGTTTGGCGGGCAATTGTTTGCCGCTACCTCGACGCGATTGTTCAAGCTCCTGCCCGACGCGACGTTCGAAGAGGTTGCCGTTCCCGGGCTGACTTCGTTTGGATACCTTCATGCCAACGATGGCGTTCTGTGGTCGTTCGGCACGCTGCAGCTGGCCTGGACGACCGATGCCATTGTGTGGACCGCGCAGACCCCGACCCTGTGAACACAGCCCACCCGATGTTTGCGGCTGCTCGCCCTCCCATCCCTTTCGTCGTGCAGCAGCACCTCGACAACGCCAGTGTGCTGCGCTCGACACGCGCGGTGCTGGTCCGCGCCCCGCATGTCCAGTTGCACCGGCTGAGCCGCCTGGACGAGCGCCTGGCGGCGAGCCTCGATGGACTGGCGATCGCCGGCGACTTCGCGCGCGGTCTCTGCATGGCGGCCCTCGAAACCCCGGGGCGGGGAGCGATGTTCGCGAACGCCATCGGTGCCATCGACACCCGCGACCCCGCGCTGCTCGAAAGACTGCTGTCGCTCGCAGAAGCCGTGCCCGAGGCGCGGGTCGGATTGGTCTCCGCCTTCGGCTGGGTGCCGGCCCCCGAGTTGCGCGGCATCACCCGCGCACTGCTGGATTCGCCGCATGCCTTTCGCCGGGACATCGGCCTGGCCGCATGCGCCATGCATCATGCCGACCCGCAAACTGTGCTCGAAACCGCCATGGCCGATGAAGAGCACTCCGCGCAGGCCATCGTTGTCGCCGGCAAGCTGGGCCGCATCGATCTGCTGCCCGGCTGCCTGGGCGGGCTGATGCACGAGGACGCCCAGCACCGCTTCGAATCGGCCCGCGCAGCGCTGCTGCTCGGCGACCGGCAAGGCGCGCTCCGAATGCTCGTTGCGTTCACGGGCGAGGGCGGTCCTTGCCAGGCGGCAGCTGCGATGCTGGCGCTCAAGGTCCTCCCTGCCGAACAGGCCCATGCGCTGCTCCAGTCGATTGCCCGGAAGGAGGACTCGGTCCGCATCCTGATCCGCGGCATCGGTGCCGCCGGTGACCCGCACTACGTGCCCTGGCTCATCGCGCAGATGGGCGACCTGAAGCTCGCGAGGCTGGCCGGCGAATCCTTCAGCACGATCACAGGGCTGGACCTCGCCGCCGAAGATCTCGAGCTGAAGCCTCCGGAGAACCCGGTGGCCGGCCCCAATGACAACCCGGACGACGAAGACGTTGCCATGGACGAGGACGAAGGTCTTCCCTGGCCCGATGCCGAAAAGATCGATGCGTGGTGGCAAGCCGACGGACACCGTTTTCCGCACGGCATCCGATGCTTCGTGGGCGAACCAGTCACGCAGGGGCACTGCCTCGCCGTGCTCAAGACAGGGTTCCAGCGCCAGCGTATCGCCGCCGCCGAGCACCTGTCGCTGATGGCGCCGGGCAGGCCGCTGTTCAATGCGGCAGCGCCGGCCTGGCGCCAGCAGTGGCTCTTGTCGCAGATGGAGGCTTAGCCATGCAGGCTCGGTACATCCTTGCCGCGTTGGCTGCTGCCTTCCTGGTCGCGGCTGCGATGCGCCGGGTGCGCAACACGAGGCGCCGCCCCGATCCCGCCACCCGCACCTGGCTCCTCATCGCGCTCATCTTCACCGCCGTCGCCGCATGGCTGCAATGGCATACCTCTTAAGGCGAGATTGCCAACCCGCTCCACGGAATGAATACTCCTTCTGAGTTTTTTCGCCCGTGCATGCGCGGGCTGTGTTCGGGCGTAGAAGGGCATAGAGCCTCGGGGGCAGATTCATGATCCATATCGCTGTCATCACCCGGCAAGGCGCTCCGGCGGGGCAGCCCATCGCTGCCGATTTCGGGCCCAACGGGGGCACCATCGGGCGCGCCGACACCAACACGCTGGTGCTCGACGATCCGGACCGCACGGTTTCGCGCGTGCACGCGCAGGTGCTGTGCCGCGACGGCCAGTACTTCGTCATCGACCGCGGCAGCAATCCGATGCAGTGCAACGGCGTGTCGCTGGGCTCGGGCAAGGAGGCTCCGCTCGCGGATGGCGCGCGGCTGATCGTGGGCAGCTTCGAACTCAGCGTGCGCATGAGCGCGGCCGCGCCGCCGGCATTGGCCATTCCCAACACCGTGATGTCGGCGCCGCTCGGCGCCGCCCCCGCGGCCAGCACCAGCGACGATCCCTTTGCCGACCTGCTTGCGGGGCTCGGATCGCCCGCGCCTGCCGCGGCCCGTGCATCCGGTGCCAGGGCGGCCGCGCCGGCAAGCGCGGATCCGCTGCTCTTTCCCGACCCGATGGAAAGCGGCTCGCGCAACGCGCAGGCCGCGCAGGTCGATCCCTTCGCCAACCTGCTCGGGCCCACGCCGTCCGCTGCGCCGGCCGCAGGCTTCGGTGCGCTCGACGATTTCTCCGACCTCGGCGCGCCGCCCGCGCACGGCAAGGCCGCCGGCATCGACGAGCTCTTCGGCGGCATGGGCGGTGGCGGCGGCATCGGCGGCGATCCGCTCGCGCTGTCGCCGCTGGCCGACCCGCTGCTGCAGCCGAACACGGCTTCGTCCGCCGATCCGCTGGCCGCATTGCAGAGCGCGGCGCCGCCCACGCCGACACCGCGCTCCGATCACCTGCCGATCGACCAGTTCGGCTTCACGCCGCCGAAGGCGATCACGCCGGTTCCGGCCGCCGCGCCGGTGGAAGCGCTGCCGCGCTTCGACGACATCACAGGGCAGCCGATACGCATCAGCGGCCCTGAGGTCGCGAGCCGGCCGTTCGAGCCGCTGCCGCCACCACCACCACCGGCGCCAGCGCCAGCGCCAGCGCCAGCGCCCGTCCAGCGGGCGCCCGCCGCAGCCCCGCGCACCGCATCCGACGACGAACTGCTCGCCGCCTTCCTGCGTGGCCTCGCCAGCACGCACCAGCCGCCCGAGATGCTCACGCCCGGCCTCATGGAGCGCATCGGCTCGATCCTGCGCAGCGCCACCGAAGGCACGCTGCAACTCCTGCTCACGCGCCAGGAGTTCAAGCGCGAGGTGCGCGCCGAGGTCACGATGATCGCGGCGCAGGCCAACAACCCGCTCAAGTTCTCGCCCACCGTGGAGGTCGCGCTGGCCCACCTGCTGGGCCCGGGCGTGCGCGGCTTCATGCCGCCCGAGGCCGCGATGCGCGATGCCTTCAACGACCTGCGCGCGCACCAGTTCGGCGTGATGGTGGGCATGCGCGCGGCGCTGGCCCATGTCATTGCGCGCTTCGAGCCTGAAGAGCTCGAGAAGAAGATCAGCGCGAAGTCGGCGCTCGACACGCTCTTCAGCGCCAACCGCAAGGCCAAGCTCTGGGACCAGTTCGTCGCGCTCTACGGCGGCATCGCGAGCGAGGCGGAAGACGACTTCCACAGCCTCTTCGGCAAGGCCTTCCTCGAAGCCTATGAAGAGCAGATGGCGCGCCTCAAGTCGGACACCTGAAGAACGCTCTCTCAGGCACCACTACAACAGCACCAGCAAACGCGAGGCACCCCGCTTGGAAATCGAAATCGTCACGCTGTCCCGGCAGGGCGGCCGCAACTACAACGAAGACGTCCACGGCCACTGGCACGACGAGCGCTACGTCGCCTGCCTGGTGGCCGACGGCGCCGGCGGCCATGGCGGCGGCGATGTGGCGGCGGCAACCACGCGCAGCAGCGTGCTGGGCGGCTTCTCGGCGGCGCCGGGGCTGGACGAGTTCACCTTGCGCACGCTGGTCGAGCAGGCCAACCGCGACGTGGTGGCGCGGCAGTCCGAAGGCGGCAAGCTTGCCGGCATGCGCTCCACGGTGGTCTTCGCGGCCATCGACCTGGAGAGCCAGGCGCTGGCCTGGGTGCACAGCGGCGACAGCCGCGCCTACCTGTTCCGCGGCGGCGCCATCGTGGCGCGCACCACCGACCACAGCCTGGTGCAGCAGATGGTGGCCGGCGGCATGCTCGACGAGGAAGGCGCGCGCCTGCATCCGCAGCGCAACATGCTGCTCTCGGCGCTCGGCTCGATCGAGGAAGCGCCCGACATCACGGTGTCCGACCGCATGCGCCTGATGCCCGGCGACGTGCTGCTCCTGTGCAGCGACGGCGTGTGGGAGCCGCTGGGCGACGAGTGCCTGGTCGACACGCTGCACGCCTCGCGCACGCCCAGCCAGTGGACCGAGCAGCTCGACGCGCAGATCAAGGCGCACGCCAAGCCGGGGTACGACAACTACACGGCGCTCACGCTGTGGGTGATTCCCGATGACGTCGACGACGCCACGCGCCTGATGCCGGCGGCCGAGGAAGAGACGATGCCGGCGTCGATCGAGGAACCTTCGGCGGCGCCCGGCAAACTGCCGGATTGACGAACCGGGGCCGGACCCGCGGGAATCTAGCCGCCGTTCAATCCCACGGCAGCGTCCACGATGTCCTGCAGCTGCGCGATGACCGGCTTGCCGGGGCAGGGCTTCGACTTGGTGAACATCGCGTGGTACGACAGGCCGCTGTCGTCCGGCGTGGCCGCGAGCTTCAGCGGCACGCCGTATTCCCCGTTGAGCCACGCGAGCAGATAGCCGTTCATGCGGATCTGCATGTCGGTGAGCGTCTCGCCGTGCACCGCGACGTTCTCCACGCTGTACCAGAGGTTGTCCACCTTCCAGCCGTCGACGGCCCAGGAGCGCTGCGACAGCGGAATGTACTGCGCGATCGTGCCGCCCTTGTCCACCGCGAAGTGAGCCGAGGCCGCGCGGTTTTCCCAGGTGGTCTTGAGCGAGCTGAGCAGGCTGTTGCCGTCGGTGATGTGGACGATCAGCCCCTTGATGCCGGTCTTCTTCATCAGGCCGGCAGCCCCCGGGCCGCCATAGTGCTTGCTCAGCGGGTAGTACGCATCCGCATAGGGGTGATAGTCGTTGTCGTTCCACTTGCTGCTCATGCTCGAACTCCTGTTCGTTGGCAGGTGTCAGGGCTTCTTCGGCCGGTACGCCTTGAGCTTGCCGCTCACCGTCACGTCCACCGTGACCACCACGAGAGCCGACTCCGTCTTGCCGTTGTCCTGCCGCTTCATCGGCTTGCGGGTGGTGGTCGAGGTGGAGCTGCCCTTCCAGCGGATCGTGCTGGCGCGCACGGGCTCCTTGTTGCCCTGGTGGTTCTGCTCCAGCACCGTGATGGCGCCGGTGCCCGGGTTCTTGGAGAGGATCGAGGTGTGGTGCGGATGGCCGACCGTTACGTAGGGGCTGTCGGTCCAGCCCGTGCCATCGGCAAAGGTGACGTCGGTGGTGGTGGTCGTCGTCATCTCGTAGTCGCGGTACTGCAGGATGTCGCCGGGAAGCGCATCCTTGAGCGCGACTTCGTTGCCCCAGATGTAATCGTCGTCGTCGCCCATCGGGCCGAAGTCCGACGAGGTGCCGGCGCCGGCTTGGCCGAGGGCAGAGTTGGCCAGATCCCAGCATTCGCCCGCGCCGATCTGCTTGCCCAGCTGTGCGCTGGCCCACTGAAGGACCGTGGTGTTGAGTGTGGCCATCGCGTCTCTCCGGCTGGAAGGTCAATCAAGGGGCGGCCGCCGTCCACCGGGCGGCCGTTGGCGCAAGGCGCCTCAGACCTTCTTGTTGGCGGCGATGTCCCAGCCGGTTTCCTTGGTGCCGTCGCCGGAACCGTCGGCCTTCTGCGGCGTGTACTCGTACTTGAACTTCGAGAAGTTCAGCGTGATGGTCTCGGTCAGGCGGTCTTCGCCGCCGCTGCCGCCGGTGTGGATGTTGCTGACGATGATGTCTTCCATCGTGAGCTTGATGTACTCGAGCGGCGTGGCCCCGGCCTTGCGGACCACCAGCGTGCCCTTCTTGATGTGCTGGCCATTGCAGCAGTCGAGCAGCAGCAGGTGCGAGGAGGAGTCCACGTACTTGGTGACCGAGAGGTCTTGCACGCTCACCTTGCCTGCGCCCGAGCCGCCGCCCACGTGGCCGGTGCCCGATTGGCTGGCACCCCAGCTCCAGGAGAGAACGTCGATCTCCTTCTTGTGCGAATCGTCCTTGGATTCACCGTCGACGCCCTCGAGCTTCAAAAACATGTCTGCAGCCATGATGCTTACCTTTCAGTTGTGTGCGAGTCAGAGAAAAAAAGGGCTTCCGTGCGGTGCCTGGTCGGCGGTGGTGCCCGGGAGCTATGGAGAGAACGAGCAATGGGCCCTGTTTTCAAAGGCCCACCGACGGCATATGCCGCCCGTTGCTACTTGCCGCCCTTGGCCGAGGGCAGCTTCGACACCAGCCGCAGCGACACCGTGAGGCCTTCGAGCTGGTAGTGCGGGCGCAGGAAGAACTTGGAGGTGTAGTAGCCGGGGTTGCCCTCGACCTCTTCCACCACCACCTCGGCCGCGGCCAGGGGCTTCCTGGCCTTGGTCTCTTCGGAGGAGTTGACGGGGTCGCCGTCCACGTAGTTCATGATCCACTTGTTGAGCCAGCGCTGCATGTCGTCGCGCTCCTTGAAGCTGCCGACCTTGTCGCGCACGATGCACTTCAGGTAGTGCGCAAAGCGGTTGCAGGCAAAGAGGTAGGGCAGGCGCGCCGCCAGGTTGGCGTTGGCCGTGGCGTCCGGGTCGTCGTACTCGGCCGGCTTGTGCAGCGACTGCGCACCGATGAAGGCCGCGAAGTCGGAGTTCTTGCGGTGGATCAGCGAAAGCAGGCCGGCCTTCGAGAGCTCGGCTTCGCGCCGGTCGCTGATGGCGATCTCGGTCGGGCACTTCTGGTCCACGCCGCCGTCGTCGCTCGGGAAGGTGTGCAGCGGCAGGTTCTCCACCGCGCCGCCCGATTCGATGCCGCGGATGCGCGAACCCCAGCCGTAGAGCTTGTAGGAGCGGTTGATGTTGGTGGCCATCGCATAGGCTGCGTTGGCCCAGGCGTACTTGCTGTGGTCGGCGCCGGCGGTGTCTTCCTCGAAGTCGAACTCCTCCACCGGATTGGTGTTGGCGCCGTAGGGCGTGCGCGCCAGGAAGCGCGGCATGCACAGGCCCAGGTACTTGGCGTCGTCGGAGTCGCGCAGCGACCGCCAGCCGGCGTACTCGGGCGTGAGAAAGATCTTGGTCAGGTCGCGCGGGTTGGCGAGCTCCTGCCACGATTCCATCTGCATCAGGTTGGGGCTCGCGCCGGTGATGAAGGGCGCATGCGCCGAGGCGGCGATCTTGGACATCTCGCCCAGCAGCTCGATGTCGGGCGGGCTCTGGTCGAAGTGGTAGTCGCCCACCAGCGCGCCGAAGGGCTCGCCGCCGAACTGGCCGTATTCCTGCTCGTAGATCTTCTTGAACATCGGGCTCTGGTCCCAGGCCGCGCCCTTGAACTTCTTCAGGCTCTTGGCAAGGTCCGTCTTCGAGATGTCCATCACCCGGATCTTCAGGTGCTCGTCGGTCTCGGTGTTGTTCACCATGTAGTGCAGGCCGCGCCACGCACTCTCGAGCTTCTGGTAGTCGGGGTGGTGGATGATCTTGTTGACCTGGTCGGTCAGCTTGGCGTCGATCGCGGCGATCATCGACTGGATCGACTTGGTCACGTCCTTGCCGATGACGGTACTGTTGCTCAGCGCCTGCTGCGCGAGCGTGAGCACCGCGGCTTCGACGGCGCTCTTGGCTTCGTCGCTGCGCGGCTTGAATTCCTTTTGCAGGAGCGACGAAAAATCGCTGCCCGCATAGGCGACATCCTTGAGTGCGCTCTGCTCGAGTGCTTCGGCCATGGTGGTTCTCCTCGGGGGTCCGGTGTGTCGGGTGTGGGGGATCAGGCGGCCGGCTTGGCCGCTTCGTCGTCGGGCTTGGCGGTGGCCGCCAGCGACTGCAGCAGGGCCGGGTCCTCGAGCACCTTGGCCAGCAGTTCCTCGGCGCCGTTCTTGCCGTCCATGTAGGTCACGAGGTTCGACAGCTGGGTGCGCGCCTCGAGCAGCTTGTCGAGCGCGCCGACCTTCCTGGCCACGGCGGCGGGCGAGAAGTCTTCCATGTTCTCGAAGGTGAGCTCGACCTTGAGCTCGCCTTCGCCGGTCAGCGAGTTCTCCACCGCGAAGGCGGCGCGCGGCTTCATGGCCTTCATGCGCGAGTCGAAGTTGTCCACGTCGAACTCGAGGAACTTGCGGTCGGCCACGGGCGCGAGCGGATCGGCCGGCTTGCCCGACAGGTCGGCCAGCACGCCCATCACGAAGGGCAGCTGGATCTTCTTCTCGGCGCCGTAGAGTTCCACGTCGTACTCGATCTGCACGCGTGGCGCCCGGTTGCGGGCGATGAATTTCTGACTGCTCTTGGCCATGGCGATGCTCCTTGCGGGGGTAGATGAGGCGGTTCGATCAACAGGAAAAAAAAGGAAAGGGAAAAGCCGGCTACTCGGACGGACGCTTGCCGGTCACGGTCTCGATCGTGTCCAGCGCGCCGGGCGCGAGGTTGGCCATGATTTCGAGAAAGCTCACGCCGATGAGCTTCTTGGCGCGCTCGATCAGGAGCGGGGCGGGGTTGCCGGGCTCGGTCTGCTCGAGAAAGCGGATCACGCGGTCCAGCATCTGCAGCGCGTCCTGCCGGCTCTGGATCTCGCCGCGCATGGCAGCGGGCCGCGGCGCGCCGCCGGCCTGCGGCGCATCGCCTTGCGCCTCTTCGGCGGTGCCGGCTTCTTCGGGCGCACCGATGGCCGCGCTGCACGCCTTCTGCAGCATGCGGCCGATGGCGCGCAGCGGGGAGAGGTCGATCGCGTCGGAGCGGCCGGTGCGCTCCACCAGCAGGGCCTGCAGCTTCTCGACCCCGCCGGGCACGCCGATGGCGGCCTGGATCAGCTCGGGCCGCTCGGCATGGAGCGCCTCGAGGCCGCCCTGGATCTGTGCCGGCGAATAGGTGGCTTCGCCGCCCACCGCATTCAATGCGTTGTTGGCTACCGCGATGTCGCGCACGCGGATCGCGCCCACGCCGGGTGCCACGCCCACCTGCGCGTCGTACAGGTCGCGCAGGACCATCGTCTCGTCGCCGAGCGGCGCGAGCGCGTTCAGGCGCATGGTGGGATCGTTGTCGTCCTCGGCATCGAGCTTTGGATGTATGCCGTCCCAGAAGTTGTCGAGCAGGCGGGTGAGCAGTTCGAGCCCGGCAACGAAACCGGCAAGTCCCTGCAGCCGCGTGGAAGCACGCAGCAGCAGCACGGCGGCGCGCACGTCCTTGCTGCGGCGCAGGATCGCATCGGACTGTTCGGCCACCTCGCGCCACTCCGGCTCCACCGCGGGGATGACGGTGTCGCCGAACTGCTGCTCGGGCTTGCCCTGCGCTGCGGTGGTGAGCGCGGTAAAGGCCGCGTCGTACTCCAGATCGTCGCCGCACGGCGAGGCCTCGCCGATGGGCGTGAGCAGGGCTTCGACAAGTTCGGTGGTCAGCATGTTGCCTGTTCGAGTTGGCTGGTGATAATCAAAGATGCGTCCGAACCGGTCAATGCAACGAAGGGAATAGCATGCGCACGCTGGGTACACACCATTCGTCCTATGGACGCTCTTTTGCTGCGGTCTCGCGGCGCGTTGCATTGGCCTCTGGCCTCGCATTGACCGGTGCCCTGATCGCAGGCTGCGCAAGCAAGCCCGTGGTCACGCCGGTGTCGATCACGCTCGCGGCCGGTGCCGACGCCAACCCCGATGCGCGCGGCCGCGCATCGCCGCTCACGGTGCGCATCTATGCGCTGAAGTCGCCCGGCCCCTTCGAAGGGGCCGACTTCTTCTCGCTGTTCGAAAAGGACCAGGCCACGCTCGGCGCCGAGCTGGTGCAGCGCGAAGAGATGCTGCTGCGCCCGGGCGAAAGCAGAAAGCTCGACCTCACGCTGCCGGCCGATGCCAAGGCCATTGGCGTGATGGCCGCGTTCCGCGATCTCGACCGTGCGCGCTGGCGCGAAGTGCGCGCCGTGGAGCCCGGCAAGCCGCAGACGCTCACCGTGACCTTCGGCGCGCGGCAGATCCGCATCGACAGCAGCAAATAAACCCCGCCTAAGGGCCGCTCATTCACGCCTTCGCCGCGCTGGCGTTCGGCGCGCGGCCGGGCCGCGCGAGCGGCTGGTCGGCGGGCAGGAAGCGCTCGAACAGGTCGGTCACGAAGGCGCCGCCGGCCGCACCCGATGCGGCAGCCGTCACATAGAGGCCGCGCCATCGCGGGCCGCGCGAGCCGCGGCCATGGCTTTCGAACAGGGCCTCGGCCACTTCGCGCAATGCGGGCTGCAGCGCCCGCAGCGCCTCGATGAACTCATGGATCGCGAGCCGGCCCGATGCGCCCGGCTGTTCGCGCAGCAGCGCCATGCGCAGCGCATGCAGCTGGCGCGCCATGGGGTCGAACAGGGCATCGAGCCGTTCGGCCGCGGTCTCGCCGTGGGCGGCCGGCCCGGCCAGGCGATGGCCGATCACCTGTGCGAGCACTTCGGGCGGCAGCGCACCGCGCAGCGTGGCATAGCCGGCCAGCTGCTCCAGGCCGGTCACGACCAGGTAGACCGGCAGCTGCAGGCGCAGGGTGTCCGCGGCCTCGTCGAGCAGCCGGCGCATCCTGCCGGCCAGCGGCTTCATGCCTGCGCTGGACGGGTGCAGCAGTTCGCTCGCCGCCACGCAGGCCACCACGCCGTTGATCGGCACGCGGTCGCGCCGCTCGGCCAGTGCGAGGAGCGCCTGGAGCCACAGCGCACGCGTGTGCGGCGCCGCGGCCACGTCGCTGACGGCGCTCGGGTGCAGCTCGATGGCCGTCATCGAGCCGGTGAGCCACCAGCGCCAGTAGGGTTCGCCGAAAGGCTCGCTGCCCGAAGGTGCCAGGTGCTCGGCATGGGCCGCCGCCAGCAGCCCCGGCAGGTTGGCCGCCGCATCGCCGAGAAAGAGGAACCAGGGCACCGGTGCGGCTTGCTGGCACGATGGCTGGCGCAGGAGCTGGCGTGCGTGCGACATGGCTTTCCTCATGGCCTCCCTCATGGATTCGATCGCGGCTTCGTCGGCTTCGGCCGCCGGCGGGCCGAGTGCGGCAATGCGCCGGCGCAGCGCGCGGCGGCGCGCACCGCGGCCCGCGTCGTGGACCGCGGCGTACAGCAGCGCAAAGCCGGCCAGGCACAGCGCGAGCAGGAGCCAGAAGAAATGGGCAGGCAACAACGCGGCGGGCATGCTGCGGCTTTCAACGTGCAGTGGTCTCGAGGAACTCGAAATCGGCAAGCAGCCGCTCGTTGCCCTTGTTGGCCGCGAGCACCTCGCGCAGCCGCAGCAGGTAGGCCGAAGCGAGTTCGTAGGGCGGCCGGTCGGCCGCGCCGTCGAGCGGCGTGGGGGACGAGAGCGCCGTGACCAGCACGGTGCCGAAGGGCGGGCCCACCAGCCAGCTCGCCGGGATGTCGCGGCCCAGCTCCAGCTTCTCGCCGGCGCGCAGCCGCATCGGCTGGCCTGTGTTCAGGTGCATGACCGAACCGTCGGCGGTGTAGTAGTCGACCCACAGGTAGCTGTCGTGCCGGGGCGCGGCCACCTGCATGCGTACGTCGTCTCCTTCGCGCAGCCGGCCGTTGCGGGCCGTCACGGCCGTCACGTCCAGTCCGAGGGCCTTCTCGCGGTTGCGCAGCTGGTAGGGCTTCAGGATGGCGAACACCTCGCAGTGGGGCCACACGCGCAGCCTGACGTCGAAGGTGGGCGAGCCGCCATCGGGCAGCAGGCCGGCCACCTCGCGCTCCACCCGCTCGAGGTCGGCCGGCAGCGAGACGAAGCCGCTCACGTGCAGCTTACCGCCCCTGTCGGCCGAAGCCGAGAGATCGGCGCATGCATAGCCTTGAAGATGCTGCTCGATGCGCTGCGCCGGTCCCGGCTCGCCCGCGTGCAGCCCGGCCGGCCACTGCCACCACAGCAGATAGAGCAGCGGCAGCAGCAGCGCGAGCGCCCCGAGCGCGCGCAGCAGGCTGCGGTCGCGGCGGTGCAGGTCGTGCGGGCCCGGCGGATCCGCCACGCCATAGGGCTGCGGCGTGATGCGGTCCTGCACCAGGCTGCCGAGCGCCAGGGGCCTCTGCCGCAGCTGGTGGCCGTGCAGCTCCTTCAGCTTGCCGAGCTCGCCGCGGTCGTCGCTCTCGAAGTAGTACTGGCCCTTGAAGCCGTGCACCAGCGCATGCCAGTAGACCTCGCGCAGCTCGTCGTCCTCGGCGCCCAGCGCCGACAGGTGGTGGAAGAACTCGCTGTGGGCGTTGTTCGAGTTGAACAGCTGCACCTGCAGCGGCGCCGCGCCCGCGGCCGCACCGGGATGGCGCGCCAGGATCTCGTCGATCCAGGCCACCATCGCAAAGACCGCCGATTCGACCTGCGCGGCGGGCTGGCCCGATGCGCAGGCGCGCGCCGCGTCGAGCAGCCGGCGGGCCTGTTGCTGCGCGGCAGCGTGCGAGGGCGGCGCGGCGCGGCCGGCCGCGATCGATGCGTCGAGGGCGAGGCCGAAGGAGACGAATGCGGAAAAACAGTCGAGCAGCCGGAGCATGGATGACCGCGCCCGCTCACCGCGCCTGCGTTGCGGAGGATCCCTTGCACCGGCGTCTGCTGCGATGGCACATCCCCATGTCCCCGGTTCCTTCGAGTAAGGATTCCATCTTCCGAACGCCGGGCGGCGGGCGCCATATCGCTTGGGGACTATGCCGTTCGTCGGGCAAACCGGCTTGCTGTACGGGGCAATCGCCGGTATCTTCGGCATCCGCTGAGTTCAATGCACGCACGCTGGGACACCCGGGACACTAGGACATGCCATGAAAATTCTGATCGCCGACGACCACCGGCTCGTCATCGAGGCGGTCAAGGCCAAGTTGTCGGAGCTCGAGCCCGGCATCGAGTTCGTCCTGGCGATGAGCGTCGACGAATTGCTTGCCGGCGCCACCGACGAGCTCGACCTGGCCCTGATCGACCTCAACATGCCCGGCGCCGACGGCCAGGCGCACATCGACGAAATCCGCCGCCGCCATCCGGCCGTGCCGGTCATCGTGCTCTCGGGCTACGAAGACCCGGCCATCATGCGCAGCGCGCTCGAGCGCGGCGTGCTCGGCTTCATTCCCAAGGCCTACTCGCCCGAGGTCATGCTGTCGGCCGTGCGGCTGGTGCTGGCCGGCGGCGTGTACGTGCCGCCCATGATGCTCACGGCGCTGCCGCCCGGCATCGTGGCCGGCGTGGCGCCCGCGCAGAACGGCGACGCGCGCTCCGCAGGCGCTTCTTCGCAGACGCTCGAGCACCTGCGCAGCGTGCTCACCGAGCGCCAGGTCGAGGTGCTGCAGCTGCTCTCGCAGGGCAAGCCCAACAAGCTCATCGGCCGCAGCCTGGGCATCAGCGAGGGCACGGTCAAGATCCACCTGGCGGCCATCTTCCGCGCGCTCAACGTGCGCAACCGCACCGAGGCCGTGGTGGCCGCGCAGGCGCTGACCGAGGCGCAGCAGGCCTGAGCCTGAGCTCAGGCTGCAGCGCGCAGCCCGGCGCCGGCCGGTTCCTCCTCCTGCGCATCGGCTCGGCCGGCCGCCGCCGCCTTCTTTCTCTCCTCGATCGCTTCGGCAAGAAACTCCGCATCGCGCGCCACGCCCGAGAAGCGGCCCGATCCCCAGGTGTGCAGCCACGGCAGCCCCAGGAAATAGAGTCCCGGCACGCCCGTCACGCCGCGCTGGTGCACCGGCGCGCCGCGGCCGTTGAACACCGGCGCATCCACCCAATCGAAGTCGGGCGAGAAGCCGATGCACCAGAGCACGCTCGCGATGCCCGCCTCGGCAAGGCTCAGGCGCGTGCGCTCCTCGGGCGGCTCCCACATCGGCGTGTAGACCGAGGGCGGCGGCGCCTCGATGCCCCGGGAGGCAATGAACTTGTCGATCGACGCGTTGATGCGGTTGTAGGTGGCGTCGGCGCTGTCCAGGTGCTCGCGCAGGTTGGGCTGGAACTCCAGCGTGCCGTCGCCGCCCAGGCCGGTCAGAAGGCCGTACAGCTCCATGCCTTCGAGCGCGAAGCGCCGCAGGTCGATGTCGCGGCCGCCGTCGCGGCCGGTCACATAGTGGTTGGTGTTGTCGCGCACCCCCTCGCGCAGCGGATGCTCGGTCACGGGCATGTCGTAGTACTTCATGTCGGCGAGCCAGTCGACCACTTCGCGGCCGCGGTAGAAGCGCGCGCAGCGCGGCGCATCGCCGGTGGCAAGGTACACCTTGCGCCCGGCCAGGTGCAGGTCCTCGGCGATCTGCGAACCCGACTGGCCGCAACCCACCACCAGCACCGCGCCCTCGGGCAACTGCGCCGGGTTGCGGTACTGCGCCGAGTGGTACTGCACCACGTGCGGCGGCAGCTTCTCGGCCAGGCGCGGCACGATCGGGCGGTGGTAGCCGCCGGAGGCCACCACCACCTGGTCGGCGGTGTAGAGGCCGGCGTCGGTCTGCACCATGAAGCGGTCGCGCTCGCCCGTGCCTGGCACGCGCGCCACGCGCTCGACGGTCACGCCCTCGATGGCCGGCGCCTTCACCTGCGCGACGAAGCCCGCGAGCCATTCGTTGATCTGGTCCTTGACCATGAAGCCGTGCGGATCGTCGCCGTGGTAGGCCCAGCCCGGCAGCTGGCACTGCCAGTTGGGCGTGACCAGGCAGAACGAATCCCAGCGCTGCGTGCGCCAGCTGTGCACCAGGCTGCGCTTCTCGATCACGAGGTGGTCGATGCCGCGCTGCTGCAGGCAGTGGCTCAGCGACAGGCCGGCCTGGCCGCCGCCGACGACGATGACGCTGTAGTGGCTGCGTCCGCCAAATGGATAGGACATGGGGTCTTCTTTCTTTCTCTCTGGATGCGGGGGGCGTCAATCGAAGGCGACGACGGTGACTTGGGCATCGTCGGCGCCGGTGAAGCGGGCGGCGATGCGCTCGATCTCGGCGAGCTGGTCCATGGCCTGCGAGCACGCGAAGCCGTACTTGGCGCGCACGCGTTCGGAGGCGATGCCCAAGGCCTCGCGCGAGCGCTGCAGGAAGTCTTCGAGCGCATAGCGCTCGCCGGGCGCGAAGAAATCCTGCACCACGGAAGAGGGCGAGTAGCAGCGCGTTTCGCTGGCGTCGGGCCAACGCACCTGGAAGTGCATCACGGGCATGCGAGCGCCTCCTGCGGCGGCTGGATGAAGGCATCGCGGCCGAAGTCCCACAGCAGGGCCTCGTCGCCGCCGGCCTGCAGCCGCACCTGCCGCGTCGCATCGACCTCGCCGACCACCGCGCAGGCGATGTCGCGCGCGGCAAAGCGGCCGAGCACCGGCGCAACCTGCGAAGGCGCCACGCTGAGCACGAATCCGTAGCTCGGAAAAGAAGAAAGCCAGCGCAGCAGCGGCACGCCGCCGGGCCTGGGCAGTGCATCGAGGTCGATGCGCGCGCCCACGCCCGAGCACTCCAGCAGCATCATCGCGGTGCCGACCGCGCCGGCCATGCTGATGTCCTTCGCGGCGCGGCACAGGCCCCCTTCCGCAATGGAGGGCAGCAGTTCGAGGTCCGCGCGTAGCCGCGCGGCCGGCGCCGTGGTCGACGCGTTCCAGTAGGGAAAGGGCTCCTCGTAGGCGCCGCGCAGGTCGGCCGCCATCACCAGCAGGTCGCCGGGCCTGGCGTCGAAGCTGGTGAGCAGCTTGCGTGCGTGGCCGAGAATCGCAACCGCGAGCTGCGGCCGCTCGCTGCGGTTGTTGCTGTGGCCGCCCACCACCGGCACGCCGTAGCGCACCGAGGCTTCCGCCATGCCGCGCAGCACCTCGTCGGCCGGGTGCATGCCGGTGCTCCACAGCGCATCGACCACGGCTGTGGGGCGGCCGCCCATCGCATAGATGTCGCTCACGTTGACCATCACGCCGCAGTAGCCCGCGAACCACGGCATGCGCACGATGAAGTCTTCCACCATGCCTTCGATCGCGAACAGCAGGTAGCCGCCATGGCCGTCGGGAATGGCCGCGCAGTCGTCGCCGATGGGCACGGCCTGCGCGAGCGCGGCATGGCCACCGGGCAGCGACCGGCCGAGCGCCGACACCACGTCGCTGATGTCGCGCTTGTGGGCGAAGCCGCGCGTGGCGCGCAGGGCTTCGGCAATGTCGTGGGCCGTCGTCATGACAGCACCTTCGCGCGCGTGACGAAGCCGCTCACCGGGTCGTGGCAGGGCGGGTAGAAAGCGAGCCCCGCCTGCATGCGCGCATGCGGACGGCCGTGGATGGCGCTTTCATCGAGCATCTTCCAGCCGAGCTTCTGGAACAGCGGCACGTTCTGCATCTGCACCTGCGCGAAGAACGCATCGCAGCCCAGCGCGTTGGCGCGCGACACCGCGAGCCGTATCAGCGTGGCGCCCAGGTGGCCCTGGCTGCGGAACGCGGGATGCACCGCAAGGCGCGAGCCCCACCATTCGCCCGGCGCCTCGCCGCGGTGGATGCGCACCGTGCCCACCACCTGCTCGGGCATGCCGCCGTTGCACGACATGGCGACCAGCAGCCGCGCATGGCCGTCGATCGCGTCGCGGTCGTCGCGCGCGAAGATGCCCTGCTCGATGCAGAACACCGCACGGCGCAGCGCCATGGCTTCGTCGCGCTCCCACTGCTGCGCCGCTTCGCGCACCAGGTATTCGACCGGCGCGTAGTGCGGGTCGAGCCCGCTGAGGTCGTCGATGCACAGCATGGTCAGCTTTCGCTTTCTTTTTCGTAGATCGACAGCGACGAGCAGGCGCCGCACTTGCCGCAGCCCGCCTTGATGTCGGCCGAGCGCAGGCCCGCGGCCACCACGCGCTCGCCCAGCGGTGCCAGCAGCGACTTCATGAATTCCGGAGACGGTGCGGGATGGTCCTCGAGCGGCGTGCCGCTGATCGGTACGAAGGGCACGACGAAGGGGTACACACCGCGCGCGAGCAGCTGGTCGCAGGTGTCCAGGATGGCCTCGCGCGTGTCGCCCAGCCCGGCCAGGATGTAGGTGCTGACCTGGCCGCGCCCGAACACGCGCACGGCCGCCTCGAAGGCGCTCATGTAGCGCGAGACCGGCACGCTGGCCTTGCCCGGCATGATGCGTTCGCGCACCTCGGGCGTGACCACCTCCAGGTGCATGCCCAGCGTGTCGATGCCCGCGGCCTTCATGCGGTGGAACCACTGGTCGTCGTCGGGCGGCTCGCACTGGCCCTGGATCGGAATGTCGACCGCGGCCTTGATCGCGAAGGCGCTCTCGCAGAGGATGGCCGCGCCGCGGTCGGCGGCGTTGGGCGTGCCGGTGGTCATCACCATGTGCTTCACGCCGTCGAGCAGCACGGCCGCGCGCGCCACCTCGGCCAGCTGCTCGGGCGTCTTGCGCGCGATGGTGCGGCCGGCCGCGAGCGACTGGCCGATCGCGCAGAACTTGCAGCTCTTTTTGCGGCTCTCGTAGCGGATGCAGCTCTGCAGCACGGTGGTGGCGAGCACGTCGCTGCCGTGCAGCGTGGCAATGTGCGAATAGGGCACGCCATCGAAGGTCTGCATCGCATAGAAGCGCGGCTGCTTCGGAAAGCTGATGCTTGCAATGGGAATGCTGCCGCGCATCACGCGGCTCATGCCCCGCGCATCGGGCGCCTCGGCCGTGAACGGCGAATGCCAGGCGCTCGAAGTGTGGACCGGCACCATGATCGTGTGGCCGTCCACCGTGACGGCCTTGTGGTCGGACGGGCCCGCGCCGCCGCGGCGGCTTGCCACGCCGGCCGAAGGATCAACCAGCCGCAACCCGAAGGACTGGAGCTCGGTCATCAGCTGCCGGCTGTCCGGTGGGGTCGTCGTGGTGATGGTGGTCATGGTCGGGGCTCCGTTGAGCGAGGGGTTGCGTGGGATGCATCGGCACGGTGGTCTGCGCCGGCCGGTCGTTGATGGCGAGCGACAGCAGCTCGGGCCGCGCGTAGTGGCCGACCGAATCCATCATTCGCTTGCGCTTGGCGATCAGCGCCATGTCGAGGTCTGCAATCACCATGCCTTCGCCCTCGGTGAGCGGCGGCGCAAGGTGCTTGCCCTCGGGCGAGACGATGGCGGTGTGGCAGCCGCCGCGCAGCGCCTTCTGCAGGCTGGCGTCGGGCGTCACGCTGCGGATCTGTTCGTCAGTGAGCCAGCCGGTGGCGTTGACCACGAAGCAGCCCGACTCCAGTGCGTGGTGGCGGATGGTCACTTCCATCTGCTCCGCGAAGATCGGGCCCACCAGCGAGCCCGGGAACTGCGCGCAGTGGATCTCCTCGTGCTGCGCCATCAGGGCGTAGCGCGCGAGCGGGTTGTAGTGCTCCCAGCAGGCGAGCGCGCCAACGCGGCCGACGGCGGTGTCGACCACCTTGAGGCCGGCGCCGTCCCCCTGGCCCCACACCATGCGCTCGTGGTACGTCGGCGTGATCTTGCGGCGCTTGAGCGCCAGCGTGCCATCGGCATCGAACACCAGCTGCGTGTTGTAGAGGCTGCCGTGGTCGCGCTCGTTCACGCCCAGCACCACGACCATGCCGTGATGCCGCGCACGCTCGGCCACGGCCTGCGTGACCGGCCCGGGCACGACCACAGCGCGCTCCGCCAGCGCGAGGTGCGGCGCACCCTGCAGCACCGGCGGCAGCACGAAGCTGAAGTAGGGGTAGTAGGGCACGAAGGTCTCGGGAAAGACCGCCAGCTGCGCGCCCTTGGCCGCGGCCTCGTCGATGGCGCCGCACACCCGCTCGAGCGTGCCGTCGGGCCGGTCGAAGTCGGGCGCGATCTGGATCGCCGCGGCACGCACGATGCGGGGTGGGGAGGCCATCGCTCGGGTCCTGCCTTACAGCGTCCAGGTGTCCAGGATCACGGCGCCCGCCTTCTTGTGCAGCAGCACGAGGTCCAGCACGTCGAGCGGGTTGATCGGCGTGATGCCCTCGATCAGCGCGCCCTCGCCGTGGCCGTACAGCGCCTGCAGCGCGAAGCGGCACGCATACACCTTGCCGCCTTCCTCCATGAACTTGCTGATCTGCTTGTTGAAGTTCTGGTGGCCCGGAAAGGCCTCGTCGCCCAGCGTCGGAAAGCCGCGCTGCACGCCCAGCGTCACGCCGGGGCCGTACAGCAGCACCGAGGTCTCGTAGCCCTTGCGCCTGAGGCGCGTGGCCTGCAGCAGGTTCACGAAGCCGATCGAGCCCTCGAAGGCCACGGTGTGGAAGGTGACGAGCGCCTTCTCGCCGGGCTCGGCCTTGACGTCTTCGAACACCTTCTCTTCGTAGTCGACGAGGAACTCGCCTTTCTCGTTGCGGGGGCGGGTGACTTTGGGCATGGGGTACTCCGGTTGAAGAAAAAGGGGATGAACGCAGGTCCTGCGTGCCTTTCTCTTTGCAGGCGATGTGCCAGCGCCCGGCGCGGCGCGTGCGATCAATGCGCGATCAATTCGCCGGGATGCGGCCTGCACGCCCGAAAACTTTTTTCGGCCGCACGAAAACCCCTCGGCCAAGGCGGCCGGCGCGGCCCCGCCTGCACCGGGAAGACGCATCCGCCATGCGATCAATGCACCCGATCAACGGGGTTGATCGCACCTGATCGAGGCATCCGGCCCCTCTGGAGCGGGCGCGATTCCTGCGTGCCTGATCGTTGGCCCGATGCAATCAATGGATGCAATCAACTTTGCCGATGACCACGATCACCGCCCACTGGCGCAAGCAGCTGCGCAACACCGCCAAGCCGGCCTACCTGCTGCTGGCCGAATTGATTGCCGACGACATCAAGACCGGCCGCCTCGCCGTGCGCGACCGGCTGCCCACCTTGCGCGAACTCGCGGCCGAGCTGGAGCTCAACTACACGACGGTGGCACGCGGCTATGCCGAGGCGCGCAAGCGCGGCCTGATCGATTCGCGCGCCGGCACCGGCACCTTCATCCGCTCGGGCAGCCCGAGCCTGCGGCTGCGCGGCGGCAGCGGCGCCGAGATGACGATGAACATGCCGCCCGAGCCCGACGACCCGCACCTGATGGCGCGGCTGCACGACAGCGCGAGCCGCGCCTTCGCCGAGGCCAACCTGCACGACCTGCTGCGCTACCAGGACTTCGGCGGCACCGCGCACGACCGCGAGGCCGCGATGCACTGGCTGCGGCCCTTCGTGCCCGACGCGGGCATCGACCGCATCCTCGTGTGCCCGGGCATCCACGGCGTGCTCACGGCGCTGTTCTCGCAGCTCGCGCGGCCGGGCGAGCTGATCTGCGTGGAGTCGCTCACCTATCCGGGCGTGAAGGCCATCGCGGCGCAGCTGGGCGTGCAGCTGCATGCGCTGCAGCTCGATGACGACGGCCCCATTGCCGATGCCTTCGAGCACGCCTGCAGGACGCTCAAGCCCAAGGCGCTCTATTGCAACCCCACGCTGCTGAACCCGACCGCGGGCACGGTGCCCCGCGCGCGGCGCGAAGCGCTGGCCGACGTGGCGCTGCGCTATGCGGTGCCGATCATCGAGGACGACGCCTACGGCATGCTGCCGCGCCAGACGCCGGCCGCGCTCGCCACGCTGGCGCCCGGGCTCACCTACTACGTGAGCGGATTCTCCAAATGCTTTGGCGCGGGACTGCGCAGCGCCTACGTGTGCTCGCCCACCGTGGTCCAGTCGCAGCGCCTGGCCGGCGCGATGCGAGCGACCACCGTGATGGCCTCGCCCATCACCAACGCCTTGACCACGCTGTGGGTCGAGGACGGCACCGCCGAGGCCATGCTGCAGGCGGTGCGCGGCGAATCGATGGCGCGGCAGGCGCTGGCCGCGCGGCATCTGGGCGGCAGCGGGCTGCAGGCGCATCCCGAGGGCTTCCATGCCTGGCTGCCGCTCGCGCCGGGCTGGAGCCCGGTGGAGTTCGCCTCCTACCTGCGCACGCAGAACGTCGGCGTGGTGGCGAGCGCGGCCTTCTCCACCGATGGCGATCCGCCCGAGGCGGTGCGCATCTGCCTGGGCGGCCCGATGTCGCGCGAGCAGTGCGACCAGGCGCTGCGGCTCATTGCCGACACGCTCGCGCATCCGCTGCATCCGCACGCCACGCTGCGCGGCGGCTGAGCGCGGTGGCCGTGCTCAGGCGCAGTCGAGCTTCAGTGCCTCGATGCGGCCGCCGAAGCCGAGCTTGCGCATCAGGCCGCCCTCGCGGCTGTTCGCGGGAAAGTCGACCGTGCGGTCCTTGAACATCGCATGCTCGTACACCTTCAGCGTGGCGCGCGGGCCCACGCTGACGCTGTCGATGTCGCGCTTGAGCTGCCGCGCGGTGCCGCGGTCCATGCTCTGGACCTCGGCCGGTCCCACCAGCGTCAGCATGTCGCCCTGGAAGTTGCGGCCGGTATAGAACTGGGCCCAGCAGCCCGAGGCCAGCGCGGGGTCCTCGATGCGCACGGGCACGAGCAGGATCGTGGGATCGGGCCGGTTGTCCGCGGCGGCGGTCGGGCTGGCCGAGCGCGTGGGGCCGGGCATGTGGGAACAGGCGCCGAGCGCCACGGCGCCGGCAATCATGAGGTAGCGGAAATTCTTCATTGGTTCATTGGATGAGGATGGTGGTTGCTTGCGGTTGGGAAAGCAGGCTCTTCAGGCTAGCGGCCACGGCTGCCCGCCGCGTAGGAGCAAAGCCCAAGCGCCCGTCCCCGCGCCGCGACGGCGGCGTTTGCCGCGCACAACGCCGGGCGGCAAATCTCCGCGAATGGCTGCGGCCCGGATGCGCCCCTTTCCTACGCCGGCCGGTGCTGCGGATGTCCAGTCTGGCGATTCGCACCCATCCAATTCTTTTCTTGTTCATCATCGAAGGAAGCCATGGCCACGAGCAGCATCCTGGGAGGCGAACGCCCGCCGGAGGAACCGAAGGGGACGGACGTCGACAGCCTGGGCCCCAGCGACACGAGCGACAGCGGAAGCGACGTGCGCACCTCGCGCGAACGCAGCGCCATTCCCGAAGACGCCGCGGAAGGCGCCATTCCCATTTCGCATGAAAGCAGCACCGATGCCGAGGGCACCGGTGAGCGTGCGTCGGCGGACGCTCCGCCGTCAGCGCCCGATGCGGACATCCTGCCGGACCGCACCGAGGACGCGGGCTCGCCCGACGAGCTTGCCGGCACGGAAGAAGAAGAAATCGACGGCGACAACGACGACGAAGCGGAGGACGCCGGCAACAAGCCCGCTTGAGGCGAGTTCGGTGCAACGCCATGCACGGCCAACTTGACTGCGCGCTCCACGGGCTCCAGCAGCTTGCCTATGCCCGGATCACGCGCGAATTCCACCAGGCCTGGCAGGCGAGGACGGACTGTCCCGCGTCCTGCGAAGCCGCCATCGGCGAGTCGCATCGCCGGGTGCAGCAGTGCGAGCAGGTGCTCGCGCAGCTGCGCCTGCTGATCGACGATCCGCACCAGATCGCGGAAATCAAGATTGCGCGCGCGTTGTACCTGCGCCTGCTGCTGGAAAGCGCGCCCGTGCGGCTGCAGTCGTGGAGCGACAGCGAGAGCTTCGACGACATGCCCAAGTCGCACCTGTTCGAATGGATTTCCTACGACTTCGAACGGCTCGAACTGGCCGAGCTCGAAGGCTCCATGACGCCCGAGGAAGCCGCTTCGTACGCGCAGGCGCTCGACGCGCGCGCCAGCAGCAGCCTGCGCGAGGAGTGAGCGCGCGGCGGGCGGGCCTTCACTCAGCCCCGGCCCAGCACGATCGCGCCGTCCTGGATGTAGCGGTCGAATTCGAGCTTGGGAATGGCCGCGGTCAGCGACTGGCCCTGGTCGGTCCAGGTGAGCACGACGCTGTCGTCGGCCATCATGATCTGGCAGTTCCCCTTCGGGATCTTCAGCTGCGGGCCGTCGCCGGCGCGAAAGGCCACATCGCCTGCGATGCGGGCGTCGATCTGCGTGGTGGAAGTCATGGTCTTGATCTGCCTTGCTTGCTATTGCGGCGCGGGGCGCGCGTGGCGGTGGCTGCCGTCGCTGCGCTGCTCCTTGGAAGGATCGGCATCGCGCGTGGGTGCGAGGCCGCCGGGCGAACCCGCCGAGGGCGGCCGCGAGGTCTGCGTGCGCGCGCTGGCCGGGCCCTGGTCGGCGCCGAGCTGGCGCTGGTCGGTCGCGCCGGCGGGCTGGTCCGCGGGGCGCGTGGCCGGCGGTTTTTCCGCATCGCTCATCGGCGGAGCGCGCGTGCCCTTGGGCGTGCCGGTGGGCTGGGCGACCGCGGCCATGGCGGCCAGGGCCATGGCGGCTGCCGCGAGGCCGCATTGGAAGAAGCGCAGTGGTTTGCCGTGCATGGAGGAGTCCTCGAAAAGAAGAAGCTGCAAGCCTCCTTTCTCGCGCAGCCTGGCCGCGTGCTTGTAGGCAGGGACAGCATTCCCGCGCCGGTGGCAGGCCTGCGCGCGACTCGCTTGCGCCGAAGACGCGCCGCTTTCCTACGCGCGCCGCCGCCAGCGCGGCGCACGGTGGAATTTTCTTTCTAGCAAAGGAATCCACAGCGTGACCCAAAAACGATCCACCGAATCAGCGAATGCACCGGCCTACGGCCGCCCGTGCCCGCCGAGCGCAGCATGAAGCGCGAGGCCAGGACGCCGGCTGAAAACGGCGAGCCCATGGGCCCCAACAACGGCCCGGCCATCACCGAGCAAAGAAAGCCGCCCACCCCCGGCGATGCCGCGGTCGGCGAAAGCGGCAACCACGGCAGTTCGCCGGGCAGCCAGCCCGGCCGCCCCGAGAAGGCATTGCGCGAGGAATGATGAGCCGCCGGTGAATGCATCGGGGCAGCCCACCCCGAAGAACGCTTACAGCGGACGTCAGGCGGCACCGACACCGGTCCTTCTCCGCTCGAACACCATTTCTTCATGGAACCAGCGCACGCAGTGCAGCAGCTGGCGCTGGCAATTCTCAACCTGCCTCGATCTCGACGAGGCCTACGAAGGAGTCATGACATGGCCAACTACACGAACACCGCGGACACCGCCACCACCGAGGACGTGGTCAAGGTGCTGAACGATCTTCTGGAGAACTCGCGCGACGGCGAATACGGCTTCCGCGCCTGTGCCGAGGAGGTCGACTCGCCGCAGCTCAAGCAGGTCTTCCAGAGCCGCTCGGCCGAATGCGCCAAGGCGGCAGCGGAACTGGTCCAGCTCATCCAGCGTTTCGGCGGCTCGCCCGACAAGGGCGGCACGGCGACCGGTGCCATGCACCGCGGCTGGGTGCACGTGAAGGGCACGGTGGGCGCCAACAGCGCGCTCTCCATGCTCGAGGAATGCGAGCGCGGTGAAGACGCCGCGGTGGCGCGCTACCGCAAGGCGCTGAAGGAGGACTTGCCGGCCGACGTGCGCGCCGTGATCCAGCAGCAGTCCGAAGGCGCCAAGCGCAACCACGACCAGATCAAGCGGCTGCGCGACGAGATGCGCAGCAAGAGCAAGTAAGTCACAAGGGGCAAGGGACTGCGCCGCCCGGCAGGGCCGCACGGGGCAAAATGGACATCGTCCTGCAACTCCGGCGGCCTTGTCCTTGACCTCCATTCACTACGACCTCGCGCGCTTCGATGCCGCCATCGTCGATCTCGACGGCACCATGGTCGACACCCTCGGCGATTTCGCGGTGTCGCTCAACCACATGCTGGGCGACCTTTCGCTGCCGCCGGTGGCACCGGCCGCCATCGAGAAGATGGTAGGCAAGGGATCGGAGCACCTGATTCTTTCGGCACTCGCGCATGTGATGTCGTCGGGCGGTGCGGTGCCCGGTAGCGCCGACGCAGAGGTGCCGCATGCGCGCGCACAAGCGCTCTTCGATCAAGCCTGGGAACGCTACCAGCACCACTACCTGGCCATCAACGGACAGCACTCGGCGGTGTACCCGGGCGTGGTCGAAGGATTGAAGGCGCTGCGCTCGCGCGGCCTGCGCCTGGCCTGCCTCACCAACAAGCCGACCTCGTTCGCCAAGCCGCTGCTGGCGGCCAAGGGGCTCGACGGCTTCTTCGACTTCGCGTTCGGCGGCGATGCCTTCGCGCGCAAGAAGCCCGATCCGCTGCCGCTCCTGAAGACCTGCGAAGCGCTGGGCACCGCCCCCGCGCGCACGCTGATGATCGGCGACTCGAGCAACGACGCCAAGGCCGCGCGCGCCGCCGGATGCCCGGTGGTGCTGGTCACCTACGGCTACAACCACGGCGAGCCGGTGCGCGGCGTCGATGCCGATGGCTTCGTCGACTCGCTCGCGGAGATCGACCGAACCGCTTCCTGATCGGCGCCGCGGCTACTTGCCGAGCAGCGCGTCCTTGAGCTTCCAGTCGGCCGGCGCCGGCCCGAGCCAGATGCGCAGCAGCGCGTTGAAGAACGCCGGCTCCTTCACCGGATCGGGCTGCGGCACGCCGCGCACCGTCACCAGCGTGCCCGTGCCGGGCAGCCAGTCGATGGTGAAGCTGTCGCCGGCCTTGAGCTGCTTCTGGTCGGAGAACATCCGGCCCATGCGCAGCAGCCCCGGAATGAGGTTGACCATTTCGCTCTTGGGCGAGTTTTCTTCCACGCCCTTGGTGAAGAACTTGCCGAGCTCGTCGGCATCGATGTCGCGCAGCATGGTGATGGCCACGCGCTTGGGCCCGGGCGCGGCCAGCGCCTCCTCGGGCGTGGAGACCTTCTTCTCCACGTACAGGCCCGCCGCGTACACCTTGAAGATGGCCTTGTAGCGCACCCCCGCGCCGTTGAGCTGCAGGGTGCTGCCGCGCAGGTCGAGGGTGTCGTTCAGCTTGACGCCGGCCACGTCGACCTGCGCGGCCGAGGCGCCGAGCGCGAACCAGGCGCAGGCCAGCACGGCCAGTCGGGAGAACAACCGGGTCGGGAGCGAAAGGGCAGCGGGCACGAGGCTTCCTTGATTTGCGAACGATCGTTCGAATGTATCTTTTCGTTTTACTGCCGGCCCCTCGGGCGAACCCTGAAGGCGGCGGTTGCACCCGCCAGCGTTTTCGTGGGCTAAACTCCACGCTCCATGTTCGTTCATCACATCATTCAAACAGGTGAAGGCAGCCGGGGAGCCTGGCCCTGGCGTCGCCATACATCGCTGACTGTTTGATTGCACGGCGCACGCCGTGCGCCCGCGGTACCGGATCGTTTTTTCTCGACGCCGGGCCACCAGTGAATGACCTTGCCACCGGCCAAGAAGCGCCGGCCGGCAACTGGAGAACGAATCCGTGATCACCGAACTTGAATTCAAGAGCCTCAGCGCCCAGGGCTACAACCGCATCCCGCTGATGGCCGAGGCCTTTGCCGACCTCGAAACGCCGCTTTCCCTCTATCTGAAGCTCGCCCATTCGCAAGGCGGCGGCAAGCACAGCTTTCTGCTCGAATCGGTGGTGGGCGGCGAGCGCTTCGGGCGCTACAGCTTCATCGGCCTGCCGGCGCGCACGCTGCTGCGCGCGAGCGGCTTCGGCGCCGATGCCGTCACCGAAGTGGTGACCGACGGCCAGGTCGTCGAAACGGCCGCGGGCAATCCGCTCGATTTCATCGCCGAATACCAGAAGCGCTTCAAGGTGGCGCTGCGGCCCGGCCTGCCGCGTTTCTGCGGCGGCCTTGCGGGCTACTTCGGCTACGACACCGTGCGCCACATCGAACGCAAGCTCGAAAAAAGCTGCCCGCCCGATGCGCTGGGCTGCCCCGACGTCCTGCTGCTGCAATGCGAGGAACTGGCGGTCATCGACAACCTCTCGGGCAAGCTCTACCTGATCGTCTATGCCGACCCGAAGCAGCCCGAGGCCTACGCGGCGGGCAAGCGCCGCCTGCGCGAGCTGAAGGAAAAGCTCAAGTACTCGGTGAGCGCGCCCATCGTGAAGCCCACGCAGCCGCATCCGCCCGAGCGCAGCTTTGCCAAGGCCGACTACCTCGCGGCCGTGGAACGCGCCAAGGACATGATCGCCGCCGGCGACTTCATGCAGGTGCAGGTGGGCCAGCGCATCAGCAAGCGCTACACCGAGTCGCCGCTGTCGCTGTACCGCGCGCTGCGCTCGCTCAACCCCTCGCCCTACATGTACTACTACCACCTGGGCGATTTCCACGTGGTGGGGGCTTCGCCCGAGATCCTGGTGCGCCAGGAGAACACGGGCGACGGCGAGCAGAAGATCACCATCCGCCCGCTGGCCGGCACGCGCCCGCGCGGCGCCTCGATCGAGCTCGACAAGGCGGCCGAGGAAGAACTCATCAACGACCCCAAGGAGCGCGCCGAGCACGTGATGCTGATCGACCTCGCACGCAACGACATCGGCCGCATCGCCAAGACCGGCACCGTGAAGGTGACCGAGGCCTTCGCGGTGGAGCGCTACAGCCACGTGATGCACATCGTGAGCAACGTCGAAGGCACGCTGAAGGACGGCATGACCGCCATCGACGTGCTCAAGGCCACCTTCCCGGCCGGCACGCTCACCGGCGCACCCAAGGTGCATGCGATGGAGCTCATCGACCAGCTCGAACCCACCAAGCGCGGCCTCTATGGCGGCGCCTGCGGCTACATCAGCTATGCCGGCGACATGGACGTGGCGATTGCCATCCGAACCGGCATCGTGAAGGACCAGATGCTGCACGTGCAGGCCGCGGCCGGCGTGGTGGCCGACTCGGTGCCCGAGCTGGAGTGGAAAGAAACAGAGGCCAAGGCGCGCGCACTGCTGCGTGCCGCCGAACTGGTCGAGGAAGGCCTGGAATGAGCAACGTACCCGACATCCAGAACGATTTCTCGCACGAGATCATCGGCGCCGCCGTCGAGGTGCAGCGCGTGCTCGGCATGGGCCTTGGAGAGGAGGCCTACGCCGCCGCGCTGGCCATCGAACTCGCCGAGCGCGAGATCGGCTTCACGCGCGACGTGGCGCTCTCGGCCAGCTACAAGGGCCGCTCGCTCGGCGAGGTGTACCGCGCGGGCTTCGTGGTCGAGCAGTCGGTCATCGTCGAGCTCAAGGCGGTCGACGTGCTGACCGACCTGCACCGCGCGCAGGTGCTGGCCGCACTGCGCCTGTCGGGCCTCAAGCTGGGCCTCCTGATCAACTTCAACGTGTTCCCCGTCGTCAAGGGCGTGCACCGGATTGTGAGCAAGCCATGAAACTGCTGATGATCGACAACTACGATTCCTTCACCTACAACATCGTCCAGTACCTGGGCGAGCTGGGTGCGGATGTCCAGGTGCACCGCAACGACGAGATCAGCGTGGCGCAGATCGGCGAACTGATCGCCTCCGGCGTCACGCGGCTCGTGGTGTCGCCGGGTCCCTGCTCGCCGGCGGAAGCAGGTGTTTCGGTGGCGGCCATCGAGGCGTTCGCGGGCAAGCTGCCGATCCTTGGCGTGTGCCTGGGCCACCAGGCCATCGGCGCGGCCTTTGGCGGCAAGATCATTCGCGCGCAGCAACTCATGCACGGCAAGACCAGCGAGATCACGACCACGCAAGAGGGCGTGTTCGCGGGGCTGCCCGAGAAGTTCACCGTCAACCGCTACCACTCGCTCTCGATCGAGCGCGAGAGCTGCCCGAAGGTGCTGGCCATCACCGCCTGGACCGACGACGGCGAGATCATGGGCGTGCGGCACACCGGCTTTGCGCATGAGGTGCGCATCGAGGGCGTGCAGTTCCATCCCGAATCGATCCTCACCGAGCACGGCCACGCGATGCTCAAGAACTTTCTCGATTGAAACCCGCCATGACAGACCGCTCCTTGCTCGTCGACCTGCGCAGCGACACCGTCACGCAGCCCACCCCGGCGATGCGCGAGGCCATGATGGCGGCGCCGCTCGGCGACGACGTCTTCGGCACCGATCCGAGCGTCAACGCGCTGCAGGAAAAGATCGCCGCGCTGCTGGGCTTCGAGGCGGCACTGCTGGTGCCGACGGGCACGCAGAGCAACCTGTGCGCGATCCTTTCGCACTGCGGGCGCGGCGACGAGTACATCGTCGGCCAGCAGGCGCACTGCTACCGCTGGGAAGGCGGCGGCGCCGCGGTGTTCGGCAGCGTGCAGCCGCAGCCGCTCGACCACGCATCCGACGGCACGCTGCCGCTCGCGCAGATCGAAGCCGCCATCAAGCCCGACGACGCGCACTTCGCGCGCACACGCCTCCTGGCACTGGAGAACACGCTGGGCGGCAAGCTGCTGCCCTTCGAATACGTGCAGGCGGCAACCGACCTGGCGAAAAGCAGGGGGCTGCAGCGGCACCTCGATGGCGCGCGGCTCTTCAATGCCGCCACCGCGCAGGCCGCGCTGAACAAGAACGGCGACGTCCGCACCGAAGCGCGCCGCATCGCGCAGTGCTTCGACAGCGTGTCGGTCTGCTTCAGCAAGGGCCTGGGCGCACCCATCGGCTCGGCGCTGGTCGGTTCGCGCGAGTTCATCGCGCGGGCGCACCGCATCCGCAAGATGGCGGGCGGCGGCATGCGGCAGGCGGGCTTGCTTGCTGCAGCCGCTTCGCATGCGCTCGACCACCACATCGACCGCCTCGCCGACGACCATGCCCTGGCCCGTCGCCTGGCCGAGGGGCTCGAGGGCATCGAGGGCCTGAAGGTCGAGGCGCCGCACACGAACATCGTGTTCGTCGACCTCATGGGCGCAGCGCAGGCGCGTTCGGCCGAACTGCTCGCGAACCTCAACGGGCAGGGCATTCTTGCCACCGGCCTCTATCGGCTGCGCTTCGTGACGCACCTCGATGTCGATGCGGCCGGCGTCGACCGCGCCGTGGCGGCCATCCGCGGCTTCTTCAACGCCTGAACCCCAAGGAGCCGTGCGATGCCCGATCTCCCGCATCTGCTCGCTTTCATCGCCGCCGGCTGGCTGCTGAACCTCACGCCGGGGCCCGACGTGCTCTACATCATTGCCAACTCGCTGCGCTCCGGCGTGCGCGCGGGCATCGTCGGCGGCTTCGGCATCCTCACCGGCTGCTTCGTCCACATCTTTGCGGCGGCGGTCGGCGTCGGCACGCTGCTGGCCACCTCGGCGGCGGCCTTCACGGTGCTCAAGTATGTTGGCGCGGCCTACCTGCTGTACCTGGGCGTGCGCATGGTGTTCTCGCGCGCCAAGGCGCCGGCCGATCTGCAGCAGGCGGCGGCCGCATCGGGCGAGCGCGGGCTCAAGGAGATCTTCCTGGGCGGCTTCTGGACCAATGTGCTGAACCCCAAGGTCGCGTTGTTCTTCCTGGCCTTCGTGCCGCAGTTCATCGCACCGGACGCCGACAACAAGGGCCTGTACTTCGTGCTGCTGGGCGTGCTGTTCAATTTCAATTCCATTCCCGTCATCGTGGGATGGGCCGCATTCGCCGGCTGGATGGCGCGCCGCAGCGCCGTGCAGAAGGGCATGCACTGGCTCGACCGCGCGGCCGGCGTGCTGTTCATCGGCTTCGGCCTCAAGCTTGCATTCACGGACGCGCCGGCCGGCCGCGTCGGCCCCTGAAAACACCGAGGAGACTCCCCATGATCACCCCCCAGGAAGCGCTCCAGCGCACCATCGAGCACCGCGAGGTGTTCCACGACGAGATGCTGCACATCGTGCGGCTCATCATGAGCGGCGAATGCTCGCCCGTGATGATGGCGGCGCTGATCACCGGGCTGCGCGTCAAGAAGGAAACCATCGGCGAGATCACCGCGGCCGCGCAGGTGATGCGCGAGGTGTCGACCAAGGTGCCCGTGAAGGACACCACGCACCTGGTCGACATCGTCGGCACCGGCGGCGACGGCTCGCACACCTTCAACATCTCGACCTGCTCGATGTTCGTCGCGGCCGCGGCGGGCGCCAAGGTCAGCAAGCACGGCGGGCGCAGCGTGTCGAGCAAATCGGGCAGCGCCGACGTGCTGGAGTCGCTGGGCGTCAACATCAACCTGCCGCCGGAGCAGATCGCGCGTTCCATCGAAGAGGTGGGCATCGGCTTCATGTTCGCGCCCAACCACCATCCGGCCATGAAGAACGTCGCTCCCGTGCGCAAGGAGCTCGGCATCAAGACCATCTTCAACATCCTCGGGCCGCTGACCAATCCGGCCGGCGCGCCGAACATCCTGATGGGCGTGTTCCATCCCGACCTCGTGGGCATCCAGGTGCGCGCGCTGCAGCGCTTGGGCGCCGAGCACGCGATGGTGGTGTATGGCCGCGACGGCATGGACGAGATCTCGCTCGGCGCCGCCACCATGGTGGGCGAACTCAAGGACGGCGAGATCCGCGAATACGAACTGCACCCCGAGGACTTCGGCTTTGCGATGTCGAGCAACCGCGCGCTGCGCGTGGAAACGCCCGAACAGTCGAAGACCATGCTGCTCGGCGTGCTCGACAATCAGGCCGGCCCGGCGCTCGACATCGTGTTGCTCAACGCCGGCGCGGCCCTGTATGCCGCCAACGTGGCCGAGTCGATGGCCGCGGGCATCGAGCGTGCGCGCGAGGCCGTGGCATCGGGCGCGGCGCGCGCCAAGCTGGCCGAGTTGGTCAAGGCCTCCACGGCCGCCGCGTGAAGCAGGAAAACAGCCAGGAACGCAGAAAAATGTCCGACATCCTCGACAAGATCATGGCCGTCAAGCGGCAGGAAATTGCTGCAGCGCAGAAGAGAAGCCCGCTCGAAGCCGTGCGCTTCGACGCTGAAAGCCGCGTGCTGACGCGCGATTTCGAGGGCGCGCTGCGCGCCAAGATCGCCGCCGGCCACGCCGCGGTGATCGCCGAGGTCAAGAAGGCCAGCCCGAGCAAGGGCGTGCTGCGCGAGGACTTCATTCCAGCCGACATCGCGCAGAGCTATGCCGAAGGCGACGGTGAAATCAGCGCGGCCTGCCTCTCCGTGCTGACCGACAAGCAGTTCTTCCAGGGCGGCGTCGACTACCTCAAGCAGGCCCGCGCCTCGTGCGACCTGCCGGTGCTGCGCAAGGATTTCATTGTCGACGCCTACCAGGTGTACGAATCGCGCGCGATGGGCGCCGATGCCGTGCTGTTGATCGCTGCCTGCCTCGACGACGCGCAGATGAAGGACTACGAGGCCATCGCGCGCGGCCTCGGCATGGCGGTGCTGGTCGAAGTGCACGACGCGGCCGAACTCGAGCGCGCGCTCAAGCTCAAGACGCCGCTCATCGGCGTGAACAACCGCAACCTGCGCAACTTCGAGGTGTCGATCCAGGCCACCATCGACCTGCTGCCCAGGCTGCCGGCCGACCGGCTGGCCGTCACCGAATCGGGCATTGCCACGCGCGAGGACGTCGCAACCCTGCGCGCGGCCGGCGTCCATGCCTTCCTGGTCGGCGAGGCCTTCATGCGCGCCAAGGAACCCGGCGAGGCGCTCGCCGCATTGTTCAAATGAGCCGGCCCGATCAGCTGGCGAGCAGCGATCCGGCCGACTGGCCCGTCGCGCCGGGCTGGCGGCCGCTGGTGGACGGCTTCTTTGCCGGCATCGTGGGCCAGAAGCTGCTCGGTTTCCTGCGCGAGCGCCTCGATGCGGGCGCCGTCATCTTCCCGCCGCAGCCGCTGCGGGCCCTGGAGCTGACCCCGCCCGAGGACGTGCGCGTCGTCATCCTGGGCCAGGACCCGTACCACGGCCGCGGCCAGGCCGAAGGGCTCGCATTCTCGGTGGCGCCCGGCGTGGCGCTGCCGCCATCGCTGCGCAACATCTTCAAGGAACTCCAGCGCGACCTGGGAACGGCGCCGCCGCCATTCCCGAACCCGGGCGGCAGCCTGGTGAAGTGGGCCACCCACGGCGTGCTGCTGCTCAACACCTGTCTCACGGTCGAGGAAGGGCAGCCGGCCAGCCATTCGGGCCGCGGCTGGGAGGTGCTGACCGATGCCGTCATCCGCCATGTATCGGACGGCGAGAAACCTGTTGTTTTTATGCTCTGGGGTTCGCATGCCCAGAGTAAGCGTGCGTTGATCGACATTGGCCGCCATAAGGTGCTGATGTCGAATCATCCGTCGCCGCTTTCGGCCTTGCGCCCGCCCGTTCCGTTCATCGGCTGCGGCCACTTCGGCGAGGCGCGCGCCTGGCGGCTCGCGCACCAGCCGGGCGGCGAAATTCACGGATAATGCCGGCTGTTTCGCCTCGGGCAGTTTCCCCGCATCTTCTTGGTGCTGAGTTCTGCGTAGTCACAAAACCGTGCTATATTTCGAGGTTCGCCGGAGAGGTGGCCGAGTGGTTAATGGCAGCAGACTGTAAATCTGCCCTCTAACGAGTACGCTGGTTCGAATCCAGCCCTCTCCACCAGCGATGAATTTGGTTTCTAAGAGCGATTGGATCTAGCGCTTTGGGTGCCTTGAAGTGCCCCCGATGCGGGAGTAGTTCAATGGTAGAACCCCAGCCTTCCAAGCTGATGACGCGGGTTCGATTCCCGTCTCCCGCTCCAGAGACCCGGTTCGGCGCCGGAAAGCGATTGGTTAGACAAAAGCCCTTTTGGCTCAGTGGTAGAGCACTCCCTTGGTAAGGGAGAGGTCGCGGGTCCGATTCCCGCAAAGGGCACCAGTTTTTAGGGGGTTGCAACGGCAGGTTTGCAACCCATCTGCATACGTTGAAATCGTTTTTTTCGGAGTCGAAAAATGGCAAAAGGTAAATTCACCCGCACCAAGCCGCACGTGAACGTGGGCACGATCGGTCACGTTGACCACGGCAAGACCACGCTGACGGCGGCCATCGCCACGGTGCTGTCGGCCAAGTTCGGCGGCGAAGCCAAGGCCTACGAC
>NZ_JBFTRJ010000013.1:0-216844 GCF_056399465.1 Variovorax sp. 01N425 | reverse complement strand
ATGCGCAGCGGTCGTTGATCAGCGAAGCACAACGAGCGTGCCCAAGTGCACAGGACATCGGGTGCTCCCCGCAGCGAAATAAAGGAGGAGCCGAAGGCGGGGGACATTCGCGGAGGGGAGTACCCGGTGGCCTGTGCACGCGCCCTGAACAACGGCGCCCTGAACAAGAGCGCCAAGAACACAAGCGCCCCCCAACACAACGCGCAGCAAAGAGCTGACCATGCCCGACCCCCACAGCCTCCTGCAGCTCATCTGGCTCGCCTCCCCCGCCCTGCCCGTCGGCGGTTTTTCCTATTCGGAAGGCATCGAGGCGGCCGTCGAATGGGCCGGCATCGATTCGGAGGCCAAGGCCATCGAGTGGCTCTCCGACCAGTTGCACCTGAGCTTCGCGCGCGGCGACCTCGCGCTGGTGGCGCAAGCCATCCCGGCCTGGCGCGCAGGCGACGCAGCGCGCATCCGAGAACTCAACACTTGGGTGATGGCCACCCGCGAATCGGCTGAATTCTTCCTGCAGACCGAACAGATGGGCCGCTCCTTCGTCGAATGGCTCAAGCTGCACCACGACGACACGGCCACCGTTTTTGCCGGCCTGCCCGCGAGCTATCCCGTCGCCTTTGCCTTTGCCGCGAGCCGCACCGGCGCCTCCGTGCACGACGGCTGCCTGGCCTTTGCCTTCGGCTGGGCCGAGAACATGGTGGCCGCGGCGGTCAAGGCCGTGCCGCTCGGCCAGAGCGCGGGCCAGCGCATCCTGGCCCGGCTCGCCAACGAGATTCCCGCCGCCGTCGAGCGCGCCATGCAGCTTGGCGACGACGAGCGCCAGGCCTTTGCGCCCCTCTTGGCCGTGCTGTCGGCACGGCATGAAACACAATACTCGCGCCTCTTTCGAAGCTGACCGAACCGGACAACGCCCATGACCTCCGCCCTGCACCACATTCCCCATCGCACCAAGAAACTGCCGCCGCTGCGCGTGGGCATCGGCGGCCCGGTCGGCTCGGGCAAGACCACACTGCTCGAGATGCTCTGCAAGGCCATGCGCGACAAGTACGACCTCGTCGCCATCACCAACGACATCTACACCAAGGAAGACCAGCGCCTGCTCACCGTGGCCGGCGCCCTGCCCGCCGAACGCATCATGGGCGTGGAGACCGGCGGCTGCCCGCACACCGCCATCCGCGAAGACGCGTCGATCAACCTCGAGGCCATCGACCGCATGCTCGAGGATTTTCCCGATGCCGACGTGGTGTTCGTCGAATCGGGCGGCGACAACCTCGCGGCCACCTTCAGCCCCGAGCTGTCGGACCTGACGATCTACGTGATCGACGTGGCGGCCGGCGAGAAGATTCCGCGCAAGGGCGGCCCCGGCATCACCAAGAGCGACCTGTTCGTCATCAACAAGACCGACCTCGCGCCCTACGTCGGCGCGAACCTCGACGTGATGGAGCAGGACACGCAGCGCATGCGCCGCCAGCGGCCCTACGTGATGACCAACCTCAAGACCCACACCGGCGTGGCCGAGGTGGTGGCGTTCATCGAGAAGCGCGGCATGCTGACCGCAGACTGAGGCACGCCCTCAGAGTTCGCTGCCGTCGCGCAGCTGCCGCGCCTTGTAGACCAGCCGCACGCCCCCGCGGCGCGCATCGCGCACGTGCTGCAGGTACACGTCGGCATCCTCGTGCGTCCACGCCGCGTAGGCACTGCCGGGATCGTTCGAGGCCAGCTCGGCGCCGAAGGCCGCGCGGCCCCATCGGAGCAGTTCGGCAAACGCGGCCGCGCCGCCGTCGGGCACCGCCGATGCGGACGCGAGGTACTCGACGCGCCGCAGCTGCGAATCGGCAAAGAAGAAGGTCGGTTCGAACACCAGCCCCGCCATCGAGACCGGCGCCCCCTGCCAGCCGCCGACCAGGCCGCCCGCGAGCCGCTGCGGCCGCGGCACGCGCTCGATCGTGGGCATTGCGGCCTGCAGCTCGACGGCCGTCATGCCGAGCCGCACGCCGGGCGGCAGCGCCTGCGCATGCAGCGCCCCGGCGGCAAAGACTGCGGCGCTCGCGGCGAGTGCGCGAACGAGAGGACCGAAAAAGAGCGGGGGAACGAGGGATCGCAGCTTCGACATCGGAACAGGAAAGAATCAATTTGCGGCCAGCACAGGCAGCGAGCAAGCCGCAAGTATCGTGCGAGCGAAGGCCCGGCATCCTCGGCCGTGCCGAATGACCCGCATCAACCGCTTTCGCGGCAGTGCGAAGCGCCCGGCACTCAGCCTCCCGCCGACGCCGCCCGCCCGGGCAGCGGCAGCCGCAGCGTCAAGCCCAGCGCGCCGCCCGCGTCCGGCGCCGCATAGATGCGCCCGCCGTGGCGGCTCGCGATGCGCTCGCACACGCGCGCACCGGCATGGCCGACGACCTGCGTCGCCTCGAGAAAACGCGCCAGCGGCGGGCTCGCATCGGAAGCATCGAGATCCCTCCAGTGGATGACGGCCTGGCCGCGTTCCACCCGCGCCGAGACCTGCAGCGTGGCGCCGGGGGACATGACCTTTGCCGCATAACGCGCGATCTTCGAAAGCAGTTCCTCGAGCTCGGCCTCGATGCCGAACACGGGCACCACCTCGTGCGGAACCCGGATGTCGAAGCGGATCGGCCAGCCGGACGCGCCTTCGGAATCTTCAAAACTCCGCAGCGACGCGACAAGCGGCCGCAGGTCCTGCATGCGGCTCTCGCGCATCTTCTGCTCGGCCTCGTGGCGGGCCTCGGCGGCCATTTCGCGCGCTTGCGCGCCGGCCTTGAGGTTGGCAACGAACAGGGAGGCGATGAAGGCCAGCACTGCGGCGAGGCCGAGTGCAACGACGATGGCAATGGCCAGGCCCAGGTTGCTTGAATACATGGCTCGTGCGCCTTCAGCGCCCCTGCGGCGGCCGGAACTCCAGCGCACCGCCAGGGCCGCGTTCGCAGGTTCCCGACAAGCTATCGGCGCGAGGACCCGGAAGCACCGGGCGCGCGCCTTCGGCCTGGCCGTCGCACACGTCCCATGCGGCCATGGGCGGCCCTGGCGGTGCTTCGCCGCGAAAACCCGCGTGCCAGCCGGGCAGCGGACCATGGGGCGGCGGCGGGGGAAGCATGATGCAGCCGGACAAGCCGGCCGCGGCGAGCAGGCCCGCCAAGTGATGATGGATTCTGGTCATTCGAACCTCATGAACAAGTTCACGGGCACATGCGGCGGGGCTGTGCATTGCAAGGCCCCGCCGCACATCGCCTGTCGTCAGAACGCGTGCCGGATGCCGAAGTCGTAGCCCGTGGACGAGCGCGGCAGGCCCGTGTAGCTGACGCCGGCGCTGCCGTAGCCCGTGGTGCTGGCGGCGCTCAGGCTGCCGGTGTAGGCCGCATCGTTGCGGTTGTTCACGCGGGCCACGGTCGCGTACAGGGCCGTGCGCTTCGAGAGGTTGTGCACATAGCCGATGGCCAGCTTCTGCGCGCGCGGATCCTCGCCCGTGATGCCCGCGGCGCCTTCGTCGTAGCGCACGGTCGAGTACGACGCGCGGATCACGCCCGCCCCCACCGGCATGCTCGCGCCGATCAGGTAGCCGTTGTAGCTGTCGTGGCTGTTGCCGACGGCCAGGTCGAACTTGTTCTTCACGTTCGACAGCTCGCCGAACAGCTTGACCGGGCCGAAGTCGTACGACGCGCCGAGGTTGATGGTCTGCACCTTGCGGGTCAGCGAGGTGGTGTCCACCGCAACGTTCTCGCCCACGGCCAGTGCCACGTCGAGCGGCCCGTTCGCATAGCCGAAGCGCCCGCCCGCGTAGCGGCCCGCGCTGCTGCTGGTGGCGGCCGTGAGGTCGGTGGCGCTGGTCCGGGTGTTCTCGTTCAGGCTGTATTGCAGCTGGCCGTAGAAGCCACCGAGGTTGGGCGGCAGGAAGTAGCCGACCATGTTGCTCGCACGCACGTAGTTGGTGTTGTTCAGGCCGGTGCTGCCGCTCACGGTATTGATCACGCTGGCGCCCGAGCCGTTGGTGCCGAACGGATCGAAGACCGTGTCGTTCCAGAAGGTGGCGGTGTAGTCGCGGCCCAGCCGCAGTTCGCCGAAGCCGCCCGACAGGCTCACGGTGGAGCGGCGGTTGAAGGTGGAGATGCCGGTGGCGCCGTCATCGTTGGTGATCGGCGCTTCGAGCCAGAAGCTGGCGGCCAGCCCGCCGCCCAGGTCTTCCGTGCCACGGAAACCGATGCGGCTGGAGTTGTAGCCGGAGTTGGCGAGGCTCCACTTGCTCTGTTTGGAGCTCAAGCCTGTGGCCGCGTCGCGCGAGGTGGCCGACTGGTAGGTCACGCCGGCATCGATGACGCCGAACAACGTGACGGACGATTGGGCAGAGGCCAGGCCGGCAACGGCCAGCGCGGCGAGTGCCGTGAGGGATTTCTTCATACAGGTTTCTCCGGTTTTCAGCAGCTCTTCATCGAGCAGCTGGACGGATGGTCCCGTTCAAATTTGGAGGAATCTGGTCGATGCAGCCGGCTTTGCATCGACTGTTGTTTGTGCGCACGCCCAAGCCCTTCGGCCCTGCAAGGCCTCGTACCAGAAATCTCCCAAATGGCGCGCAATGCTCGGCTTCCGAAGGAGCCCGACATGACCATTGCAATGCAGAACACCATCGCAGCCTCGCTGGGTGTGCAGCAGCTCGCCAGCGCATTCAGCCCGGCCTTTTCCCATTTGCGCATTCTTCGCAACCTGATCATCCCGATGCCCGAGGGCAGCGTGGTGCGCACCGCCATGATCGATGCGGTGCTGGTGTGCGAAACCGGCGTCTACCTGTTCGAGATCAAGGCCTGGCGCAATGCCTTCGTCTACCGCAAGAAATCGGAGGCGGCGCCGCCGCGCTGGTTCCTGCGGCTGCAGGGCTGCAGCCGGGCACGCGAGGTGAAGGACCCCGCCTGGCAGGGCGGCCGCAAGACCACGCAGCTGCGAAGCCTGCTGAGCGACGAGCTGCGGCTGCAGTATTTCGTGCTGCTGCCCTGCGAGGGCGTCGAACTCGAAGGCGTGATGCCCGCCGCCGTGATCACCCAGCAGGACCTGCCCTACATTGCGCGCCTGGTGCGCAACAACGGCCGCACCGCGCGCAGCTATCCGCTGCTGGATGCCGACGCCATCGACCGCACTGCGCAGCGCCTGCTCGACATCCAGGGCAGCCTTTCTCTCGACGACCACATGCAGAACTGCCGAGAAAGAAGCGAGCAGATCTCCACGCGCTGGAACGGCGCGGGCGCTACTGCAACGGCAGGCATCGGGCTGCAGTAGGCGGCGCCTGCGGCACGCCCCCGCGCAGCGCAGGGCATCCCAGATTTCTCCGACTTTGGCGGGGACCATGCGGCGATGAATCCTTCCAAGCCCGCCTGCGTCCTTGCCGCCATGTTTCTCTCGATCGCCTGCGCGCCCGCCTGGGCCGCCGATCCGTTCACCGTCAGGGACATCCGGCTCGAAGGCCTGCAGCGCGTGGAGTCCGGAACGGTGTTTGCCACGCTCGGCATCAAGGCGGGTGACACCTACAGCGACGAGCGCGGCAGCGCAGCCATCCGCTCGCTGTTCGAACTCGGCCTCTTCAAGGACGTGCGCATCGACATCAACGGCAGCGTGCTGGTGGTGATCGTCGAGGAACGCCCGTCGATTGCCGACGTCGACTTCGTCGGCACCAAGGAATTCGACAAGGCCGCGCTCCAGAAGGCACTGCGCAGCGTGGGCCTGGCCGAGGGCCAGCCCTACGACAAGGCGCTGGCCGACCGCGCGGAGCAGGAACTCAAGCGGCAGTACATCAGCCGGAGCCTCTACAGCGCGCAAGTCGTCACCACCGTGACGCCGCTGGAGCGCAACCGCGTCAACCTGACTTTCAGCGTGACCGAGGGCGAGTCCGCGCGCATCAAGGAAGTGCGCGTGGTCGGCAACCAGGCCTTCGGCGAAAGCACCCTGCTCGACCTGTTCGACCAGGACAGCGGCGGCTGGCTGAGCTGGTACACCAAGTCGAACCAGTATTCGCGCAGCAAGTTCAACGGCGACCTGGAGACGCTGCGCTCCTTCTACATCACGCGCGGCTACCTGGAGTTCCGCATCGATTCCACGCAGGTCGCCATCTCGCCGGACCGGGAGACGCTCACGCTCACGGTCAACATCACCGAAGGACAGAAGTTCGCGGTGGCCGGCGTCAAGCTCGCGGGCAACTACCTGGGCCGCGAAGACGAGTTCAAGTCGCTCGTGACGATCCGCCCCGGCCAGCCCTACAACGGCGAAGACGTGAACGCCACCACCCGGGCCTTCACCGACTATTTCGGCAGCTTCGGCTATGCCTTCGCACGCGTCAAGGCAGAGCCGGAGATCGACCGCGACAACAACCGCGTCACGCTGGTGCTGCGGGCCGAACCTTCGCGGCGCGCCTACGTGCGGCGCCTGAACATCGGGGGCAACGCAAGAACGCGCGACGAAGTCATCCGCCGCGAGTTCCGGCAGTACGAGGGCGCCTGGTACGACGGCAACAAGATCAAGCTCTCGCGCGACCGCGTGGACCGGCTCGGCTTCTTCACCGACGTGAACATCGAGACCACCGAGGTGCCGGGCTCGCCCGACCTGGTCGACCTGGCGATCAACGTGACCGAGAAGCCCACCGGTTCGCTGCAGCTCGGCGCGGGCTACTCGTCGACCGACAAGGTGTCGCTGAGCTTCGGCATCACGCAGGAGAACGTGTTCGGCACGGGCAACTACCTGGGCCTGCAGGTCAACACGAGCTCGTACAACCGCACCATCTCCCTTACGGCCACCGACCCGTACTTCACGCCGGGCGGCATCTCGCGCACCTTCAATGTGTTCCACACCACCACCCGCCCCTACTACCAGGCAGACGGCAACTACAAGCTCGCGAGCGATGGCGGCTCGGTGCGCTTCGGGCTGCCGCTCGGGGAGATGGACACGGTCTACCTGGGCATCGGCGTGGAGCGCTACAGCTTCACGCCGGGCACCAACGGCGCCTACACGCTGGTCGACGGCTCCTACGTCTACACCGGCACGCCGCAGGCCTACCTCGACTACTTCCAGTGCACGGGCACGGCGCCAAGCGTGGTGTGCGCATCGAGGAACATGGTGGGCATTCCCGCGACCATCGGCTGGGCGCGCGACGACCGCGACAGCGCGCTGGTGCCCACCACCGGCCGGCTGCAGAGCGCCAACCTGGAGGTGGGCGTGGGCAGCGAGCTGCGCTACCTGAAGAGCACCTACCAGTACCAGCAGTACTTCGCGCTGTCCAAGCAGTACACGCTCGCCCTCAACGGCCAGCTCGGCTATGCCAAGGCGCTGGGCGGCACCACGTACCCCATCTTCAAGAACTTCTATGCGGGCGGGCTCGGTTCGATCTGCGGCTTCGAGCAGAACTCGCTCGGGCCGGTCGATGCGGTCACGGGCGGTGCGCTCGGCGGCACGCGCAAGGCCATCTTCAACATGGAGTTCAGCACGCCCTTCCCGGGCGCGGGCAACGACCGGTCGCTGCGGCTGTACACCTTCTTCGATGCCGGCAACGTGTTTGCCGAGCGCACCGCGAGCATGACCGATGCGCAGTGGAAGGCGCAGAACCGCCTGCGCGCCTCGGCGGGGGTGGGCATCAGCTGGATTTCTCCGCTCGGCCCGCTGCGCCTGGCCTATGCGGTGCCGCTCGTGTACCAGAAGCTCGACGAAGCCAACGGCATTGCGGCGGACCGGACGCAGCGCTTCCAGTTCCAGATCGGCACCTCGTTCTGAAGCGGAGCACCCCTCCATGAGCCGCATCCTGCTGGCCGAAAAAGGCCGCGAGATGGCCGCCGCGCTGTGCGAAGAGCTGCAGCGCGCCGGCCACGACGTGGAGCACATCGCCGATGGCGCCGCGGTGCTCGACCGCATCCTCAGCTCGCCGCCGGCGCTCACGCTGCTCGACACCGCGCTGCCGCGCATCGGCGGCCTCCGGGTGCTGGAGCAGGTGCGCTCGCACAGCGACCATCCGATCATCGTTCTGACGGCCCGCACGCGCGAGGCCGACCGCCTGCGCGGCCTGGACCTGGGCGCCGACGACTACGTGTGCAAGCCCTTCTCGCCGCGCGAAGTGGTGGCGCGCGTGAACACGGTGCTGCGCCGCCATGCGCAGCGCCAGCGCATCGCCATGGCCTCGCCTTCGGTGGCCTTCGGCGGCAGCGCCCACAGCGTGAGGATCGAGGGGCGGCTGCTCGCGCTCACGGGCCGCGAGCTGAACCTGCTGCAGGCGCTGTCACGCGAGCCGGGCCGGGTGTTTTCGCGCTCCGCGCTGCTCGAGGCGGCGTTTGCAGATGCGCTCGACGTGAACGAGCGCGCAGTCGACGGGCACATCAAGAACCTGCGCAGGAAGCTCGCCGCCGCATCGCCCGCGCACGACTGGATCCGCTCGATCTACGGGGTCGGCTTTGCCTTCGAGGAGCGGCCGGCCTGAACGCGAGCGCAGAGCTCGCGCGGCGGCCGGGCGGCGCGGCTGTCGGTGGCCATGATCGGCGCCAGCGTGGAAAGCGCCGAACTGCCCGCGCGGACCCGGCCGGCCGCGACGCATCCGCCGCTCGCCGCCACCACGGCGCCGACCACCAGGCCGCAGGCGGCCAGCAACCCCAGGAGGCGCTCCGCCAGCATGGGCCCGTGGTCTTCCGCAGCCTCGGCGCGGACGTGCCAGACGGCGCTCATATGCGCGGAGGCTCGGTGGCGGTGCCGGTCCCGCCCGATCGGGTGGCGCGTGCTTCCGCCCACACCACCAGCAGCGCCCAGACATGGGCCACCGCCCAGAACAGCGCGGCCAGCAGCAGCAACAGCGCGTCCATCCCCGGATCGGACCAGAGTTCGGTCCAGGACCACGGCGAAGGCGCCGGCGCGCAGTACCCCGGACTCGCCCATGCGAGCGCGGGGGCCACGAGGGCCTGCCAGGCCTTCTTCTTCGGGGAGCATCGGTGCGTGAGCGGGTTCATGGCACGCATCGTGCGGTTCGATTCGGGAGAAATGTGGGAGAGCGGTTCTCCCAATTTCCTCCTCGATTCGCGGCCATGATCGGCCGCTCCTCCATGACGCATTCCCGCCCCGTACGCATGCCGCAGAATGCGGCCATGCCTCCCCCGAGCCCATGCCGCGCCTGACACTTTCCAGGAAGATCTTCCTGGCGCTGGCCGCCTTGCTGATCGTGCTGCTGCTCAGCTTCGCTGGGCTTTCCATCGTGGCGCTGCAGCGCGGCCTCGGCTCCTACGTGGCCGAGATCGAGATCCGGCGCATGGACTGGCTCTCGCAGCTGCTGCTCAAGCACTATGCGGCCAACGGCGACTGGAAGAAGCTGCAGGGCAACGACGATGCCTGGCAGCGCCTGCAGATGGGCCGGCTCGCCGCGGTGCTCGACGGCGCCAGCAATACCGACGAAAGAAAGCTCCCGCCCTGGTACGAGAACCGCGGGCCGGGCGCAAACGGCAGCGGCCCCGAAGGCAACCCCGAGAACGGATCGCGCCCGCCGCCTCCTGCGCCCTCGCCCCAGCTCGAGCTGCTGCCCCGGCGCTTTCCGCCGCCACCGCCGCTGGGCTTCTTTCCCGATCCGCGCGAGGCCGCCGACTCGATCTTCCAGCGCCTGGGCGTGGTCGACGCGCACGGTGCGCACGTGGTCGGCGCCAAGGTCGACCCGGAGAATGCCGCGCGCCTGCCGATCCGCCACGGCCGCTCGGTCGTCGGCTACCTGGTGCTTGCGCCGATGCAGGGCCTGGAGAGCGAGGCCGACCGCGCCTTTCTCGCGCGCCAGTCCGGCGTGATCGCCCTCACCGGCCTGTGCGGGCTGGCCTTTGCGCTGATGCTGTCGTGGCTGCTCGCGCGGCGCTGGTTCCGGCCGATCGACGAGCTCACGCAGGCCGCGCAGCACGTGGCGCGCGGGCGGCTGTCCACGCGCGTGGCCGTGCATGGCTCGGACGAGCTTGCGCTGCTCGGCAAGACCTTCAACGACATGGCGCAGCGCCTGGACACGGTGGAGGCCTCGCGCCGCGCCTGGCTGGCCGATGCGGCCCACGAACTGCGCACGCCGCTGGCCGCCATGCGCGCAGAAATAGAGGCGCTGCAGGACGGCGTGCGCAGCTTCGACGAGCGCACCGCGCTGCGGCTGCATCGGCAGGTGATCCGCCTCGGCCAGCTGGTGGACGACCTGCGCAGCAGCATGCGCGAGCCGCAGAACGACCTGCTCGCGACCACCGTGTTCCCGCTCTCGCTGCTGAAGGAAGCGCTGGACCACACGCGCGACCGGTTCGCTGCGCGCGGCATCGCGGTCGACCGCAGCGCCATCGACCGTGTCTCGGCGCGCGCCCAGCCGATGATCGACGGCGACGCGCACCGGCTGCACCAGGTCTTCATGAACCTGCTGGAGAACACGCTCGCCTACACCGACGCCGGCGGCCGGCTGCGCATCGGCGCCACGGTCGACGGGGCGTGGACGGGCAACAGCCTGACCCTGCAGTTCGACGACAGCGCGCCCGGCGTTCCCGAGGCGGAATTGCCGCGCCTGTTCGACCGGCTGTTCCGCGGCGAGTCGTCGCGCAGCCGCGAGCTCGGCGGCTCCGGGCTCGGCCTGTCGATCTGCCGCGCGGCCATCGAGGCCCATGGCGGCACCATCGATGCCCAGGCTTCGGAGCTCGGCGGACTGCGCGTGACCATCACCCTTCCGCTGTCGAGGAGCGCATCGCCATGACCCGCATCGTCATTGTCGAGGACGAGCTCGACATCGCATCGGTGGTGCAGGATTACCTGCGCCACGCCGGCTACGAGACCACGCATTTCGCCGACGGCCAGAGCGCGCTCGACCACCTCATCGCGACGCCGCCCGAGCTCACGCTGCTCGACATCATGCTGCCGCGTCTCGACGGCATCGAGGTGCTGCGCCGCGCGCGGGAGCACACCAGCCATCCGATCATCATGCTCACCGCGCGCATCGAGGAGGTCGACCGCCTGCTCGGGCTGGAGCTGGGCGCCGACGACTACGTCTGCAAGCCCTTCTCGCCGCGCGAACTGGTGGCGCGCGTGCGCGCCGTGCTGCGGCGCACCGAGCCGCCCGCGGAGCGCGGCCAGGCGCGCCAGGGCATGTCCGGCCTGGTGCTGGACGACGTGCACTGGCGCGCGTCGCTCGAAGGCACGCCGCTCAATCTCACACGCCGCGAGTTCGGGCTGCTGCAGGTGCTGTCGCGGCACCCGGGCCGCATCTTCTCGCGCGCCCGCCTGCTCGAGCTGGCCTACGACGACACCATGGACGTGACGGAGCGCGCCATCGACAGCCACGTGAAGAACCTGCGTCGCAAGCTCGGCGCCGTCACCCCGTCGCACGACTGGATCCGCTCGGTCTACGGCGTGGGGTTTGCGTGGGAGGCGCCGGCCCAGGCCTGAGCGTGCGTGGGCGCTCTCCCGTCGTTTGCGATTAGGGGCCGCAGCCCAGCTTCGTTGCTTGAAGGCCCCCTGCCCGCGAACTAGACTGGAATGCGAAGGCACCCGCAGTGCCGGGGGCCAAGGAGTCGGCCATGTACAAGCGCATCCTCGTCCCCACCGATGGCTCTTCGCTCTCCGAGCAGGCGGTTGCCACTGCCATCGACCTGGCGCTGCTGGCGGGTGCCGAACTGGTGAGCGTCACCGTCGCACACATCCAACCCTACGGCTACTTCGAAGGCTCGATGGTGCTGAACCAGCGCGAGATCGAAGCCTCGCAAGAACAGGTGGAGCAATCCGCGCAGCGCCTGGTCGATGCGGTCAGGAGCGCCGCCATCGCCCGGGGCGTGCGCAGCGCGCAGGCCATCGTCATGAAGTCGAACCAGGTGGCCGAAGCCATCATCGCCACGGCCAAGAACCAGCAGTGCGACCTGATCGTGATGGCCTCGCACGGCCGGCGCAGCCTGGCGCGGCTGCTGATGGGCAGCGAGACGCTGCATGTGCTGACCCACTCGCACATTCCGGTGCTGGTGCTGCGATAGAAGCCTGATCGAAGCAAGCGCGCCCGAAGTGAAATTTTTCACGGCCGGGCACCGGCATCGGTTGCCCCTCGTGAACGCGCCGCTCCTGGTGCGACTCACTCCCTGACTGCCATCCGCAGCGCGCGCAGGGCTGCGGAAGGTACAGTGCCCTGCAATGGCCGCATTGCGCAAGGGCCGTTTCAAGGGAGTGAGTGAAAATGAAATCATCGATGTTTCCCCGCGCCGTGGGCTGGGGCCTGCTTCTGCTGTCGGCCCTGGTGGCGCTGTGCATCGCGGTCCTGTTGAGCTTCGACTGGAACCGCGCCCGGCCCTGGATCAACCAGCGCGTGAGCGAAGCAACCGGCCGCCCGTTCGCGATCCGCGGCGACCTGGCGCTGCAGTGGTCGAGCCCCGAAGCCGAAACAGGCTGGCGCCGCTGGGTGCCCTGGCCGAGGCTGAGCGCACAGGACATCACGCTGGGCAATGCCGACTGGGGCAAGACCGGCCCGCACCTGGCCGAGATCCGGCAGCTGAGCTTCTCGCTGAACCCGCTGCCCCTGCTGAACCACACGATCCGCATCCCCACGCTCGAGCTCGCCGGCCCCGTTCTTTCGCTCGAACGCACCGCGGACGGCAAGAACAACTGGACGCTGGCCGCCGGCGGCGGCGCGGAGCCCTCGAGCTGGAAGCTCGACCTGCAGCGGCTGGTGCTGAGCCAGGGCACGGTGAAGCTGGCCGATGCAACGGCAAGGCTCGATCTCAAGGTCGACATCGACAGCCTGCCCGCGGAAAGCGCCGAAGGCTACGGCATCGGCTGGAAGCTCGGCGGCACCTTCCGCCAGACGCCGGTGCAGGGAAGCGGCAAGGCCGGCGCCGTGCTCTCGCTGCAGCAGGACACCAAGCCCTACCCCTTGCAGGCCGGCGTGCAGGTGGGTGCCACGCGCATCGACATCGCCGGCACGCTGACCAAGCCCGACGCGCTGACCGCACTCGACCTGCGGCTCAAGCTGTCGGGCGCGAGCATGGCGCACCTGTATCCCATTACCGGCATCACGCTGCCCAACACGCCGCCGTTCAGTACCGAAGGCCATCTGGTCGGCAAGCTCGACAAGGCCGGCGGGCGCTGGCTGTACGAGAACTTCAAGGGCCGCGTGGGTGCCAGCGACATTGCGGGCACGCTGGAGTACGTCTCGCAGCAGCCGCGGCCGCTGCTGCGCGGCCAGGTGCAGTCCAACCAGCTGCGGCTGGAAGACCTGGCGCCCTTGATCGGCGCCGATTCGAACGCGAGCAAGGCCAAGCGGGGCGCCCCGGCCGTCCAACCGGCGGGCAAGGTGCTGCCGGTGGAGAAGTTCGATACCGCAAGCTGGGGCAGCATCGATGCGGACGTCAAGTTTGCCGGCCGCAAGATCTTCCACGCGAAGGACCTGCCCATCGACAGCCTGGTGGCGGATCTTCACCTGAAGGACAGCGTGCTCTCGCTCACGCCGTTGAGCTTTGGCGTGGCAGGCGGCACCGTGGCCGCCACGGTCAAGCTCGACGGCCGGCAGGACCCGATCCGCGCCAACCTGCAGCTGTCGGCGCGCCGGCTCCGGATCAAGGAACTCTTCCCGACGCTCGACACCCTGCAGGCCAGCCTGGGCGAAGTCGGCGGCGACGCGGCGCTGTCCGCCTCCGGCAACTCCGTCGCGGCCCTGCTGGGCACTTCGAACGGCGAGGTGAAGGCGCTGGTGAGCAAGGGCACGGTGAGCAAGTTCCTGCTCGAGGCCATGGGACTGAACATCGGCAGCGTGGTGGCGACCCAGCTGTTCGGCGACAGGCAGGTCCAGCTGAACTGCCTGGCGAGCGATTTCAAGGTGACGCAGGGCGTCATGCAGACGCGCTCCTTCGTGCTGGACACGGACGAATCGGTCGTCAACGTGAGCGGGCTCATCGATCTTTCCAAGGAACAGCTCGCGCTGGAGATCCAGCCGCGCAACAAGGCGCTGCGCGTTCTTTCGCTGCGCTCGCCGCTGTACGTGCAGGGCACGTTCAAGAACCCCGACGTCGGCGTCGACAAGGGTGCCGTGGCACTCAAGCTGGGTTCCGCGATTGCGCTGGGTGCAGTGGCGCCCGCTGCCGCGCTGCTGCCGCTCTTGAACATGGGCTCGCAGGAGTTCGCGCAATGCGCGCCGCTGGAGGCAGCCGCGCGCCAGAAGCCGAAGGCTGGCAAGCAGCCCGGGGCACGCTAGCGGCGCCGCGGGCCCGCTGCCCGCGCGGGGCCTGCCTTCTATTTTGAAAGCTTGGCCTGGACCGCACGCTGCGCCAGGCAGGCCTGCGTGGCGCGATGCGTTGCGAGTCCGAAGCAGTGCGCCTCGGCCCGGCGGGCAAGCGCCTCGAGCGATCGGCGTTCCTGCGCCGCCGAGACCTGGAATTCGACCAGCCACTTCATGACCACGGCCATCACGATCAGGAGGCCGACCAGCGCGGCAACCAATGTTCCGCGCCAGTCCTGGATGCGGAAGATCGACGGTGGGGGCTTGCTCATCGTTGTCGTCCGAGTCGGCAGAGGAGCACTAGCGCGGAAGCTCCGGGAAGAGCCACAGGCTCAAGCCAAGAATGACGCCCGCCCCGAGCGACACGACGGCCGCGGTCACGAACAGCGCCGCGGCAACGATGTTCGGCACCCGCATGGCGATGGCCAGGAAGGAAACGGTCGCCAGGGCATACAGGAGCACGGGCAGCAGGGCCAGCCAGGCCGGCCGCCCGGGCGGTGCCGGCGGCTCGTCCGGACTCGGGTCTGCGAGGAACGGACTACGCATGGAATCCCTTGCCGTGGAAGGCGGCGCGCAAATCGGCATCGCTCGCGGGGGAAAGGATCATCTGCGAACGCCATCCGCTGACAGCCGACCGCGACAGCGCCTCCCGCGCATGGGGCAGCTCGGTCGGATGCGCCATGAAGAACACGTGAACGCGCTGGCCGAGCGCGCTCCACGCGTCGGCAATGAGCGCCACGACCGGCGCTGCATCCGCGTGCAGTCCAAGAAGAATGGCATCGAAGCGCCGGCCTTCGCGGGCGGCGTCGATCAGGCCATGAAGATGCGCGAAGGAGGCGTGGTCGAGGCCGATGGCTTTCAGCGAACTGCCGGTGCACAGGCGTTGCAGGGCGTCGGAGTCCACCAGCGCGATCCGGTGCTGGCGGAGCGTGGGTGCAGATGTCATGGAGGTGGCGGCTTGGTGTTCCCGGCCGGGGTCGGGCCTGCGGTCCGGGAACACCGGCTCAGCAGTTGCCCTTCTTGGCTTGCCCAGGAGGGCAGAAGCCGCCCTTGCCCGGGCCTGGCCCCGGGTCCGCCACAACGCAGGCGCTCAGGAGCAAGGTCATCGCAAACGAGAAGATCACGGCGGCGGCGGTTTTTTTCATGCGGACTCCTTGGTTGAAATTGTCTGGCGCTGCTTCAGATGGCGCCCTGGCCGTCAGCGAAGCGGCAAGATATGTGAATTACTAACATTTAGACAGGAAATGCTTCACGATCGGCTTTGGTTTACGTGAGAAACCGTAACCAGCTCTCCGTTCTGCCCAGTACTTCACGAATGCGCGAAGCGGACATCCGTCACAGGTGTGCAGATTTAGAAGCACATCTGCAGGCCCGGGCGGGAATCCGGCCGCCGCATTCGGTCAAACTCGGGTACGACCCTCCGTGGTTTTCACAAATGTTCTATCGAAAGGAATTCCTGTTTTGAACAAGACCGAACTCATCGCCGCCATTGCAGAAGACACCAACCTCAGCAAGGCCGACGCCGGCCGCGCCTTCGACTCGGCGCTCGAACAACTCTCGCGCGCCCTGGTGCGTGGGGAGACGGTGCAGCTGATCGGCTTTGGCACCTTCAGCGTGGCCGACCGTGCCGAGCGCACCGGCCGCAATCCGTCGACCGGCGAGCAGATCACGATCAAGGCGAGCAAGAGCGCGAAATTCGCGGCCGGCAAGGCGCTGAAGGACGCCATCAACCAGGTCGGCTGATCGTCCCCGGGGGGCGGCGGCTCAGGCCTGTGCGCCCTGCCACCCTCCGCCCAGCGCCTTGTAGAGGTTGACCCTGTTCACGGCCTCCTTGAGCTGCAGTTCGATCAGCTGCTGCTGCTCGGCATAGAGCTCGCGCTGGGCGTCCTGGCTCGCGAAGTAGTCTTCCAGGCCGCTGCGAAAGCGCGTGCGCGCAATGTTCGCCACCTTCTCCAGCGCCTGCACGCGGGCCTGCTGCGCTTCCAGCTGCGGGCGCAGGTGGTCGTCGGCGATCAGGGCGTTGGCGGTTTCGCGGAATGCCATCTGCGCGGCACTTTCATAGGACGCCATGGCCGCTGCCAGCCGCTCCTCGTTGGCCGTGATGTTGGCCGAGCGGCGGCCCCAGTCGAACAGCGGCAGCGACACCCCCAGCACCCCGGCCCAGCTGCTGTTGCCGCTGCTCAGCAGCGTCGACAGCTCCCGGCTCACGCCGCCCGCGAGCGCGGTGAGCGAGATGGTCGGCAGCATCGCGGCCTTGGCCGCGCCCACGCCCGAATTGGCCGCCTCGACGCGCGAATAGGCCGCCAGCAGGTCGGGCCGGCGCTGCAGCAGGCTGGACGGCAGGCCGGCCGCCACCTGCGCAGTGGAGCGCTCCGGCCACGGCCGTGCGCTGCCCGTGTCGGGCGACACCGGCTGGCCGACCAGCACGTTCAGCCACTGGAGATCCTGCGCGACGCGCATGCGGAATTCTTCCTGCTTGACGCGGGCGTTCTGCAGCAGCGACTGCGCGCGGTACACGTCCAGCTGCGCCGCACCGCCCGCCGCCTTGGCGCGCCCGATCATGTCGGCATTGGCGGCCAGGCCGGACTCGTTGGCATTGGCCAGCGCGAGCAGGGCGCGGTCGGCGCGCAGCGTGAGGTAGGCATTCGACACCTCTCCCACCAGGTTCATGTGGGCGGCCGCAAAGTCCTTGTTGCCCGCCTCGGCCAGCGAGCCGGTCTGCTGGGTCGCGCTCTGCTGGCGGCCGAAGAAGTCGAGCTCGTACGAGGTCACGCCGGCCTGGATGTCGAAGCTGTTCGATGTCCGGCCGTCGGTCGGAATGTTGCCCAGCGGGCTGAGCGAGCCCTGCGGGGTGGTCTGCGCCCGCTGCGCATGGCCCGACAGGCCGATCTGCGGAAACAGCGAGGCGCGGCTGCCGGCATACACGGCCCGGGCTTCGCGGGCACGCGCGGCATAGGCGCGCAGGTCGCGGTTCTGCGCGAGGGCGGTGGTGATGAGCCCGCGCAGTTCGTCGTCCTGCACGAAGCTGCGCCAGTCGACGGGCTCCGCATTCGGCGCCGTCGTGCCGGCCGGCCATTGCGAAGGCACCGCGAGGTCGGGCTGCTTGAGCGGCGGCGTGAGATTGCATCCGCTCACCACCAGCACCACGCAGGTCGCCAGCACCAGCAGCAGCAGCCGCAGGGACAGGCGCACGAAGCCGGCGCCGGGAGATCCGAAGCCCGCGCTCGCGAGCAAGGCCGAGGCGGCCTTCCATGGCCGCACCTGGACCGCGACGTGGCTCGGCGGCACGTTGAACACGTGGCTCACCAATTGCTCTCGCTGGGCCTCGGTCCCGGCAAAGCGCAGCTCGGCGCCCGCGGCACTCCTGGCGGCCAGGCGGGCCGGAAGCCATCCCACCGGGTCGACGTAGACCTCCAGCGGCTGCCCCACGCGCAGGCGCTTCAGCAGGGCCTTGGCTTCCAGCAGCGCGCCGTCGGCCGCGATGTTGACGAAGCGCGATTCGCCCTCGCCCGCCGCGGTGCGCACCCGGGTGCGCGCACGCCAGGGGAAGCGCTCTTCCTGCTCCGGCCGCGGCAGGTCGACGCAGGCCATGAGCGCGGCCAGGCACAGCAGCAGTGCGATACCGGTCCACACCAGATTGAGCTCGTCGCCAGGCGTGAGCGCCTCGCCGCTCAGCGCGACCGACGCGCCGCCGAGCTGCAGCGCCAGCAGAAGCCCGCCGAACATCGCGACCAGCTTCCAGTGCACGACGGTCTTGGTGCGGTCCAGCCCCTTGTTCGTCACCTTGAAGGGCCGCCCGAAGGGCCGCAGCATGGCGCTGGCCAGCGTGCTGGTGACGGCCATGGCCGCCACCAGCTGGCTCACCTCGCTGAACACGGGCAGGCAGCGCCGGCCGCTGATCCAGTAGCTGTAGGCCCAGAACATGAGGAGCGGCGGCAGCCCGAAGGAGGCAAAGGCCTGCGGCGTGGCATGGAACACCGAGACCCCGGCATACCAGTAGAGCGCCGGCGCCAGCATGACCATGGCCATGAACGGCTTGCCGAGCCAGTGCAGCAGCCCGTGCAGGAAGTGCATCCGCGCCGAGAAACTGAAGCCCCGGCCGCGCAGCGGGCCGTTGGGCAGCAGCGCGAGCTGCACCGTGCCCAGGCACCAGCGGCTGCGCTGGTTGATGTAGTCGATGATGCTCTCGGCCGACAGGCCGTTCGACAGCCGCTCGCCGAGCCAGCGCGTGATGTGGCCGTGGCGCAGCAGCAGGTAGGTGGTGTGGATGTCCTCGCACACGCTGCCCACCGGAAAGCCGCCCGCGGCGGTGATCAGGTCGCGCCGCACGATGAAGGAGGTGCCCACGCAGAAGGCCGAGTCGGCGGCATCCTTGGCCGGCTGCAGCACGTCGAAGAACACGCGCTGCTCGTCCACCCAGCTGTCGGTGGCGCGCAGGTTGTGCTGGATGGGGTCGGCGTTGTAGTAGAACTGCGGCGTCTGCACCAGCCCGACCTTGCGGTCCGCGAACAGGCCCAGCATGCGGTAGACGATCTGGCGCTGCGGCGCGAAGTCGGCGTCGAGCACCAGGATGTAGGGCGCATTGGTCACGCCCGCCGACAGCCGCAGGCCGTTGTTGAGGTTGCCGGCCTTGGCATGGCTGTTGTCGGGCCGGCGCGCGTAGTGCACGCCCTTGCGTTCGCAATACTCGCGCAGCCAGTCGCGACGGGTGTCGTCGAGCACCCACACGTTCAGGTTCGGGTAGTCGATGGCCTGCGCGGCAATGACGGTCTTCTCCAGCACCGCCAGATCCTCGTTGTACGTGCAGATGAACACGTCCACCGCCGGCACCTGCGCACCGCGGCCGCGCAGCAGCGCTTCGCCGCGGTCGGCCAGCTGGTGGTTGTCGCGCCGCCGCACCAGCATGTGGATGGACATCAGCGTGTAGACGATGGCCGTGAGCTCGAAGCACAGGAACACCCAGGCGAACAGGGTCTCGAAGCCGAGGTCCGAAGGCGGCATGGTCGCAACCACGCGCCAGACGGCATAGCGCATCAGCAGCAGCGCGGTCAGCGCGCCGAACAGCACGCGGTGGGAGGTGCGGTCGATCCGCCCCCACGTCATCAGGAGGAGGGCCAGGCCCGCGACGAGTGCGTTGAGCTGGAACTCCGGTGTGGCGATCAGGTGGGACATGGTGACGTAGCTCCTGTTGCGGCGGTTTTGCCGGTGAAGGGGTTGAACCCCGTGGCGGCCAGCGCGATCCAGGCAGTCGCGCCCAAGTGTGGCCAGCGGTAGTAGAAGAAGTCGGCCCCGGTCGAGTCGGGGCCGATGGCCAGCCCCGTCGATATGCGGGCACTGGGGGTGGCGTAGTAAAGGCCGTTGCCGGCGCGCTGCGAGGCCAGCAGCTGCCACAGGGCTTCGGGCGCCGCGCCCTTGCGCGCCACCAGCGTGGCGGCGGCCTGGGCGGTGCCCTCGGTCCAGATGCCGTCGGGGCTGCGCGAGAAGCCGTAGCCTTCGCCGAAGCGATGGTGCTTCTCCACCCAGTCGAGCCCCCGCATCCAGGGGCAGGAACCCTCGGGCGCCGCCAGCAGCGGCCACAGCTGGGCATCCAGGCCGGAGCCATCCGTGGCAATGGTGGCGCCGTCTTCCTTGGTGCCGATGTTGAAGCGCTGCTCCGATGCGTTCCACATGCGGTTGACGAATTCGAGCGCGGTGCGCGCCTGCCGGCGTTCGGCTTCGGCCTCGCCGCCGGCGCTCTTCGCCGCCCAGGCGGCCGCCACCGCGATGTCGATGTTGTGCTCGGTGGATTTCCAGGTCTGGGCGCGCTGCGCGTTGTCCCAGCCGTACCAGCCGCCGTTGTAGCCGTCGGGGGCGTTGCGCGCGCGGGTGCGCTGCTCGATCCAGCCCAGCAGGCGGCGCGCGCCCGCCAGGTAGGCGGGCGAAGGCTCGGCCTCGTTCAGGTTCAGCAGCAGCAAGGCGGCCCAGGCCACGTTGCCGGTGGCCGTGCTCACTTGGTAGGCATCGGCGATCCACTGGTTCTTGGCCGCATCCCAACGCCCCGGCAGCGCGGCCTTTTCCTCGGTCATCGGGCCGGCGCGGTAGGCGTTGCGAACGCGCCCGTCGGCCGTGTTCGGGTCGCGCTCCATCGCGCGCACCACCGCGTCGCCGATGCGCCGGGCCGAGGCTGCGTCGCCGCAGGCCAGGAGCGCGATGCCCGCGAGCGCGTTGTCATAGGTGAAGGCGGCGCCCGCCAATGCAGGTTCCAGCGGCGTGCCCTGCTTCGGGTCGGCGACGCGGTAGCTGGCCAGGAACAGCGGTCCGGAAGCCGCGCCCTTCTGGTCCTCCGCCACCGCGCGCCGCAGCCCCTCGCAGCTTTGCCGCGCCAGCGTTTGCTGGGTGGCGCTGGCGGCTTGCGGGCCGGGCGGCCGGCTCGCAGACGGCTGGGCGAGCGCTGCGGACAGCGGCAAGGCCAGTGCCATCGATGCGGCAAGGCAGGACGCCAGGGGCCGGGAAAACGCGAAGACCGACATGGTTCTGTTCCGATGCATGCAAGGGGTGCATTGGCGCCTGCGCTCAGGACCTGAGGCTGGCCGACACCACCTTGCCGGGCGCGCACATGTTGCTGCCGCCGTCCGGCGGAGCCTCCTGCGGCTCCTTGCCTTCGATGCGGGCCACGGCGTAGATGGAGCCCTGCTCGGCATACGGGAACGGCACGCTGTAGGTGCTCTGCAGCGCATCCGAGGCCACGGGCAGCAGCTGCTCCACGCGCGCCGGCATCGACTTGGCGGAATCGTCGAGCTTCACGTCGAGCACGGAGCCGATGCCCAGCCGCTTGGCCACGCGCGCCGGGAACACCGCCACCACGCCGAGCCGGCTGCAATCGGTCACCCGCACCAGCGAGGCACCTGCCGTGACATACGCGCCTTCGGGTGCGAGCACGGAGTGGACCTGCCCGGCCTGGGACGCCTTGATTTCATAGAAGGAGAGCTTCTCCACCCGGCGGCGCTCCTCTTCCTCGAGGTCGCGGACCTCCTTGAGCTGCTTGAAGATGGCGGTGGCGTCCTGCTGGGCGCGCCCGACGCTGTTGCGCAGCGCCTCGCGGCGGCTGGCGAGCGTCTGGAACAGGTTGCTGCCGCCGGTGCCCACGAAGGCGCCCTGCCCGGCGCTCGCCACCGTCTGGGCCTGGCCCGCGAAGGACTGTTCCGCCACCGCGGCATTGGCGCGCGCCGTGTTCAGCTGCGCCATCGAGGCGTTCATCACCTGCTCGCTGATCGCGCCCTGCTCCAGCAGCGCCTGGTTGGTGCGGACCTTGTTCTCCTGCTCTTCCACCACGCTGTGCGCCACGTCGCGCTGGCGCCGGGCGATCTGCCAGGCCTCCCAGGCCTGCGCCAGCGAGGCCTCGCGGTGCACGCCGGCTTCCTGCCCGACGGACCGCATCTCCTGGTTGTCGGACTTGTACTGGTTGCCGAGCTGGGCCAGCTGGCTTTGCAGCGACAGGCGCTGCGACCTCAGGGTGGTGAGGATTTCCTGGCTCACGGTCGGGTTGCGCACCGTGGCCACGATGGTGCCGGGCTCCACCTTGTCGCGTGCATGCACCACCATCTGCGACACCACGCCGTTGATCGGCGAAGTGATCAGCCCCACCGGCGCCTGCAGGACGGCGCGGGTGGCCTGCGAAGACAGCAGCGGCTGGACCAGCGTGGCAACCATCAGCCACAGCACGAAGGCCAGCAGCGCATAGGCCGCCAGCTTGGGAACGAAGGCGCCCGATTGCCTTCGCCGGCCGTTCCGGCCCAGGGCGCGAGCGCTCGCGGCGCCAGCGATGCGCCGCTGGCGAAGAGAAAAGAGAACCGAATCCGGTTTTGACACACGCATAGCCACCTCTCGTGAGAACCACGTAGCGCCGCCCACAAGCGGCGCGACCAAGATTGAAAGACCGCCCGCAGCAGGCCGACGCCAAGCCACAGGCCCGCGTCCGCATGTTGCGGTGCAATATCAAGGTACGTCGAAACCCTGGTCAGGACTGCTTCGGTGCGAAACAAGATGTGCTGAATTCACATTCCGGCAACACCGGTGGTCGGGTAAAAGTCCTACATTGGCGTCGGATAGCGCGCCATTGACCACAAAAGGCCGCATCAGGCATGCGGACTGATGCGAGGCTCGGGTTTCCCATGGGAAGCCCTCAGCGGGGCACGCCAAAGCGCGGTTCGCCGGGCCCTCCGGCATTTGAACGCGCAGCCGTCCGCAAGTGGGCAAAAGGAAGATTCGGTAACGATACCGATCGTGTCTGCGCCCCGCTCCGGGCGGCTTCGCGGTGCTAACCGGGTGGGAGAAGCTCGGGATCAGCGGTCCGGGACCGCCGCCGCAGCCGCTGCGGGATCGCCGCGGCGCCTTGCCACGCACATCAGCGACAGCGCGCTCGTAGGCGACGAGGGCCGCCGGCCGGACAGCATGTTGCCCAGCCGGTATTTCCATTTCGCCGGTCCCACCACGCCGCGCAGCGCATCGGCGCCGATCTGGTGGTTGTGCGGGTAGACGCGCACCTCGAAGCCCAGCGGCTCCAGCGTCGAATGGAAGAATTCCTTCGTGACCCCGTCGCCCGGCTGGTGATGGACCTCGGTCCGCAGCCCCCACGACTGCTGGCTGCCGGTCTTGTGGAAGCCATGCCCGATCGCCCGGTAGACCCACAGCCGCGCATCCCACATCAGCTTGGCAAGGCCCTTGTAATCCCAGGCGGTGAGCTGCGGATCATGGTCGGTGACCAGGAGGCCATGCGGCTTCACCAGCCGCGCCCCCTCGCGCAGCACGGCGGCCATGTCGTCGCAGTGGTGCAGCGACGCATTGATGGCAACGATGTCCGCCACCTGCGAGCGAAAAGGCGTGTAGGCCGCATCGGCCAGCACCGCCGTGTAGCCCAGCTTGGCCGCCAGCTCCAGCGAACCGGGCGCCACGTCCACGCCGATCAGCAGCCGCGGCTTTCCGCCGAGGGTGGCAAAGATGTTGCCCGGCCCGCAGCCCAGGTCGATGACCACCTTGTCGGTCCAGTCGCCGGCAGCCGCGAGCCACCGGCTCTTGAAATGCGCATCGCGGTGGCAGAAATCCAGATATTCCTGGGCCCACTGCGCATTTCCAAAATAAGTGGCATTGGCGGTAATGGCGTCGGTTTTGCGTTCGAGCCCCGATTCGAAGTAAGCACCCGAGCGTTTCAAGCTCGCGTGCGGCAATAAGATGTCTCCAATCATCTTGAATCCTTCAAAAATCTGGGCGGGTATTGAGACAAGTTATGCTTAAGAATTACATGACTTTCGATTCCACTGTTAGCTTTTTTAATACGTTTACAAGCTGCGTGATTTAAAAACTGACCTGTTGGTTACCCCATTCGGGTGATGTCAGGCATCGATATTCGCCCCGTCATCGGCCAATGAAAGCGGCCACCCCGTCGCGGAATGCCTGGCTGCCATACACCTCCTCGATCAGGTCATCGTCGTCCAGCCGCTGCTCGACGACGATGCGGCGGATGCTCTCCTTCACGGCCTTGTGCGTGACCGGCGACAGCGCCATGAGCCGCGCTGCCAGCGCATGCGCGGCGGCATCGAGTTCGCCCGCCGCGCAGACGGCGTGCACATAGCCGCAGGCCAGCGCTTCCTGTGCCGTCAGGTGGTCGGCCAGCAGCAGCATCCGCTTGACCCGCGGCACGCCCAGGGCGGCCTGCAGCCGCGCGATGTTGCGCGACGACAAGGTGTTGGACAGCGTTCTCGCAATCGGCGCGCCGAAGCGCGACGCCTCGCTGCAGACCCGGAAATCGCAGGCCGTGGCCAGGGCCAGGCCGCCGCCCACGGCCCAGCCGTCGATCACGGCCACGGTGGGTACCGCGATGCGCTCGACCGCGTCGATGACGCGCTCCACGAAGGCTTCGTAGGCGATGCCGTCGCGGCCGCCGCGAAAGCCCTTGAAATGGGCGATGTCCGTGCCCGCGATGAAGGACTTGCCGCCCGCCCCCTTGAACAGCACGCTGCGCACCGCCGGGTTGCGCGCGCACGCGCCGATGCGCTCGAGCAGCGCCTCGTACATCTCCCGCGTCATCGCGTTGTGGCGTTCGGGGCGATGGATCACGATCTCGGCCACGCCCGAGGCGTGAACGCGGAGCTGCACGCATTCAGCTGAACTCACAAGGCCTCCGCCGCGCCGGCTGGCGTGTTGATCTCGGCCAGGATTTCCTCGTTGTGTTCGCCCAGCAATGGCGGATGCCGGCGCACCTGCTGCGGCGTACCCAGCAGCTTGACGGGAAAGCCGATGTTCTTGACCTTGCCCTCGATCGGATGGTCGATCTCCATGCACATGCGGCGGTGCGTGCCGTGCTCGCCCTCGAAGGCCTCCGGGTACGACAGGATGGGGCCGGCCGGGATGCCGGCGGCCAGCATGGCGTCGATCCAGTCGGCGCTGTCGCGCTGGCCGAACTCCCGTTCGAGCGCCTCGATCAGCGCCTCGCGGTGCTTCAGGCGCAGCGACACGCTCGCGTAGTCCGGGTGCGCGGCGAGGTCCGGCCGCCGCAGCAGCTCGCACAGCCGGGTCCAGAGCTTCTGGTTGGTCGCGCCCATCACGAAGTAGCCGTCGCGCGCCTTGACCGCCTGGTAGGGCGCGCTCATCTTGTTGCTGGTGCCCAGCGGCGCCGGCGGCACGCCCGTGCCCCAGTACGCGGACATGTCCCAGACAGAGAAGGCCATGGCCGCGTCGAACAGCGAGGCGTCGATGTGCTGGCCCACGCCCGACTTCTGCGCGCCGATGTAGGCCGCGAGCAGCGCGTAGGTGGCAAACAGCGCGCAGCCGATGTCGGCCACCGGCACGCCGGCCTTGACCGGCTTCTCGCCGGGGTAGCCGGTCACGCTCATCACGCCGGACATGGCCTGCGCCATCAGGTCGAAGCCCGGCCGCTCGGCCCAGGGGCCGCTCTGGCCGAAGCCGGAGATGCTGACGTACACGATCTTCGGGTGGATCTTTTTGATCGACTCGTAGTCGATGCCCAGGCGCTGCACCGCGCCGGGACGGTAGTTCTCGACGATCACATCGGCGGTCCGGGCCAGCTTGTAGAAGGACGCGCGGTCCTCCTCGTTCTTGAGGTCCAGCGTCAGCGAGCGCTTGTTGCGGTTCATGTTCAGGAAGCCCATGCTGTCCGGCCCCTTCATCTTGAAGCCCATGGCGCCGCGGGTCTGGTCGCCGCCCGGCGGCTCGACCTTGATCACGTCGGCGCCCAGGTCGGCCAGCAGCATGCAGGCGAACGGCCCGGCCATGACCTGGCTCACGTCCAGCACCCGGATGCCCTGCAGCGGCAGTTGTCGCGCGTGGTTCATTTTTTCAGCCCTCCTCTGTGACCTTGGCGGTGCGCACCACGTCGCCCCATTTCTTGAACTCGGCAGCCATGAAGGCCGCGAACTTGTCGACCGATCCGCCGCCGTCCTCCACGCCATAGCCGTCGAAGCGCGCCACCACATCGGGCAGCGCCAGCACCTTGTTGATGTCGGCGTTGATCTGCAGGGCCAGGTCCCTGGACATGTCCCTGGGGCCCACCACGCCATACCAGCTGGACACGTCGAAGCCCTTGAAGCCCTGCTCGTCCATGGTCGGCAGCTCCGGAAAGCCCTTGGCGCGCTGCAGGCGCGTCTGCACGATGCCCGCCATGCGCCCGGCCTTGACCTGCGCCGTGGCCGCCGTCATGGTGTCGAAGCTGTAGTCGATCTGGCCGCCGATCAGGTCCGTCTGCATCGGGCCCGAGCCCTTGTAGGGCACGTGGATGCTCTTGACCTCGGCCGCCATGTTGAACATCGCGGCCGCCAGGTGCTGCACCGATCCCGTGCCGGAGGAGCCGAAGCTGATCTTCCCCGGGCTTTGCCTGCACTGCTCGACCACTTCCTTGACCGAGCCGGCGGAGTTCTTCGCGCGGGTCACCAGTATGTGCGGCGTGGCGCCGACCATGGCAATGGGCGCGAAGTCCTTCAGCGGGTCGTAGCTGATGCTCTTGAAGATGTGCGGCGAGATGGCATGCGTGTTGACGTGCGCCATCAGCAGGTTCACGCCCTCGGTGAAGCGGGTGCGCGCAAAGAAGTCCGCGGCCAGCGCGCCGGTGGCGCCGGGCTTGTTCTCGACCACCACCGAGCGGCCCCACAGCTGCGACAGCTGCTGGCCCACGATGCGCGCGAACACGTCGGTGCCGCCGCCGGGCGCCCAGCCCACGTAGATCTTGACGATGCCCTTGGGCAGCTCCGTGGCCGCAAGGGCCCAGGGCGCGGCCAGCGCGCCGGCGCTGGCTGCGATGAAGTCTCGGCGTTTCATGTGTGCGTCCTCTGTCTCTGCTGTAGTAGTGCCGCTACTCTCCCGTAGCGCAGAGGACGTCGCAAGAACGTGGAAGGCATGCCTGACTTCGTGATCCGCGAAGCCAGGGCCGCAGGAACGCTGCTTTCTTCTTCTAGGTGCTGATGCCGATCAGCTGGGCCACCACGTTGCGCAAGGTCTGCTCCTGCGCATGGCCTTCGACACACGACAGCACATAGGCGCGCTGGTGCCAGTCGCCCTCGATCTCGGCCGAGCCCAGGTCGTCTTCCGGATGGAAGCTGCGCAGCACCTCGGGCGGCATCAGGCCCACACCCAGGCCATGGCGCACCAGCGCCAGCATGGTGTCGAAGCCGCTGGTCGAGAAGTTGTTGGGGAACGACCGGCCGCGGCTGCGGTAGGCCCCCTGCAAGGCCGACAGGATCGCCGAGCCCTTGCCGAGGCTCACCACCGGCAGGTCCAGGAAGTCGTCGATGCCCACCGGCCGCTGCGCCGCAAACTGGAAATGCCGGCGGCTGTACACGAGCACCAGCCGGTCCTGCCGGTAGTCGAACTTCGGCAGGTCCAGGAACCCGCTCTTCTTCTCGTAGATGCCGACGTCGATCACCTTGTCGCGCAGCAGCTGCTGCACGATCTTGCTGTTCTCTTCCAGGATCTTCAGCGTGATCTGCGGATAGGCGTCACGCAGCCGGGCGATGTCCTTCGCCAGGAACTGGATGATGGCTGCCTTCGGCGCGCCGATGAGAATGCGCCCGTCCTGCCCGCGCCCCAGCACCTGGGCATCGCCCTCGAGCCGGCCGATGAGGTTGTCGATCTGCCGGATGTGCGCCATCAGCCGGTTGCCGGCCTCGGTGACGAGCACGCCGTGCGCCACCCGCTTGAACAGCCTGGCGCCCAGCTGCGCCTCCAGGTCGCTCACGCGCTTGGAGGCGGCCGCCACCGCCAGGTTCAGCCGGTCGGCAGCCCGGGAAATGCTGCCTTCCTCGGCGATGCACAGGACCAGCTGGACGGTGGTGGAGTCGAGCTTCATGGCGCCGCCGGCCGCACCGTCAGCTGAACACGCTCTCCAGATCGGCTTCTTCCGCGCTGCTGTCCAGCTTCAGGCTCTGCTCGATGTGGTCGAGGTGATGGAGCATCAGCTTCTCGGCGCGCTGGGCGTCGCCGCGATTCACTGCCGCGACGATTTCCTCGTGCTCGTCCGCGCGGCAGCTGGTGGCGGTGGGCGCGTCGTACAGCGAGATGATCAGGCAGGTCAGCGCCGACAGCTCGCGCATCGAGCGCGCCAGCGCGGAGTTGCCTGCCAGCTCGGCCAGCAGCACATGGAATTCGCCCGAGAGGCGCACGATGGCGCGCTTGTCGTCGCGGCTGCGCGCCTCGGCCTCCAGGTCGATGTGGCGGCGCAGGCGCTGGCGCTTGACGTCGTCGAGCGTGCGGACGAGCCGGCGCAGAACGCCCGGCTCGATCAGCCGGCGTGCCTCGAACACGTCCTGCGCCTGCTCGATGGTCGGCTTGGCGACGAAGGCCCCCTTCTGCGGAACCAGCTCGACGATCTGCTCGTGCGCCAGCCGGGCCAGCACTTCGCGCACCTTCGCGCGGCTGGTGGCGAAGATCGCGGCCAGCCGGTCCTCGCCGAGCTTGGTGCCCGGCGCGAGCCGGTGCTCGAGGATCGCCGCCGAGATCTTCTCGGCAATCTCGTCGACGCTGTGCTCGCGGGAGTTGGCGGCACTGGTCTTGCGTACTGAAGCTTTGGTGGACATCGCAGCCGATTCTATCGACGAGCCCTCCCCGCAGCCGGCTGGCGCGCGGCGCCCCCGGCGGCCTCAGGCGCGGCCGGCATCGCGGGCCAGGAGGCGTGACAGTGCATCGGGCAGTCCCTGGTTCGGCTTGACCGGCGGCGGCGCGAAACTGCCCCTGCGCGCCGGCGCGGGCGCCAGCGATGCGAGCGTCTGCGCATGGCAGACGGCGCTGGACACGCCGTCCACCACGGGCACCGGGATCCGGTCCTTGATCGAGCGCGCAAGGCCCGCCAGCGGCGCGCCGGCGATGATGATCACGTCCGCGCCGTCGTCCTCGACGGCCGACATGCACAGGGCCTCGAGACGCTCGCCATGGTCGTCCTGCACGCTGCCGATGTCCTTGAGCGGCCCCTCCAGGCTGCGGATGCTCGCAAGCCGCTCCAGGAGCCCGTTGGCCTGCACGCACTCGCGGTACCAGGCCGTGATGCGGCGCGAGATCGCGATGATGGAGAAGCGCTTGCCCAGCAGGCAGGCGCTCATCAGCGCGGCCTCGGTGAGGCCGACCACGGGAATGTCGAGCGCCTCGCGCAGGCCGTCGATGCCGGGGTCGCCGAAGGCCGCGACCACGATCGCATCGTGCCGCGCGTGGTGCTCCGCGGCCAGCGTGGCGGCCGCATAGGCGCCGATCAGCGACTCGAACCGGGTCTCGATGTAGGCGACGCCGAAGGGCGCCGTCAGCACCTCGATGCGCGTGTCGCCGGCGGCCGCGCGGCGGGCCTCGGCCGCGATCAGGTCCGAGACGCTTTGCGAGGTGTTGGGGTTGATCAGCAGCAGGTTCATGGCAATGTCTCCAGCGTGAGGCTTAGGCGGGTCGACGGGTGGGCAGCAAGGTGGGCCCGGCCCGGCGCAGGAATTCGCCGCGCCCGGCGCGCGGATGGAAGCGCTCGCCGTCCCACACGACTTCGCCGCGCGCCAATGTCAGCGCGGGCCATGCCTTGACGTCGATGCCTTCGTAGGGCGTGTAGTCGACCGCATGATGCAGGTCAGCGTTGCGGATGGCGCGCGGCGTGGTGCCCCAGACCACGAGGTCGGCGTCGGCGCCGACGGCGATCGTGCCCTTGCGCGGATGCAGGCCGTAGGCCTTGGCGGGATTGGTGGAGGTGAGCTCGACGAAGCGGTTGATCGTGATGCGCCCGTCGAGCACGCCGTGCGAGAACAAAAGCGGCAGCCGCGTCTCGATGCCCGGAATGCCGTTGGGAATGTGGCGGAAGGCCACCTCTTCGCCGCCGGGCTTCTTGCCCTCGGGCGCGTCGTAGCGAAACGGCGCGTGGTCCGACGAGAAGATGGTGAACAGCCCGTCGGCGAGGCCGTTCCAGATCACCTGCTGGTTCTCGCGGTTGCGCGGCGGCGGGCTGCAGACGCAGCGCGCGCCCTGGTAGCTGTCGTCGATGCCCAGGTCCTCGGCCGTCAGGAACAGGTACTGCGGGCAGGTCTCGGCAAACACGCTCAGGCCGTGCGCGCGCGCCCAGCGGATCTGCTCGACGGCTTCGCGGCCCGACACGTGCACGATCATGATCGGCACGTCGACCAGCTCCGACAGCGCGATCGCGCGGTGGGTCGCCTCGCGCTCCACCAGCATCGGCCGCGCATGCGCATGGAAGCGCGGCGCGGTGCGGCCGCTGGCTTCGAGCCGCTTGGTCAGCCATTCGATGCAGTCGGCGTTCTCGGCATGGATCATGGCCATCGCGCCGTGCTCCCTGGCCACCGCCAGCACGTCGAGGATCTGGCCGTCGTCCAGCTTCAGGTCGTCGTAGGTCATGTAGATCTTGAACGAGGTGTAGCCCTCGGCGATCAGCTGCGGCAGCTCGTGCTTGAGCACCTCCTCGGTCGGGTCGCTCACGATCAGGTGGAAGGCATGGTCGACGTGGGCACGGCCTTCGGCGCGCTGGTGGTAGTCCTGCACGGCGGCGCGCAGCGACTGGCCCTTGTGCTGCGCCGCGAACGGGATCACCGTGGTGGTGCCGCCGCAGGCCGCGGCGCGGGTGCCGGTGTCGAAGTCGTCGGCCATGCGCACGGGCGGCTCCATCGGCTGGTCGAGGTGGCAGTGGGCATCGACGCCGCCCGGCGTCACGTAGCGGCCGGCGGCGTCGATCTCGCGCCGCCCGGGGGGCAGCGCGAGGCCCAGCTGCACGATGCGGCCGTCGCGGATGCCGATGTCCGAGTCGAAGGTGTCGCTGGCGGTGGCAACGCGGGCGTTGCGCACCACGAGGTCGAGGTCGCGGAAGGTCATGGTCTTTCTTCTGTGAGTCTGTCTGTGTCTTGTCTGCGCGGCTGCGCGAAGGCGTTCAGGCCGGCGGCCCGAACAGCCGGCCCCAGCCCCGCACGGCGCGGGGATCGATGCCGACGGTCTTCAGCGCCCGCCACACCACGGTGGCGACGGAGTCGTAGATCGGGATGCCGAGCTCGCGCTCCATCTCTTCCACCAGCTGCGCGCCGTGCAGGTTGGTGCACATGATGGTGATCGCGTCGGGCCGCTGCTGCGCCACTTCGCGCAGCATGCGGCGCAGCGTGTCGGCATCGACCTCGCTGAATGCGAAGTTCACCGTCAGCCCGAGATGGCGCTCGGCCACGCAGTCGATGCCGATGCCCGCGTAGTTGGCGACGATGCGCCGCTGCACGTCCTCGACATAGGGCGACACCAGGCCGAGCGTGCGCGCGCCCTGCGCAGCCAGCAGCTCGTTGAGCGCCAGCACCGAGGTGCTGGCCGCAATGCCGGTCGCCTCGGTGATGCGGGCGCACAGCGCCTGGTCCTTCTCGAAGCCGAGCCAGCTCGCCGAGGTGCCGCTCCAGCAGATCGTGTCGACGCGCGCGTCGGCCAGCAGCCGCGCGGCCTCGAGGATCTTGCTGTCGTCGAACTGGCTGAGCGAGGCGCCGCGCATCGAGATCTCGGTGACGGTGAAGCGCGAGAAGTGCGCCGACACGCCGGGCACGCCGCTCACCATCGCGCTGGTCAGCGGCTCCAGCGCGGTGTTCGAGGAAGGCGTGAGCACGCCGATGAGTTTGCGTGGGGTCATGGTCGTCTTCAGAGGCGAGGGGTATCGGTCGGGTCGGCCGGTGCGGCCGGCTTTCCCTGGTGGCGCGAGGCCAGGTCGAGCTCGTGCGCCAGGGCCTTGCGGCGGGCGGGCGTCGGCCCGGCATGCGAGGGATTGTCGAGCGCGGGCAGCACGAAGTCATTGACCATCTTGCGGATCGCCAGCACGTTCTTCGACTCGCGCAGGCCGCCTTCGATGGGCAGCATGCTGGTCATCACGACCACCGCGTTGCGCTCGGGCAGCGCCACGATGAACTGGCCCTTGAAGCCCATGGCATGCACTTCGGGCTCGGTGGCGACGATGTCGTTGATCCACCAGAACTGGCCGTACCACGGCGCGGACGACGGCGCGGTCATGGTCCGCATCCAGGCCTGCGACACGATCTGCCGGCCGTTCCAGCGCCCGCCCGAGAGCACCAGCATGCCGAGCTTGGCCATGTCGACCGCGCGCAGCCGCAGGCCCCAGCCGGCCGACACCAGCCCCTTGCCGTCGGCGCGCTCCCAGGCATAGTGCGCCATGCCCATCGGCTTGAAGATCTTCTGCTCAGCAAAGGCCTGCAGCGGCATGCCGGCATCGGCGCCCAGCGTTGCGCTCGCAAGGATCGGGTTGACGTCGGTGTAGTCGAAGGCCTCGCCGGGCGGGCGCCTGGGTGTGGTCTCGGCGGCGAGCTTCAGGCGGTCGGGGGCGCCGTAATAGATCGGGTCGTCGGTCGGCTTGAAGTCGTAGAACAGGCCGGTCGACATCGACATCACGTGCCGCAGCTCGATGGCCTGCTTGTCCGCGAGCGCCGTCTTCAGGTCCGGGCGCGCCTTGGCCAGCACGGGCGCCACCTTCTCGTCGAGGCGGCTGCGGCCTTCGTCGATCAGCACGCCCGCGGCCAGCGCGGTGACGTTCTTGGTGATCGAGTACAGCTCGTAGTTGTGGTCGCGGCCGAGCCCCCAGCTGTAGCGCTCGAAGACCAGTTTGCCGTCCTTGACCACGAGGAAGCTGCGCACGTCGAGATCTTCCTTGCGGATCCACTCGGACAGCCGCACCAGCGGACGCGAATCGACGCCGACGGCCTCGGGCACTGCGGCGGCGATGGCGGGCCCGGCGTCATCGGCCGGGGCCACGGATTGGGCCAGCGCGGCACCGGCCGAGGCCAGGTTCAGGGCCAGCGCGATGGCCGCAAGGCGGACATGGGACATGGACATGGTTGTCTTCTCCTGGAGGGTTGCGTGCCTCAGACCGGCAGCTTCTTGCTGTAGTCGATCAGCATCGTCGAGCAGACGAACAAGCCCGCGCCCGCGGCCGTGAACAGCATCAGCGCCATGAAGTACGAGCCGGTGGCCTGCACGATCAGGCCCACCACGATCGGCACGCCGATGCCCGCCACGTTGCCGCCCAGGTTCATGGTGCCGCCGAGAAAGCCGACCCGGGCGCGCGTGCCGAGGATCGAGGGCACGCACCAGAACAGGCCGCACCAGCGCAGGAAGAACAGCGTCACCGACAGCAGCACGACCACGGCGATCGGGTCCTTGATCTGCGTCACCATGAAGATGGCGATGGTCGCGATGATCGACGAGATGCCGAACAGCGTGCGCAGCACCTTGCTCTGCGAGGCGCCGGCCGCCTGCCACTTGTCGGCCAGCCAGCCGCCGAACATCTCGCCCACGAAGCCCGAGAAGAACATGATGAACACCGCGCCGCCCATCTGCTTGATGTCGAAGCCGTGCACCTTCGACAGGTAGTTGGGCATCCAGGTGAGCAGGCCGTAGAACAGCGCGTTGAAGCACATCCAGCCGAAGAACATGCCCCACACGGAGCGGAAGCGGAAGAAGTCGAGCACCCGTCCGCTCGCGTCCGCCGATTCCTTGGCCGCGTCGGCCGCATGGCTGGCCTCGATGAAGCGCGCCTCGGCCTCGTTCACGCCGGGATGCTGGCGCGGATGGTTGCGGATGTAGCGCCAGGCGAAGTAGCCGGCCAGCACGGTCCCGCCGCCGGCAATGGCGAACGCCATGCGCCAGGAGCCGAGCACGGCGATCAGCCCCGAGATCAGGATCGCGCCGAGCGCGGCGCCCAGCGGCGCGCCGCCATCGAGCAAGGTGGCGCCGCGGCCCCGTTCGGTCTGGGTCATCCAGATGCCGTTGAGCTTGCCGCCCGCAGGGTAGATCGGCGCCTCGGCCGCCCCCAGCCCCAGGCGGGTCAGCAGCAGCGGAACCCAGCCCGTGCAGGCGGCGGCAATCGCCTGGAAGAAGCCCCAGCCCAGCGTCGCGCCAGCGATGACGACGCGCGGACCGAAACGGTCGGCCAGCATGCCGCCGGGAATCTGCATCAGCGCATAGGTCCAGAAGAAGGAGCTGAGCAGCAGGCCCTGCACCGCGGGGCCGATGTCGAATTCCTTGGCGATCAGCGGCATGGCCACCGACAGCGAGGCGCGGTCGATGTAGTTGATCGAGATCAGGAACAACATCATCAGGAAGATCTTCCAGCGCACCTTGGTGGGCTGGTGGGCTGGATTGGCGGTCGCCGCGGGCGCCGATACCGTCGTTGTCGATTGCATTGGTTGTCTCCTTGGAGGCGCACTGCCGCGGGGCCTGGACCCCGGCGCAATGGCGCTTCCCATCGCATGGTTGAAGCACGGCAAGCCGCTGTGCAAAGAGGCCCGTGCGCTCTTCGGCGCATCGGGGCTCCGCGGCCCATCGGCAGGACTGCAGCCGGCGCCGCTGCCGCTCTTCAGGCGTCGAACACAGGCTGTGGAGCGAATCTAAGTTTCGTCGACAGTGTTGTCAACAATGATGTTGATATTTTTATCGACACTATCGTAAACACTTAGAGTGCCCCGACGTGGCGCCCAAGCTGCGACTTGTAGACAGCACAAAACGCGTCACGCGTCCGGACGCAGCAGCCATCACCGAACTCAGCCTGTCAGCAGCCCGCGAAATGCTGCCGTCCTCGGTGCAGAACAGACCGGTGGACTGGTGTGGAGTCGCGCACTTCAGCAGAACACCAGGAAGCGCGCTGATGCGATCAGCAGTTGATCTCTTTGTCGAAAATATTTAAACAATCCACTATTTGCAAACAGAAGAACATTTTAATTAACCAAGGTATTTGCAAAGTTAGATCGTCACCAATGACGCAATATCCATTCGCCAGCCGTCTCGCTATGATGTTGAGTTTCAATCGGGGAGAACTCATGTCCACGGAGACAAATTCAGCAGCGCGCGCTCAACATTCGGAGCCAACCATCACCCTCTATGGCCGCGTTGCGGCAGGATGGCTTGGGAAAGTTAGCTTTCCAGATCCGTACGATCTTCACTTCTCTATCGTCATAGATGACGCATACAGCGGAATCAAAGTAATTGACGGACAACCGTCGATGCTGGAGGCAGGCTATCAGAATTTCTTCCTGATCAAAACAAATCGCTACGACAACGCACTTCCTGCCGAGATAAAAGTCCGCATCCCTTTGGAACCACCGTCGGGCATGTCACAAAGAGAATTTGCCCAGAAAATAATTGATCGATCGCAAAGATTTTCAAGCTATGTGGCCCCGTACTCATTCCCGAAAAATCTGAGAGAATCAGCGATGCGTCCCGGCGAATACAATAGCAGTTCGTACGTCGCAGGATTACTCAGAAGCGTAATGGGATATGTGCCGCTCATTTCCACCCCAGGGTTCCAATCACCAGGGTGGGAAAATCCTCTGCCTCTGCACTACTACAAAGGCGAAGCGATAAGATGAAAATCAGTTGGCTTCTTCCTTTAAACGTGCTTCTGTGGGGCGCGTCGATTCCCGCAATGAATTACGGCGCAATGGCCTTGAGCGAGCATCGAATCGCCAAAGTGCCAGAAGCAGTTTTACCAATTTTCATTTTTGCACTTGTTCTTTGGGCTGGATTTATTTATTGGCGTCTTGTTCCGACGATGCGGAATCCATATCAAAGAATAGTCGTTCTGGTGCTTTTTGTCGGTACGATGTGTTTGGTCGCACTAGGGGCACTTTGGGTGGCGTTCGTGGTTGCAGTTGCAACCTTTGGCTTGTGACGCATCCCAATGCAAAAGTCCCGTCGCATGGACTGCGCGGGACTTTTGGAAACTTGCTCAGATTCATTCTGGCGGAGAGTGTGAGATTCGAACTCACGGACGCTTTCACGTCGGCAGTTTTCAAGACTGCTGGTTTAAACCACTCACCCAACTCTCCGGAACCGTCGATTTTATGCTGACGCCGGCCCGTTACTCGTCGGGCAGGAAGAGCGACTGCAGGTCGCTCAGGAAGTCCAGCCCGCGCTCGGTGGGCCACACGCGATGCAGGTCGCGCGCGATGAGGCCCTTGCGCTCGGCTTCCTCCAGGCCCTTTTGAATGCTGGTCATGGCCAGCCCGGTGCGTTCGCTGAACTGGGGCAGCGTGAAGCCCTCCTTCAGGCGCAGCGCGTTGAGCATGAACTCGAACGGCAAGTCGGCCAGCGCCACTTCGTCACTTTGCGCCACGGCGGCGCCGGTGCGGGCGTTGTTCATGTACAGGCGCGGCTCGCGAAAGCGTACCTGGCGCACGATGCGGTGCGCGAAGCTCAGCTTGCTGTGTGCGCCGGCGCCAATGCCCAGGTAGTCGCCGAACTGCCAGTAGTTGAGGTTGTGCGCGCAGGCGTGGCCGCTGCGCGCATAGGCCGACACTTCGTAGCGCGACATGCCGCTGGCGGCGGTTCGCTCGGTGATGCGGTCGAGCATGGCGTAGGCCAGGTCGTCTTCGGGCAGCGCCGGCGGAAACTTGGCGAACCAGGTGTTGGGTTCGATGGTGAGGTGGTACACCGAGATGTGCGGCGGCGCGAGCGCCAGCGCCTGGGTCAGGTCGGCGTCCAGCCCCTCGAGCGTCTGGCCCGGCAGCGCATATATCAGGTCGAGGTTGAAGGTGTCGAACGCGCTCGCGGCTTCTTCCATGGCGGCAATGGCCTGGGCGCGGTCGTGCACGCGGCCGAGCGCCTTCAGGTGCTCGTCGTTGAAGCTCTGCACGCCCACCGAAAGCCGCGTGACGCCCGCGCTGCGGTAGGCGCGGAAGCGGTTGCGCTCGAAGGTGCCGGGGTTGGCTTCGAGCGTGATCTCGCATTCGGGCGCCAGCTTGAGGCGGGCGCGCACATCGCCGAGCAGGCGGTCGATGGCCTGCGGCGAAAAAAGGCTTGGCGTTCCGCCGCCGATGAAGATGGTGTGGACGGTGCGGCCCCAGATGAGCGGCAGCGCAGCGTCCAGGTCGGCAATGAGCGCGTCGAGGTACGCCGGCTCGGGAATGCCCTCGGCCTCGGCCTCGTTGGTGGCGCGCCACTCGTGCGAGTTGAAGTCGCAGTAGGGGCACTTGCGCAGGCACCAGGGCAGATGGATGTAGAGCGAGAGCGGCGGCAGCGCCGCGAGCTGCAGCGGGCCGGGCCGCATCCAGTGCAGCACGTCGTTGGCCTGCGGTGCGCCCGCGGGCTGTACGGGCTGGATGGGAACGACAGAGGCCATCGCTCAGAACCAGCGTTCGCGCATCAGCGCCAGCATGGCCTTGGCCGCCTGGCCCCTGTGGCTGTTGGCGTTTTTTACCTCGGGCGGCAGCTGGGCAAAGGTCTTGCCGAAGCCGGGCAGGTACATGACAGGATCGAAGCCGAAGCCGTTGTCGCCGATGGGCGCCTTCGTGATTTCACCGACGACCCGACCGACTGCGATGAGCGGCTCGGGGTCGTCGTGCCCGCGCAGCGCAACCAGCGTGCTGACAAGCGCGGCGCGCCGGTTGGCCACGCCGTCGAGCTGCTCGAGCAGCGCCTTGACGTTGTTGGCGTCGCCCTTGGCATAGCCGAACTGCGTGGCATAGAACGCGGTGTCCACGCCCGGCAGGCCGCCGAAGGCGTCGACGCAAATGCCTGCGTCGTCGGCAATGGCCGGCAGGCCGGTCGCGGCGCTGGCATGGCGCGCCTTGGCCAGCGCGTTTTCGACGAAAGTGCGAAACGGCTCCTCGGCCTCGCCCACGCCCAACGCCGACTGGGGCACGAGCGTCACGGCCAGCTCCGCAAACAATTGCTGGAGTTCGGCAAGCTTGCCGGCGTTGTTGGAGGCCAGGACCAGTTTCATCGCCATCGACCGATCGATCACTTCGAAACGAGGGACTGCTGCTGCAGCACGATCAGTTCGCCAATGCCCTTTTCGGCCAGGCCGAGCAGCAGGTTCATCTCCTCGCGCGAGAAGGCCGCGCCCTCGGCGGTGCCCTGCACTTCGACGAAGTGGCCGGCGCCGGTCATCACGACGTTCATGTCGGTATCGCAGGCGGAGTCTTCGGTGTATTCGAGGTCGAGCAGCGGCGTACCGGCAACGATGCCGACCGAAATGGCCGCGACATGGCCCCTGATGGGCGACGCGGGGATCGTGCCGGCGGCCAGCAGCTTGTTGACGGCGTCCTGCGCGGCGACGAAGGCGCCGGTGATGGCCGCCGTGCGGGTGCCGCCATCGGCCTGCAGCACGTCGCAGTCGAGGTGGATGGTGCGCTCGCCCAGCGCGGCCAGGTCGAACACGGCGCGCATCGAGCGGCCGATGAGGCGCTGGATTTCCTGCGTGCGGCCGCTTTGCTTGCCGCGGGCGGCTTCGCGGTCGCTGCGCGTGTGGGTGGCGCGCGGCAGCATGCCGTATTCGGCCGTGACCCAGCCTTCACCGCTGCCGCGCTTGTGCGGCGGCACGCGCTCTTCGACCGAGGCGGTGCACAGCACGCGGGTCTGGCCGAATTCGATGAGCACCGAGCCCTCGGCGTGGATGGTGAAACCGCGGGTGATGCGCACCGGGCGCAGCTGGTCGGCGGCACGGCCGCCGCTTCGTGTGAAAGCAGTCATTTTTTTGTGAGAGGTATGTGGAACAAAAAGCGCAGACGGCCCGCAAGCCGAAGCAGCCAGGCGATCAGGTTTTCTTGGCTGCCGAACGGCGAATGGCTTCGTTGATTTCGGCAATCGAGCGCTCGATGGCGTCTTCGTCGAGGTCGTCGAGCGCGTCGAGTTCGCCGTCCGCGGGCATGCCGGCCTGGATGGTGGAAGCAAAGACGCCGTCGTCGATGGTCTCGGTGGAAACGCCGCGGTCTTCGCCCGTCGAATCGGGCATTTCCCATTCGAGGGCGATGAGCGTGACGTTGTCGCTGTGCGCGCCGCCCTTGCGCAGCGCCATTTCGGCCAGGTCGGGCGCGGCGTCGGACACCGGCTTGTCGGAGGACAGCGTGTGCACGATGACGGCGTCGTCGAGCACGCCCCAGACGCCGTCGGAGCACAGCATGATGCGGTCGCCGCGCTGCAGCTGCAGCGGGGCCGAAATGTCGAACAGCGGCGTGGTCGGCGAGCCCAGGCAGGTGAGCAGCAGGTTGCGGTTGACCGGCATGTCCGCGCCATGCGGACGCGGGCGCTCGGCATGCGAATGGTCGCGCGTGCGGGTCAGCAGGCGGCCGTCGCGCACCACGTAGAGGCGCGAGTCGCCGCAGTGCATCCAGGTGGCCGTGGTGCCCTGGAGCAGCGCCGCGACGACGGTGGTGCGCGGCGTGTCGAGCATGGCCTTGTGGCTCGCGTACCGCATGATCTGCTGGTGCGCCGCCATGGCCGATTCGGCCAGGAAGGCCTTGACGTCCTTGACGGTGGGGCGCGCTTCGCGCTGGTAGAGGGCCGCGATGGTCTGCAGCGCCAGCTGGGCCGCAACCTCGCCCTCGGGGTGGCCGCCCATGCCGTCGGCCAGCACGAAAAGGCCCGACTCCCGCGTGTAGCAGTAGCCCATGCGGTCTTCGTTCTTGAGACGGCCGCCCTTGCGGCTGACCTGGAATACCGAGAATTTCATGCCGGGCGCGTGGTAGGTGCCGCCGCCCTAGGCAGGGCCTTCTTGTCGAAGGAGCGGATGTTGTCAAATGAAAGCCGCACCTTTTCGCCGACGGTGAGCTTGGTATAGCGGCGCTCGCCTTCGCGGCTGAGCTCCTTTTGCAGCGCAAAGACCGACTGCGGACGCGAGAGCGGATCGAGCGACATGCACCATTCGACCACCTCGATGAGATTGTCGGAGTACACGCCGCGCAGGCGCGACAGCGACAGGCTGAGCCGGTCTTTCTCGATGCGGCGCGGGGCGTCGTTGGGCGGATAGCCCTGCATGCAGGCATAGATGCAGGCACCGATGGCGTAGATGTCGGTCCAGGGACCCATCGACGAGTCGCGCCGGTACATCTCGGGCGCGGCAAAGCCGGGGGTGTACATCGGCCGGATGAAGATGCCCTCCTTGCTGAGCACCTCGCGCGCGGCGCCGAAGTCGATCAGCACCGCCCGGTCGTCGTCGGTGACGAAGATGTTGGCGGGCTTGATGTCCAGGTGCAGCATCTTGTACTGGTGCACGATGCGAAGGCCGCGCAGGATCTCGTCGAACAGCGACCGGATGGTCGATTCGCGGAAGACCTTGGGCCTTTTCAGGTCGCGCGCGGTCACCACGAAGTCCTGCAGGGTGGCGCCCTCCAGGTAGTTCATGACCATGTAGACGGTTTCGTTCTCGCGAAAGAAGTTGAGAACGCTGACCACCGAGGCGTGCGAAATCTGCGCGAGCGAGCGCCCTTCCTCGAAAAAGCTCTTGAGGCCGAGCCGGTAGAGCGAGAGCTTTTCGGGCGCCACTTCGGGCGTCAGCTCGCCCGGCCCGCGCGTGGCGAGCGAAGATGGCAGGTATTCCTTGATGGCAACCTGCTGTCCGCTGGGGTCTATGGCGAGGTAGACAACGCCAAAACCGCCTGCGGAAAGCCGGCGAACGATGCGGTAACCGCCAATGACCGTATCGGGCAGCAGGGGCGAAGGCTTGACCTTTGACATAATCCGGGAGTTTCGCCCGAAGGCGATGGTGCGGCAAGCGAACGCCATGCCGACGCCTCGGTGCTTGCAAGCAAAACCATAGTGAGGCGCAATGCCAGTTTACAGCATGACCGGCTATGCCAGTGGCCAGAACGGCCCCGCCGGCAGCCACTCCGAAGCCGAGGCACGGCCTGCCGCCGCGGGCCGTCTCGGGGTCGAAATCCGCTCGGTCAACAGCCGCTTCCTCGACCTCACCTTCAAGTTGCCGGAGGAACTGCGCCAGCATGAAACCGCGCTGCGCGAGCTGCTCACGGGCAAGCTCAAGCGCGGCAAGGTGGAGGTGCGCGCCGCCATCGAGAACACCGCCCAGGCGGGCGTCGTCGAGCCCTCCGTCAAGCTGCTGCAGCGGCTCAACGGCGTGCAGGACGGCATCAAGGCCTGGCTGCCGGGCGCCCGCGAACTGAGCGTGGCCGACGTGCTGCGCCTGGCCGGCGGCGACAGCGCCGCCCGCGGCGACTGGGGCGGCGACCTGCTCGAGGTGGCCGGCAAGGCGCTGGATGCGCTGATGTCGGCCCGCCAGCGCGAAGGCGCGCGGCTCGCCAAGATGCTGGAGGCCCACCTCGCCCAGCTGCGCGCGCTGGTCGAACAGGCCGGTCCGCTGATTCCGCAGCTGGTCGAGCAGCAGCGCGCTCGTTTCCTGGAGCGCTGGCAGGAAGCCATGGGCCTGACCGGCGGCACCCTGCCCGAGGCCGCCCAGGACCGCGCGCTGACCGAGGCCACCGCCTTTGCCATCCGCATCGACGTGGCGGAAGAGCTCACGCGGCTGAATTCGCACCTCGACGAGATCGAGCGGCTGCTCAAGAAGGGCGGCGAAATCGGCAAGCGGCTGGACTTCCTGATCCAGGAGCTGCATCGCGAGGCCAATACACTGGGCTCCAAGTCGGCCGCGCTGGAGCTCACCCGCATCGGCGTGGACATGAAGGTGCTGATCGAGCAGATGCGCGAACAGGTACAGAACATCGAATGAGCGAGCGAATGGACTATCCAGGCAACATCTTTGTCGTGGCGGCACCCAGCGGTGCCGGCAAATCGAGCCTGGTCAAGGCGCTCATGGAGCTGGACACAGCCGTCCAGCCCTCGGTTTCCCACACCACCCGGCCACCGCGCGGGCAGGAAAAGCACGGCCGGGAGTATTTCTTTACCTCGCCCTCCGAATTCGACGCCATGATCGCGGCGGATGGGTTCGTGGAGTGGGCCCACGTGCACGGGCACCGCTACGGCACCTCCAAGAAAGCCATCGAGGAGCGCATCGCCCAGGGGGCCGACGTCATCCTGGAAATCGACTTCCAGGGCGCCATCCAGATCCGCAAGACCTTCGCCAACGCCGTGATGATCTTCATCCTGCCGCCCAGCTGGGAAGAACTGCGCTCCCGGCTGGAGCGGCGCGGCGAAGACAGCGCGGCCGTCATCGAGCTGCGCCTCAAGAATGCCGCCGAAGAGATGGCCCGGGCGGGGGAATTCGACTTCGTTATAATCAACGAGTTATTTGAGCGCGCGCTTTTCGATCTCAAGGCGATCGTCCACGCTCAGCGGCTTCGGTATTCTGCACAGCGCCGCGCACGTGCCGACACATTCGCCGCCCTGAACATCCCCTGATTTCCTGCTCACCGACCGAAAGACTCCATCATGGCCCGCATCACCGTCGAAGATTGCCTGCTTCAGATCCCCAACCGCTTCCAGCTGGTCCTGGCCGCCACCTACCGTGCGCGCATGCTGAGCCAGGGCCATGCACCCAAGATCGAGAGCAAGAACAAGCCCGCCGTCACGGCCCTGCGCGAAATCGCCGAAGGCAAGATCGGCCTGGAAATGCTCAAGAAGGTGCCGGGCTGATCGTTGTTTCTGACGCAGCCCTGCAACGAAAAGGCACCGCAAAGCGGTGCTTTTTTTACGTCTGGACGCGTCCATAGAGCGGTCACGCTAAAGTGGTAGCCATGAGCGCGGTTGCCAAACATCAGTCCCATGCCCCCACGGGGGGCACGCCCAAGCCGAGCCCGGCGGCGCTGAATGCGGCTGCCGCGAGCTTTGCCGCGCTGACCGCCAGGCTCGACTACCTGAGCCCCGAAGACACCGAGCTGGTGCGCCGCGCCTACCGCTTTGCCGACGAAGCCCACCTGGGCCAGCTGCGCAACAGCGGCGAGCCCTACATCACCCACCCCATTGCCGTAGCGGCGCAATGCGCCGAATGGAAGCTCGACGCACAGGCGCTGATGGCCGCCCTGCTGCACGATGCCATCGAGGACTGCGGGGTCACCAAGCCCGAGCTGATCGAGCGCTTCGGCGCGCCGGTGGCCGAGCTGGTCGACGGGCTCACCAAGCTGGACAAGCTGCAGTTCAACACCCGCGAGGAAAACCAGGCCGAGTCGTTCCGCAAGATGCTGCTGGCCATGGCGCGCGACGTGCGCGTGATCCTGGTCAAGCTGGCCGACCGCACGCACAACATGCGCACGCTCGACGATGCGCCGCGCGAGAAATGGGCCCGGATCTCACGCGAAACGCTCGAAATCTACGCGCCCATCGCGCACCGGCTGGGCCTGAACCAAACGTACCGCGAACTGCAGGAACTGTCGTTCCGCCATCTGAAACCGTGGCGCTATGCCACCCTGTCCAAGGCCGTGGCCAAGGCGCGCGGGCGCCGCCGCGACCTGATCCAGAAGGTGCAGCGCGAGGTCGAGACCGCCTTTGCCAACGCCAACATGACGCTGCGCATCGCGGGACGCGAGAAAACGCTCTATTCGATCTACCGCAAGATGGAGGAAAAGCACCTGAGCTTCGCCCAGGTGACCGACATCTACGGCTTTCGCCTGATCGTGCCGAACGTGATCGCCTGCTACACCGGCCTTGGCATCCTGCACCAGATGTACAAGCCGCTGCCGGGCAAGTTCAAGGACCACATCGCGATCGCCAAGCTCAACGGCTACCAGTCGCTGCACACCACGCTGGTGGGTCCGGCCGGCGTGAACGTGGAGTTCCAGCTGCGCACCGAGGCCATGCACGTGGTGGCCGAATCGGGCGTGGCGGCGCACTGGCTCTACAAGGCGGCCGAGCCGAACGCGGCCAGCAACGACCGGCTCGGCACCAAGTGGCTGCAGTCGCTGCTCGACATCCAGGACGAAACCCGCGACGCCGCCGAGTTCTGGGACCACGTCAAGGTCGACCTGTTCCCGGATGCGGTCTACGTCTTCACGCCGAAGAGCCAGATCCTCGCGCTGCCGCGCGGCGCCACGGTGGTCGACTTTGCCTACGCCATCCACAGCAACATCGGCGACCACACCTCCGCGGCACGCATCAACGGCGACCAGGTGCCGCTGCGCACGGAGCTCAAGAACGGGGACGTGGTCGAGGTCATCACCGCGCCCGTGTCCACGCCCAATCCCGCGTGGCTCGGCTTCGTGCGAACCGGCCGGGCGCGCTCCAAGATCCGCCACTACCTGAAGACCCTGGCCCATGCCGAGTCCGAAGGCCTGGGCGAGAAGCTGCTGGCCCAGGCACTGCGCGCCGAAGGCCTCAGCAAGCTGCCGGCCGAGGACGCCGAGCACCAGGCGCTGTGGGAAAAGCTGCTGCGCTTCACCGGCAACCGCACGCGCGCCGAGCTGCTGACCGACATTGGCCTGGGCAAGCGGATTGCCAGCATCGTGGCAAAGCGGCTGGTGGCCATGCTGTCCGAACTCGGCGAGCGGCCCGATGCGCTGCTGCTGAGCCGCGAGCGCTTCATCTCGCACGAGACCATTTCCCAGGGCGCCGTCACGCTGGATGGCAGCGAGAACTCGTCGGTCCGCTTTGCGCTGTGCTGCCGGCCGATTCCGGGCGACGAGATCGTGGGCTATCTCGGCCATGGCGAAGGGCTGGTCGTGCACACCGAGTCCTGCGGCGTGGGCCAGCGCCTGCGCCACAAGGACAGCGAGCGTTTCTTCGCGGTCGAATGGGCGGACGAGCCGACCCGCACCTTCGAAACCGGCGTGGTCATCACGGTGCGCAACGACAAGGGCGTGCTCGCGCGCGTGGCCGCGACCCTGGCCGACGCCGAAGCCGACATCACGCACGTCGAAATGGCCGACGAGACGCCGCAGGATTCGACCGACCTGCGCTTCGTGATTGCGGTGCGCGACCGCACCCACCTGGACAGCGTGCTGCGTGCCGCGCGGCGCACGGCCTCTGTGCTGACCGCCGCAAGGACGGTTCCCGCGCCCTGACCGGCGGGCAGGAAGGCTAGCGCGCCGTGCCCGGCGCCGGATAGCTGACCGACAGCAGCTCGACCTCATGGGCGCCGCCCGGCGTCACGAGCTTCACCACGTCGCCTTCGCGCGACTTGAGCAGCGCGCGGGCAATCGGGGAGATCCAGCTGACCTGCGACTGGGCGCTGTCCGCCTCGTCGATGCCCAGGATCGTCACGCTGCGCTCGTCGCCCGTTTCGTCCACATAGCGCACTGTTGCGCCGAAGAACACCTGGTCGCTGCCGTGATGGACCGACGGATCGGTCACTTCGGCGATTTCGAGCCGCTTGGTGAGAAAGCGGATGCGCCGATCGATTTCCCGCAGCCGCTTCTTGCCGTAGAGATAGTCGCCATTCTCGGAGCGGTCGCCGTTCTTGGCGGCCCAGTGCACGGCTTCGACGACCTTCGGGCGCTCTTCGTCCATCAGCTGAAGCAGTTCGTCGCGCAGGCGGGCATAGCCGGCCGGCGTCATGTAGTTCTTGCTGCCGCTCGGCAGTGCGGGCGCGGTGCTTTCACCGCCGTCGTCGTCACCGTCGCTCTCGGTTTCCTTGGTGAATGCTTTGCTCAACTTGGTAGAACCTCTGGTCTCAAGGAAGGGATGGGCTTTTCACCGTATTTTCAACATTCGCGACAGGGTGCGCAGCGGCGCCGTCACGCGCCACGAGTTCGAGGCCCGAAGTGCCGTGCATTGCGCTTCCAGGTGCGAGGTGCGCAATCTCGCGCGCTCCAGGTCCTGCGCGAGAACGGCCTGGCTGCGCTGGCATTCGGCGAGTTCATGTTGGCGCGCATCGCGTTCGGCGATTGCCTCGCTCAAATGCTGCTGGCAGGCCGTGCGGCCGGCAATGGCTTCGTCCAGTTCGCGCTGCTGCTCAGCGCGGCAAGCCATTGCCTCGTCGAGTTTCCGCTGGAGCACCGCGCACTCGGACACGGCCTTGTCCAGCTCACGCTTGATCGCCACGCGGTCCAGGGTGGCCTGGGAAGGAAATTCGATGCTGCCCGGCGCCTGCGCGGTGTGGGCAGCAAGCTCCCTGCCCACGCGGACCTTCGACGGCACCGCCGTCTCCCGATGGGCCGACAGCGCCCGCTCCCTGTCGAGCTTCGCACCCAGGACCGGATGCAGCTTGTCGTAGAGATACGCCGGGTCCTCCACGAGACGCGGAAAGTCGAGCATCACCAGCGGCACGTCGTGCTTGACCAGCGTGTGCATCAACTCATGAAAGCCCAGCGCAAGAAGGCGTGCTTCGTCGATCGGGTTGAGCGAATAGACGATGCCGCCCGGCGTGGTCCCCCACGACTCCCAGAGCCGGCAATCGTCCGGCAGGCCCTCCATGGCATACCGTGCGCGCAGCTCGTTGACCACGCGGCTGGTGGAGGCTTCCACGATGCTGCGCATCGGAAAGATCACCGCATCGAGCGCGATGGACGGGTCCGCGAGCAGGCGCGTGGCATAGGCATGCAGCCAGGGCGACTTGATGACGTAGGGCAGATCGGGGTTGTCGAAGGGCAGGTCCTCGAGGCCCGCGTTGGCGTCCCCGTTGTAGGTGCTCGCGTCCGGATGCCTTGCAAGATGCGTGTCCAGCCCGCAAGCCGCCAGGTACTGGACGAGGAAGGTCGTGCCGGCGCGCCCCGTGCCGGCAATCATCAGGTGGTTTTTTCTTGCGGGCGTCATTGATGCAGCGTCCGGGTTGGCGCCGTTCCCTCCAGCGAAGCCATGATCTGCTGCACCGCAGCCGAGACATCGCAGCTGGAAGTGTCGACTGTGAGCGCGGGGTTTGCCGGGGCTTCGAAGATGTCGGACACGCCGGTGAAGCGCGCGATCGCGCCCTGCCGCGCTCGCGCATACATCCCCTTGGGGTCGCGCCGCTCGCAGACTTCCAGGGGCGCGTGCACGAAGACCTCGTGGTACGAAGGGCCGACGATCGAGCGCGCGAGATCCCGGAGCGCCTGCAGCGGTGAAACGACGGCAACGATTGCCACCATGCCCTGCTCGTTCAACAGCCGAGCGATGTGGGCAATGCGGCGGATGTTCTCGTGGCGGTCTTCCGCGCTGAAGCCGAGCCCGTGGTTCAGTCCCTTGCGGACCTCGTCGCCATCCAGCCGCACGGCACCCACGCCCCTGGCGCGCAGCAAGGGCTGCAAGGCGGCGGCGATGGTGGACTTTCCCGCGCCGGACAGCCCCGTGAGCCAAATGACGGGCGGCGGCCGCAGTGTTGTTGTCGAAGCAGGACGATCGGCGTCTGGTTTCTGCAACTGTTCTGGCATCGAAAAACAGGTCTGGCCGGGCGCGGCGCCTCAAGGCAGCGGCTCACCCGGCGTGAAGGAAGACGAAGGTTCTCAAGCGGCTCGTTTTCTTCCGGCTCCTCCGGTGAACAACAAGAATGCCTCAACAGCACCCGAAGGTCGAGGGCGATCCGGCGCAGGATCGATTGCATTGAATGGAGCCCGGAGCGGGAACATTGCCCGTGATCTCGTTGAACGGAAAAATATTCCGCAGAGAGCCGCGCAAAAGAAAAAGGGTTAGGACACGTAATGTCCTAACCCTTCAAAGAGTGGTGCGGCTGGCAGGAATTGAACCCACGACCCCTTGGTTCGTAGCCAAGTACTCTATCCAACTGAGCTACAGCCGCACAGCTATCGATTATAGCATCCATTTTTGGCCCCTGGCGGACCAAGCTCAGAAATGAATGCAATTGGTAGGCCGTGATGGGCTTGAACCATCGACCAACGGATTATGAGTCCGCTGCTCTAACCAACTGAGCTAACGGCCCACGAGAGGCCACGATTCTATTCGCGGCGTCGCTCACTTGCGGTGGCTCAACGCATTGCTGACCAGCCGCGAGGTGATGTCCACGATCTGGATCATTCGCTCGTACGGCATGCGGGTGGGGCCGATCACGCCCAGCGTGCCCACCACCTGCCCGTCGACTTCATAGTTGGCGCTGACGATGGAAAGCTCCTCGATCGGCACCACCTGGCTTTCGCCGCCGATGAAGATGCGCACGCCCTCTGCCTTGCTCGACACGTCGAGCAGCCGCATCAGCTGCGCCTTCTGCTCGAACAGCTCGAAGGCACGGCGCAGCTGCCCCATGTCGCTCGAAAAATCGGTGACGGAAAGCAGGTTGCGCTCGCCGGAGATCACCACGTCGTCTTCCTGCGCCTCGGTGAGCACCTCGGAGCTGACCTTGACCGCCGCCTGCATCAGCGCGGCAATTTCGCCGCGCAGTTTTTCGACCTCGGACTGCAGGCGGTCGCGCACCTGCTCGATGGTCAGGCCCGCGTAGTGGGCATTGATGTAGTTCGATGCTTCCACCAGCTGCGACTGCGTGTAATCGGCTTCCGGAAAGATCACGCGGTTCTGCACGTCGCCGTCGGGCGAGACGATGATCACCAGCAGCCGCCGGTCCGAGAGCCGCAGGAACTCGATCTGCTTGAAGACCGAGGCGCGCCGCGGCGTCATGACCACGCCGACGAACTGCGACAGGTTGGACAGCAGGTTGGCCGCGTTGGCAATCACCTTCTGCGGCTGGTCAGGGGGCAGGTGGCTCGGCGCGTTCATGTGCTCGCGCTGGGCGGTGAGCATGGTGTCGACGAACAGCCGGTAGCCGCGCGCGGTGGGAATGCGTCCGGCCGAGGTGTGTGGGCTGGTGATCAGCCCCAAACCCTCGAGGTCGGACATGACGTTTCGGATGGTCGCGGGAGACAGGTCAAGGCCCGGGGCGCGCGACAAAGTCCGCGACCCGACCGGTTGGCCTTCGGCGATATAACGCTCGACCAGCGTCTTGAGGAGCAACTTGGCACGGTCGTCCAGCATTGCAAGATTTTAGTGTTGTAATTTGTAGATGACTTCCCGCTTTCGTCACGTCGCGCTGATCGGCAAATACCAGGCTTCAGGCGCCCGGGCGCAGGCCGATGCCCGCGACGGCGTGATGGAAGATATCGGCGCCTTCCTGGAATCGCAAGGGTGCGAGGTGTTCGTCGAAAAATCGGCGGCCGAGGAGGCCGATGCGGACGCCAGCGTCGGCGGCCGTTACCAGCCGCTCCGCGTCGAGGAAATCGGCCAGCGCTGCGATCTGGGCCTGGTGGTGGGTGGCGACGGAACCATGCTGGGCATCGGCCGGCAACTCGCCTGCTACGGGATTCCGCTGATCGGCATCAACCGCGGCCGGCTCGGTTTCATCACCGACATTCCGCTGGACAACTACCAGGCCACGCTGATTCCCATGCTGGCCGGCGAATACGAGGAAGACCACCGCAGCCTCATGCATGCGCAGGTCATGCGCGACGGCGCCTCGGTCTTCGATGCGCTGGCAATGAACGACGTGGTGGTCAATCGCGGCGCCACCTCGGGCATGGTCGAGCTGCGCGTTTCGGTGGGCCGGCATTTCGTGGCCAACCAGCGCGCCGACGGCCTGATCATCGCTTCGCCCACGGGTTCGACGGCCTATGCGCTCTCGGCCGGCGGGCCGCTGCTGCATCCGGCGGTGCCGGGCTGGGTGCTGGTGCCCATTGCACCGCACACGCTGTCGAACCGCCCCGTGCTGCTGCCCGATGCCGACGAGATCGTGATCGAACTGGTGGCGGGGCGCGACGCCAGCGCCAATTTCGACATGCAGTCGCTGGCCTCGCTCGCGATCGGCGATCGCGTGGTGGTGCGCCGCTCCGACTTCCGCGTGCGCTTCCTGCACCCGCGCGGCTGGAGCTATTTCGACACGCTGCGCAAGAAACTTCACTGGAACGAAGGGGGCTCCTGAAATGGCGCTGCGACGCATCGCATTGCGCGACTTCGTGATCGTGCGATCACTCGAACTCGACCTGTCGGCAGGCTTCACGGTATTGACCGGCGAGACCGGCGCGGGCAAGTCGATACTGATCGATGCGCTCCAGCTGGCGCTCGGCAACCGGGCCGACGCGGGCGCGGTGCGCGAAGGCGCCGAACGGCTCGACGTCAGCGCCGAATTCGACGCCGACCCGGCACTCGCGGCCTGGCTCGACGAGGGCGGCTTCGAAAACGGCGACGCCCTGCTGCTGCGCCGCACCGTCGACCTGCAGGGCCGCAGCCGCGGCTGGATCAACGGCAGCCCGGCCACCGCCACCCAGCTGCGCGAACTCGGCGACCGCCTGCTCGACATCCACGGCCAGCATGCGTGGCAGAGCCTCACGCGCCCCGAGGCCGTGCGCGGCCTGCTCGACGCCTACGCCGGCGTGCGCACCGATGCGCTGGACGCGGCCTGGCAGCACTGGCGCCAAGCGCTTTCCGCGCTCGACCATGCGCGCTCGGCGCAAGACTCGCTGCTGCGCGAACGCGAGCGGCTGCAGTGGCAGATCGCCGAAGTCATGAAGCTGGCGCCGGCCGAAGGCGAGTGGGAAGAGCTTTCGACCCAGCACGCGCGAGTCTCCAATGCGCAGGCACTCATCGATGCGGCGCAGGGCGCGAGCCAGGCGCTCGAAGACGACGACAGCGGCGCGCTCGCCGCCCTGTCGCGCGCCGTCACCCTGCTGCAGAACTGCGAGCACATCGAGCCCGAATTCCGCGCCCTCGGCGAAGTGCTGGCCTCCAGTGTCGCCCAGGCTTCCGATGCCGCCCACACGCTGCACGGCTACCTGCGCGACGCCGAGGCCGATCCGCAGCGGCTGGCCGAACTCGACGAGCGCATGGGGCTGTGGATGTCGCTCGCGCGCCGCTACAAGCGCACGCCGGACGACCTGCCGGCGCTCTTGGCCGGCTGGCAGGCCGAGCTGCAGGCGCTCGATGCGCAGAGCGATCTCGCAGGCCTGGAGCGCGCCGAACAAGGCGCGCAGCAGGCCTACATGAAGGAAGCCAAGGCGCTCGCCAAGGCGCGTAAGCTGGCCGCCCCGCGGCTGGCCGAGGCGGTCACGCAGGCGATGCAGGGGCTCGGCATGCAGGGCGGGCGCTTCGAGGTCGAGCTGCTGCCGCTGGCGCAGCCGGGCCGCGCGGGTCTCGAAGACGTCGCCTTTCTCGTGAGCGGCCATCCCGGAAGCACGCCGCGCCCCATCGGCAAGGTGGCTTCGGGCGGCGAGCTCTCGCGCATCGCACTGGCCATTGCGGTCACCACCAGCCAGCTCGGCGCCGCGCAGACGCTGATCTTCGACGAGGTCGATGCCGGCGTCGGCGGGGCCGTGGCCGAGACCGTGGGCCGGCTCATGAAGCAGCTCGGGCGCGATCGCCAGGTGCTGGCGGTCACCCACCTGCCGCAGGTCGCGGCCTGCGCCGACCACCACCTGGTGGTGGCCAAGCGCCAGACGGCGGCAGCCGGCCAGGACGGCCCGCGCACCGAAAGCGGCGTCTCGCGGCTCGACGACGACACCCGCGCCCGCGAAATCGCCCGCATGCTCGGCGGCGAGAAGCTTTCGCAGACTTCGCTGGCGCACGCCCGCGAAATGCTGGGCCACAAGACTTCGGCGGCGCTGTGATGGACCTCGACCTGGTGCTCATCACCGGCATGTCGGGTTCGGGCAAGTCGGTGGCGCTGCATGCGCTGGAAGACGCCGGCTACTACTGCGTCGACAACCTGCCGCCCGAACTGCTGACGGCCTTCATCGCGCTGCAGCACGAGCAGCAGGCCACGCGCGTGGCCATTGCGATGGACGTGCGCAGCGGCGTGTCGCTGCCAATCGTTCCGCAGCAGCTCGAAGCCCTGCGGCAGGACGGCGTTTCGCTGCGCTCGCTTTTCCTCGACGCGACCACCGACGCACTGCTGCGGCGCTATTCGGAAACCCGCCGGCGCCATCCGCTGTCGCGCCAGGAGGGCCGCAACGACGTGCCCGAACAGGAGCGCGTGCTGGTGCAGGCCATCGAGCTCGAGCGCGAGCTGCTGGCCGACCTGCGCGACGGCGCCGACGTGATCGACACCAGCCTCATTCGGCCGGCCCAGCTGCAGAGCTACATCAAGGCGCTGATCTCGGCGCCGCAGAGCAGCGCATTGACGCTGGTGTTCGAGTCCTTCGCCTTCAAGCGCGGCGTGCCGCTGGATGCCGACTACGTGTTCGATGTGCGCATGCTGCCCAATCCGCACTACGTGCCCGCGCTGCGGCCGCTCACGGGCCGCGATGCGCCGGTGGTCGAATGGCTGCGCGAGCACGACGACGTTGCGCGCATGTACGACGACATCGAGCAGTTCCTCTCGCGCTGGCTCGACGCGCTGGCGCGGGACCATCGCAGCTACGTGACCGTGGCCATCGGCTGCACGGGCGGCCAGCACCGCTCGGTGTTCCTGGTCGAGCAGCTCGCGCGCGCGTTCGGAACGCGCTGGGTCGCGCTCAAGCGGCACCGCGAGCTCGACGCAGGCTGAGTTCGCTCCGTCCGGCTAACCCGCGCTGCTCTCGAGCAGCTTGCGCATCGGCGCCGGCAATCCCAGCCGACCCCACTCCTGCGCATCCACCCAGCGCGCCGCATCGCCTTGCGGCTGGCTGCCCTGCAGCAGCACCGGGTGCAGGTGCAGGTCCTTGTGGGTCAGCACATGCACGAAAGGCGGCAGGTCCTGCACGCCCGCCAGCGCCGCCGGCGGCAGCGCGGCCAGCAACTCTTCTCGGCTATCGAACACGGGCAGGCAGTAGAGCCCGGCCCAGATGCCCTTGGCCGGCCGCTTCTCGAGCCAGACGCGGCCTTGCGCATCGCGCGCGAGCAGCGCCCAGAGCGACTGGGCGCTGCGCTTGAGCTTGCGCGTCTTGATCGGATAGCGCTCGGGCTGGCCCTCGCGCAGCCCCACGCATGTCTTGTTCAGCGGACAGATCATGCAGCTCGGCTTGCGCGGCAGGCAGACCGTGGCGCCCAGGTCCATCACGCCTTGCGTGTAGCTCGCGATCGCTTCCTTCTGCTCGGCCGGCGGCAGCAGCTGGGTGGCCTGGTCCCACAGTGCGCGTTCCTGCGCCGACGAAGACATGTCGCCGCCAAATCCGAGCACGCGCGTCAGCACGCGCTTGACGTTGCCGTCGAGAATCGCGACCCGCTCTCCGAAGCAGAAGGCCGCGATCGCCGCCGAGGTGGAGCGGCCGATGCCGGGCAGGGTCTCGAGCTCGGCGGCCGTGCGCGGAAACTCGCCGCCGAAGCGCGCCACCACCTCCTGCGCGCAGCGGTGCATGTTGCGGGCGCGGCTGTAGTAGCCCAGGCCGCTCCAGAGCCCGAAGACCTCGTCCTCGGTGCCGTCGGCCAGCGCCCGCACGGTCGGAAAGCGTTCGAGAAAGCGCGCGAAGTACCCGAGCACGGTCGAGACCTGGGTCTGTTGGAGCATGACTTCCGACAGCCACACGCGGTACGGATCCCGCGTGTTCTGCCACGGCAGCGCGCTGCGCCCGTGGCTGCGCTGCCAGGCCACGACGCGCTCGGCAAAATCGGCCGGCGCCTGCGGCTGCACGGCCGCAGTCGGCACCGGACGATCAGGCCGCCGCACGCAGCTCGCCGACGGCGGCAGCGGCTGCCGGCCTTCCCTGTTGCGCGATGGCCGAGGTGAATTCATGGAGCCGAAGATGCAGCTCGGCCAGGCTGCTTTCCTGCTGGGCCAGCTCGAGCAGGCGTTCGTCGAGGTTGCCTGCCGCATTCTGGATGCGCTCGATCGCCTCGATGCGCTTGCTGAAATTGCGGCGCCGCTCCTTGAGCTGCGCATCGATCTGGGCGCTGGCACCCTTGCTCCAGCGTTCGACCTCGGTCATGGCCGCTTCGTTGACCAGCCGCAGGCGGCTTGCGAGCGCGCGCACCAGCTTGTCGCAGAAGTCCGCCTGCGCGAGCTTCAGCAGGTTGCCCACGCCCAGGTAGTGGATGTGGCTGCGCTCGATCTGGCTGAGCTCCTGCTCGAAGCTCGTCAGGTCGGGCTCGGCGGGCGCCTGAAGCGTGAAGCCCTGCTCCGCGTTGAGCTGGCGGAAGGTGGCGTGCAGCATCGACTGGATCTCGGCCGTCGTGGCCTGCACTTCACGCAGGTTGTTGCGCAGCGAGTCGAAGGTCTCGCCGTACACCTTGCGCACGTTGAACTTGACGCCCGGGCGCTTGAGCGCGGCCGAAAGCCGCACCATGTCTTCCTTGAGCGCGGTGCGGCCGAGCACGGCATACACCTCGCGCAGCAGCTTGCCCTGCACCGAACGCAGCGCGAGGATGCGCGTGTTGCTGCCCTCGAACTCGGTCTGTTCCTGGTCGATGCGCGCGCGCATGTGCCGAATGACCGACACGTTCTTGCCGCGCAATCCCTGCAGCTCGAGCGCCTGCTCCGACAGGTCGCGCTGGCGCACTTTCAGGATGCGCTCGGCCTCGGTGCGCAACGCGACCATGCCGGCGTCCACCGCGAGCCGCAGCATGGTTTCGCGCTTGCCGAGCACGCCTTCGGCGAGCAGCGCCTCGAAAGCCGGCAGCCGGCTGGCGTCGAGCAGCCGCGCATCGCGCTGGATCTTTGCCTGCAGGCCCTTCTGCGCCGACACCGGCAGCACCTGCACCAGCGGCACCTCGAGGAACTTGGCCGCAACCTCGCGCTGGCGTTCGATCTGGAGCTCGATCTGCGCGGGCGTGCTCAGCGAGTCCCACATGGTGTCGATCTTGTTGAGCACCACGAAGCGCGTGTCGCTGCCTTCGCTTTCGGTGACCAGGTGCTCGCGCCAGATCGACAGATCTGAACGCGTCACGCCCGTTTCTGCGCCCAGGATGAAGACCACGGCATGCGCCTGCGGGATCAGGCTCACCGTGAGCTCGGGCTCGGCGCCGATGGCGTTCAGGCCCGGGGTATCGAGGATCACCAGCCCCTGCTCCAGCAGCGGATGCGGCATGTTCAGGATGGCATGGCGCCAGCGCGGAATCTCGACCCGGCCTTCGGCGTCCTGCACGGGGTTGTCGTCGGGCGTCTCCTCGTTCCAGAAGCCCAGCGCGTGCGCCTCGTCCTTGCTGACCCAGCGCACTTCGGCCACCTTGCTCATGGCCTGCGCCAGCTGGTCGGCATCGGCCACGTCGATCGCAATTTCGGTCCAGCGCCCGGCCTTTTCGCGCCAGTGCGTGAGCGAATGGGGTTCCAGGCGGGTCTCGATCGGCAGCAGCCGCAGCTTCGGCGACAGCGCGGCGTCGTAGCCCAGCTCGGTCGGGCACATCGTGGTGCGCCCGGCGCTGGCCGGCATGATGCGCCGACCGTAGGCCGCGAAGAAGATCGCGTTGATGAGCTCCGACTTGCCGCGCGAGAACTCCGCCACGAAGGCCACCATGACCTTGCTGGTGCGGATCTGCAGCTCGAGGCCGCGCAGGCGCTCGGCCACCGCCTGGTCGAGCAGCTCGTTCTCGGTCAGCCAGCGGGACAGCCACTGCAGGCGGTGCGCGAAATTGCTCCGCCAGGCACCGTGCTGATCGAGTTGTTGATTGAAAGAGCGGCTCAAGGGGAATATGTAAGAAAGAACTTACAAATATAGCATTGCAAACTGGGAAGCAGGCGATTGCAGGATATGCCAACCCGGCGGCTAAGACACTATTTTTGACAATTCGGGCAATAGTAAGTGGAACGCTGCCCTTGGCGCAGCAGCCGGATCGGCGTTGCGCAGACCCGACAGGGCTCGCCGGCCCGGCCGTAGACCGTGGCTTCGAGCTGGAAATAGCCGCTCTGCCCCTCCACGTTGGAAAAGTCGCGCAGCGTGCTGCCGCCCTTCTCGACCGCCCTGGCCAGGATTTCGCGCACGGCCGCATGGAGCCGGGCTGCCCTCGGCCGGCTGATGCGCGCAGCCGAAAGCGTGGGCCGGATGCCGGCCAGGAACAAGGCCTCCGACGCATAGATGTTTCCAACGCCCACCACCACATCACCCGCGAGCAGCACCTGCTTCACCGCCGCCTTGCGCTTGCGAAGGCCGGCGTGGAACGCGTCCAGGTCGAAAGCATCGCCCAGCGGCTCCATGCCGAGGCCGCCGAGCAGCTTGATGGCCCAGGGCGCCGCCTCGTCCTCCACGTAGACCACGGCGCCGAAGCGGCGCGGATCGTTCAGCCGCAGCGTGCCGAGTTCGGTCACCAGATCGAAGTGGTCGTGAACGCCCGGCGCAGGCAGCGCCGCATCGAAGCGCAGGCTGCCCGACATGCCCAGGTGCAGCAGCAGGAGGCCGCGGTCCAGGTCGATCAGCAGGTACTTTCCGCGCCGGCGCACCTGCAGCACGCGGCGCCCGACCAGCGCCTCGGGCATCACCATGAGTGCCCAGCGCAAGGGTTTGCCGATGCGGACCGCATCGATGCGTGCACCGGCAATGCGCTCGGCAAAACCGCGCCGCGTCACTTCGACTTCGGGAAGCTCAGGCATGAAATAAAAACTCCGGGCTGCGACGAAGCCCCACGCGGTGCTCGCTCAAAAGCTTGGATTATTATGGTTCGATGATTCCATCGCTCCGCCGACACCGCCTTGCGGCGGCCGCGTCCTTCGTCGTGTTGCTGGCTTGCGCCGCGCATGCGCAAAGCTCCGATCCCGCCGCGCCCAGGAGCCCGGCACCCATCATCGAACGGCCGGCACCCTCCCGCCCCGGCACCAAGCCGGCGCCGGCCGCTGCCGCAGCCGCCGCGAAGCCGGCCGGCGACCCCGAGGCCCAGCGCTCCGCACTGACGGCCGAGCTGTTCTACGAAATCCTGATGGGCGAGATGACCGCGCGCTCCGGCGATCCCGGGTCGGGCTACGCGCTGGTGCTCGATGCAGCCCGGCGGCTGCGCGATGGCAAGCTGTTCCAGCGCGCGGTCGAGATCGCGCTGCAGTCGCGCTCCGGCGACGCGGCGCTCGCAGCCTCGCGCGCATGGCAGGAAACGCTGCCCAACTCGCGTGATGCACGGCGCATCGAGCTGCAGATACTGATCGCGCTCAACCGCATCGGCGAAACGGTGGAGCCGCTGCGGGCCGAGATCGCGGCCACGCCGCAGATCGAGAAGCCGCTGCTGATGGCGGTGATCGCGCGCAACTACTCGCGCGCCTCAGACAAGAAGCAGGCCGCCTCGGTGGTCGAGCAGGCGCTGGCCGACGAACTCAAGAGCCCGGCCACCGGTGCGCTGGCCTGGGCCACCATCGGCCGCATGCGCCTGAATGCCGGCGACACCTCGGGCGCACTGGACGCCGCGTTCAAGGGCCAGCAGATGGACCCCGCCTCCGATGCTCCGGCCGCACTTGCGCTCGAGATGATCGACCCCGGCCAGCCGCTCGCGGAGCCGATCGTCACGCGCTACCTGGCCAACAACCCGAAGGCGCCGCCCGACCTGCGCATCGCCTACGCGCGCGTGCTGGTCGAGAACCGCCGCTATGCGGATTCCACCGCGCAGCTGCAGGCGCTCACCGCGGCCCGGCCCGAACTGGCCGAGCCCTGGCTGCTGCTCGGCAGCCTGCAGGCGCAGGCCCGGCAGGACGCGGCAGCCGAAACCTCGCTCAAGCGCTACATCGACTTGGCGGCCAACCAGAAGGACCCGGACGACCGCCAGCGCGGCACCACCCAGGCCTACCTCGTGCTCTCGCAGCTGGCGGAGCGCCGCAAGGACTTCACGGCCGCGGAGCGCTGGCTCGCACGCGTCGACGGCACCGACGAGCTCGTGGTCGCGCAGACGCGCCGCGCGGGCCTGCTGGCGCGCCAGGGCAAGCTGCCGCAGGCGCGCGAACTCGTGCGCGGCCTGCCCGAGCGTGCGCCCGAGGACAAGAAGCAGAAATTCCTCGCCGAAGTGCAGCTGCTGCGCGATGCCAAGCAGTACCAGGCGGCCTACGACATGCTGGCGCAGGCTTCTGCCGCCGCCCCGAACGACAGCGACCTGGTCTACGACCAGGCCATGGTGGCCGAAAAGCTCAACCGCCTCGACGAGATGGAGCGGCTGCTGCGCAGGCTGATCGAGCTCAAGCCCGAGAACCAGAACGCCTACAACGCGCTCGGCTACTCCTTTGCCGATCGCAAGATCCGCCTCGACGAGGCCCGCACGCTGATCCAGAAGGCCGTGCAGCTGGCGCCGGAAGACCCCTTCATCGCGGACAGCCTGGGCTGGGTGGAATTCCGGCTGGGCAACACGACCGAGGCCATCCGCATCCTCGAGACGGCCTACAAGACCCGGCCCGATCCGGAGATCGGCGCGCATTTCGGCGAGGTGCTCTGGGCCACCGGCCAGAAGGACCGCGCGGTCACGATCTGGAAGGAAGCCCTGCTGAGCGACGCCGAGAACGAGACCCTGCAGGAAACGCTCAAGCGCCTGCGGGTCAAGCCGTGAGCGTGCCCGCCCCCCGGCTGGCCGATGGCGGCCGCCGCGCCCTCCTGCTCGCGGGCGGGGCCGCGCTGCTCTCGATGGCCGGCTGCGCCCAGCTGGCGGGCGGCCCCTCCGCGCCCCGAAGCGCGGACAGCTGGAGCGGCCGCATGTCGCTGCGCATCGACAGCCAGCCGGTGCAGACCTTCTCGGCATTGTTCGAATTGCGCGGTTCTCCCGAAGCGGGCGAGCTCTCGCTCACCAGCCCGATCGGCAGCACCCTGGCCCAACTGCACTGGTCGCCCGGCCAGGCCCTGCTCAAGAACGGCAGCGAGGTGCGGCGCTTCGAATCTGTCGATGCCTTGATCGAGGCCGCCACCGGCGCGGCCATACCGGTCGGCGCGCTGTTCGGCTGGCTCGCGGGCCGCAACGAGCCCGTACCCGGCTGGCGGCCCGACCTCGCGCAGGTCGCGAACGGCCGACTGCAGGCCACCCGCGAGTCTCCCGGCCCCACGGCGGACCTGCGCATCGTGTTCGAGCGGTCATGAAGGCGATCTACGACCTTCCCGCACCGGCCAAGCTCAACCTCTTCCTGCACATCACCGGCCGGCGCGAAGACGGCTACCACCTGCTGCAGTCGGTCTTCATGCTGATCGACTGGTGCGACACGCTGCACGTCGAACTGCGCAGCGACGGCCAGCTCAGCCGCGAAGACCTCACGACCGAACTGCCGCCCGACGACCTCGTGCTGCGCGCGGCGCGGGCGCTGCAGGCGCATGCGGCGCCCGGCCAGGGCGCCCACATCGGCATCGCCAAGCAGGTGCCGGCGCAGGCCGGCATGGGCGGCGGCTCCTCGGACGCCGCCACCTGCCTCCTGGCGCTGAACCGCCTGTGGGGGCTGGACCTGCCGCTCTCGCGCCTGGCCGAGATCGGCGTGCAACTCGGCGCCGACGTGCCGTTCTTCCTGGGCGGGCGCAATGCCTGGGTCGAGGGAATCGGCGAGAAAATCAGGCCCGTGGACATCCCTTCCGCACGGTTCGTGGTGGCCAAGCCACCCCAGGGACTCGACACCAAGCTAATTTTTTCTGCGCCCGACCTTCAACGCGCCACTCCTGTTGCTATAATCTCGGGCTTTGCTGCAGATAGCGAACAGCTTGAAGCCCCAAACCCCGAAAGCAGCGCTTTCAAGGTTTTCGACTTCGGCCACAACGACCTGCAGCCGGTTGCCCAGCGGCTTTGCCCCGCGGTCACCGACGCCATCGAATGGCTCGGCGCCCAAGGATTGAAAGCCCGGATGACCGGCTCCGGAAGTTCGGTTTTCGCGAAAATGCCGCAAGGGCCGCAGGAAGCGGAACTGGCAAAAGCCCCACCGGGCTGGCAGGTTCGCCAATGCAGCAACCTGGCCGTTCATCCACTTTGGGGATGGGCGACCTGAAGATAATCGGATCGTCATGGGTCCGATGCGACATATCGGTTTGTGGCGAAAGCCATCGACCCGTGTAGGGGAGTCGCCAAGCTGGTTAAGGCACTGGATTTTGATTCCAGCATGCAAAGGTTCGAATCCTTTCTCCCCTGCCAAATTTTCAAACTGCGGCCCACCGGCCGCAGTGCTTCTTTTGCAGCATGCCCGCTGCAATAATCGACAGCCCTCGGGCTGCCACGACTCGAACTCTTTGGCGGCTTCCTAAAAGCCAATTCGCACTGCCGGGACGCGCTCATGCAGGCTAATCACCCTGATTTCATGGTTTTCACCGGCAATGCCAATCCTGGCCTTGCCGCAGAAATCGCGCAGAACCTCGGGACCTCGCTGGGTGCCGCGCGCGTTGGACGCTTCTCCGACGGCGAAGTCACCGTCGAGATCAACCAGAACGTCCGGGCGCGCGATGTGTTCGTGGTGCAGTCGACCTGCGCACCGACCAACGAGAACCTGATGGAACTGCTGATCATGGTCGACGCGCTCAAGCGCGCCTCGGCCGAGCGGATCAGCGCGGTGATTCCCTACTACGGCTATGCCCGCCAGGACCGCCGCCCGCGTTCGAGCCGCGTGCCGATCTCGGCCAAGGTGGTGGCCAACCTGCTCGAAACCGTGGGCGTCGAGCGCGTGCTCACGATGGACCTGCACGCCGACCAGATCCAGGGCTTCTTCGACATTCCGGTCGACAACATCTATGCGTCGCCGGTGCTGCTGGGCGACCTGCGCCAGAAGAACTACGAAGACCTGATCGTGGTCTCGCCCGACGTCGGCGGCGTGGTGCGCGCCCGCGCACTGGCCAAGCAGCTGAACTGCGACCTCGCCATCATCGACAAGCGCCGCCCCAAGGCCAACGTGAGCGAGGTCATGAACGTGATCGGCGAAATCGACGGCCGCAACTGCGTGATCATGGACGACATGATCGACACCGCCGGCACGCTGGTGAAGGCGGCCGAAGTGCTCAAGGAGCGCGGTGCGAAAAGCGTCTACGCCTATTGCACGCACCCGATCTTCTCGGGCCCGGCCATCGAGCGCATCACCCACTCCGCGCTCGACGAAGTGGTCGTGACCAACACCATTCCCCTTTCCGACGGCGCCCTGGCGTGCGGAAAGGTCCGACAGCTCTCCGTGGCACCGCTGATCGCCGAAACGATCCAGCGCATTGCCAAGGGCGAGTCGGTGATGAGTTTGTTCTCGGACCAGGACAACCTGTTCTGATCTGGGCAAAAAGCGGGCGCCACCTTCCTTTTCTGGAATGGCGCCCTTGTTGAACCGGAGTCGCACTGGTCGCGGTGGACTCTCACAGGAGTTGTTATGAAATTCGTCGCTTTTGAGCGCGCCAAGCAGGGCACGGGTGCGAGCCGCCGTCTCCGCATCTCGGGCAAGACGCCCGGTATCGTCTACGGTGGTGAAGGCAAGCCCCAGCTGATCGAGCTCGATCACAATGCGCTGTGGCACGCCCTCAAGAAGGAAGCCTTCCACTCGTCGATCCTCGAAATGGAACTCGGCGGCGCCACCAGCAAGGTGCTGCTGCGCGACGTGCAGTACCACCCGTTCCGCCAGCTGGTGCAGCACATCGACTTCCAGCGCGTGGACGCCAAGACCCGCATGCACATGAAGGTGCCGCTTCACTACAAGGGTGAAGAAGAGTCCGACGCCGTCAAGCTCGACCACAACCTCGTGACGCACGTCATGACCGAACTCGAAGTCAGCTGCCTGCCGGCCGACCTCCCCGAGTTCATCGAAGTGGACCTCTCGGGCCTCAAGAAGAACGCCACGCTGCACGTCAACGACATCAAGCTGCCCAAGGGCGTGAAGTTCGTGAGCCACGGCAAGCTGAACCCGGTCATCGTGTCGGCCGTGCCGCCGCTGGTCTCCGAAGAGCCGGCACCCGCCGCCGAAGGCGCAGCACCTGCCGAAGGCGCAGCAGCAGCAGCAGCCGGTGGCAAGCCTGCCGCCAAGACGGCAAAGCCCGCCGCGAAGAAGTAATTTCCCTCGCTTCCCTGCAGAAGGCCCGCCGCGTGCGGGCCTTCTGCTTTTTGGGCGGCGAGATAATTCCCTCATGATCAAGCTGTTTGTCGGCCTCGGGAATCCGGGGCCTGAATACGAAGCCACCCGGCACAACGCCGGCTTCTGGTGGATCGACGCCCTGGCGCGCGACTGGAAGCTCAACCTCGTGCCCGAGCGCAGCTACCACGGCCTTGCGGCACGCACGAACATCGGCGGGCAGAGCGTCTGGCTGCTGGAGCCGCAGACCTTCATGAACCTGTCGGGCAAGTCGGTGGGCGCGCTCGCGCGCTTCTTCAAGATCGCGCCCGAGGAAATCCTCGTGGTGCACGACGAGCTCGACGTGGTGCCCGGCCAGGCCAAGCTCAAGTTCGGCGGCAGCCACGCGGGCCACAACGGCCTGCGCGACATCCATGCGCAACTGGGCACCGGCGACTACTGGCGCCTGCGCCTGGGCATCGGACACCCCGGCGTGAAGTCGGAGGTCATCAACTGGGTGCTCAAGAAGCCGCTCAAGGAGCAGCGCGAAGCCATCGAGGACGCCATCGTGCGCACGCTGCACGCGGCGCCCGCGCTGGTGGCGGGCGAAATGGAAAAGGCCACCTTGATCATCCACACGAGCAAACCGCCCCGGCCCAAACCGCCGCGGCGGGAGCCCGGCGACGGAGGCACGCCCGCCACCGCCTAGTCAGCCGGCCAAAGAGAGAGCGCGGGAAAGAAGAGAAAAGGGAGAGAAAAAGAAATGAAAAATAGAACCAGGACCAGGAAAGCAATGGGTGCCGCCTTGCTTCTGGCGGCCTGCGGCACTTTCTGGATGCCCGCCGCGGCACAGGGAAAGTCCGCGACCTACCGCTGCGGCAACACCTACACCGACCGCCCCTGCGAAGGCGGCAAGCAGCTCGCGCTGGACGACGCGCGCACCGAGGCGGACCGCCGCGCCGCAGAGGCCGCCACGCGCCGCGCCGAGCAGCGCGCCGACCAGCTCGAGCGCATCCGCCTGTCGCAGGAAAGGGAAGCCTACGAGCGCAGCCGCCGCTCGGCGCACGACGCCCGGCAGGCCGCCATGGCCGAACGCCGGCTCGCGGCTTCCGAACAGCTCGCGCGGGCACGCGCCCAAAAACTCGGCGCCGAACCCCGCAAGTCGAGCCCGCGCTTCAGCGGTGCGGCCGACGACGGGCCCGCCGCAGCGCAAGGCGGAAGCCGCAGGAAAAAGCGCAACGGTTCAAGCGCCGGCTGAGGGCGCAGGCGGCTCGGCAGCCGCGGCCTTTGCCTTGGCCGCGGCGAGCCGCTCGAACTTCTGCCAGAGCGTCTCGCGGCTTTCCACGTGAGCCGGGTTGATCGGGATGCACGCCACCGGGCACACCTGCACGCACTGCGGCTCGTCGAAGTGGCCGACGCATTCGGTGCACTTGTGCGGGTCGATCTCGTAGAACTCCGCGCCCATGTAGATCGCATCGTTCGGGCACTCGGGCTCGCAGACATCGCAGTTGATGCATTCGTCGGTGATCATGAGAGCCATGCCCCGATTATCGCGAACAAGGCACGGTTGTTGCACGAGTCGGGTTATGCTGCGCCCCGCCCCATGAGTCTGTTCATTTTCAAGCGCCTCGCCACGCTGATCGCCACGTTGATCGGCGCCTCGGTCATCGTCTTCCTCGTTCTCGAGATCCTGCCCGGCAATGCCGCGCAGATGCTCATGGGGCCCGACGCCGCGCCCGAGGCGGTGGCCGCGCTGGCCACCAAGCTCGGCCTCGACCAGCCGGCCTGGACGCGCTACTGGCACTGGATCGCGGGCCTTCTGACCGGCAACCTGGGCGACAGCTACGCCTACAGCTCGCCGGTGCTCGACCTCATCCTCGAACGGCTGGCGCTCACCGTGCCGCTCGCGCTGCTCGCGATGGCCTTCACCACGGTGCTCGCGCTGCTGGTGGGCGTGACCGCCGCCGCGCGCCACAACAAGCTCGGCGACGTGGGCCTGATGGGTCTCACCCAGGTGGGCATCGCCATTCCCAATTTCTGGTTCGCGATCCTGCTGATCCTGGTGTTCTCGGTGCAGCTGCAGTGGTTCTCGGCCGGCGGCTTCGAGGGCTGGGGCGAAGGCATCTTCGCGGGCCTCAAGTCGCTGCTGCTGCCGGCCCTGTCGCTGGCGGTGGTGCAGGCCGCGATCCTCGCGCGCATCACGCGCTCGGCGGTGCTCGAGGTGATGCGCGAAGACTTCGTGCGCACCGCGCGCGCCAAGGGCGTTTCGCAGCGCGCGGTGCTCTGGACCCATGTGCTGCGCAACGCGATGATCCCGGTGGTCACCGTGATGGGCATGCAGTTTTCCGAGCTGCTGGCCGGCACCATCGTGGTGGAGAACGTGTTCTACCTGCCGGGCCTGGGCCGGCTGATCTTCCAGGCCATCAGCAACCGCGACCTGATCGTGGTGCGCAATTGCGTGATGCTGCTCGCGGCCCTGGTGGTCATCGTGAACTTCGTGGTCGACGTGCTCTATGCCGTGATCGATCCGCGCATCAAGGCAAGCGACATATGAGCACCACCACCATTCCGAGCGCGGCCGCGCTCAAGGTGCCTGGGTTCTGGCGCCGCGCGCTCCGGCACCGCAGCTTCGTGCTCGGCGGCGTGCTGACGCTGCTCCTGCTGCTGGCCGCCGCCCTCTCGCTGGTGTGGACGCCCTGGTCGCCCTACGAGATGGACATGGCCAGCAAGCTCAAGCCGCCCTCGGGCGCGCACTGGCTGGGCACCGACACCTTCGGGCGCGACGTGGCCTCGCTGCTGCTGGTGGGGGCGCGCGCGTCCATCCTGGTGGGCGTGATCGCGGTGGGCATCGGCCTTGTCGTGGGCACCGCGCTGGGCCTGCTCGCCGCGGCGCGGCGCGGCTGGGTCGAGGAAGCGATCATGCGGCTCACCGATTTCTCGCTCGCGTTTCCGGCCATCCTGTCGGCCATCATGATGACGGCGGTGTTCGGCGCCGGCATCGTCAACGCGATCATCGCGATCGGCATCTACAACATCCCGACCTTTGCACGCATCACGCGCGCCTCGGCCAATGCCATCTGGTCGCGCGAATACGTGGCCGCCGCGCGGGCCTGCGGCAAGGGCTCGTTCGCCATCACGATGCAGCACGTGCTGCCCAACATCTCGGCCGTGCTGATCGTGCAGATCACGATCCGCTTCGCCATTGCCATCCTGGCCGAGGCCGCCCTTTCCTACCTTGGCCTGGGCACGCAGCCACCGCAGCCCTCGTGGGGCCGCATGCTGAGCGAGGCGCAGACCATGATGTTCCAGTCGCCGCTGCTCGCGGTGTTTCCGGGCATGGCCATTGCCATGGCGGTGCTCGGCCTCAACCTGCTCGGCGACGGGCTGCGCGACCTGCTCGACCCGCGCCTTGCGCGCGCCCGCTAAGCGATATGCCACTGCTCGAAGTCAAAGACCTGCACGTCGAACTGCAAACGCAGCGCGGCCCCGCCGAGGCCGTGCGCGGCATCGGCTTCACGCTGGAGCGCGGCGAAACGCTGGGCATCGTGGGCGAATCGGGCTGCGGCAAGTCGATCACGGTGATGTCGCTGATGGGCCTGTTGCCATCGACCGCCAAGGTCAGGGGCAGCATCCGCTTCGACGGCACCGAGCTCGTCGGCCTCGGCGAAAAGGCCATGTGCCAGATCCGCGGCAACCGCATCGGCATGATCTTCCAGGAGCCGATGACGGCGCTGAACCCGGTGCACACCATTGCGCGCCAGGTCGGCGAACCGCTGCGGCTGCACCGCGGGCTCACGGGCGCCGACGCGCGCAAGGAAGTGCTGGCGCTGCTCGATCGCGTGGGCATTCCCGATGCGGCTTCGCGGCTCGATGCCTATCCGCACCAGTTCTCGGGCGGGCAGCGCCAGCGCATCGGCATTGCCATGGCGCTGGCCTGCGGCCCCGACCTGCTGATTGCCGACGAGCCCACCACCGCGCTGGACGTCACCATCCAGAAGCAGATCCTCGAACTGATCCAGGGCCTGGTCGCGGAGCGCGGCATGGCGCTGATCCTGATCTCGCACGACCTGGGCGTGATCGCCCAGAGCGTCTCGAAGATGCTGGTGATGTACGGCGGCAGCGTGGTCGAGAGCGGCCCGACTGACACCGTGTTTGCCGAGCGCGCGCATCCCTACACGCAGGGCCTGTTTGCGGCGCGGCCGGCGCTTGGCGCGCCGCGCGGCATTCGCCTGGCCACCATCCGGGGCAGCGTGCCCGAGCTGGTCGACCTGCCGCCGGGCTGCCCCTTCGCGGGCCGCTGCAAGTACACGGTCGACGCCTGCCACACGATGCGGCCGCTGCCGACCGTGCTGCGGCACGCGCATGCGGTGCGCTGCATCCGGCTCGAGGAAATTGCGGCGGAAGGCGCGCTCGAATCATGAACCAACCCGCCAGCACGCAGCCCCTGCTCGAGGTGACGGACCTCGTGCGCCACTACGCGCTGCCGCGCGAAAAGCTCTTCGGGCCGCCGCCGCTCGTGAGGGCGCTCAACGGCGTGAGCTTCAGCGTCGCGGCCGGCCGCAGCCTGGGCATCGTCGGCGAATCGGGCTCGGGCAAGTCGACCATCGCGCGCCTGGTGATGGCGCTCGACATGCCCACCTCGGGCAGCGTGCGCATGCTGGGCCGCGACCTGCACCGGCTGCCCAGGCGCGAGCTGCGCGCGGCGCGGCGCGATTTCCAGATGGTGTTCCAGGACCCGTATGGCTCGCTCGATCCGCGCCAGACGGTGGCGCGCATCGTCGCCGAGCCGCTCGAAGCGCTGGCCGAAACCAGCCGCGCGATTCAGCGCGAGCGCGCCTCCGAGGCGCTGGCCGCCGTGGGCCTGCGCACCACCGACATGGACAAGTACCCGCACGAATTCTCGGGCGGGCAGCGCCAGCGCATCGCGATTGCGCGCGCGCTCATCACGCGGCCCAAGCTCATCGTGGCCGACGAGCCCGTGAGCGCGCTCGACGTGTCGGTGCAGGCGCAGGTGCTCAATCTCATGCAGGACCTGCAGCAGCAGTTCGGCGTGAGCTACCTGCTCATCAGCCACGACCTCGCGGTGGTGAACCACCTGTGCGACGAGGTCTGCGTGGTGTGGAAAGGCAAGATCGTCGAGCAGGGCCCGCCCGGCGAGCTCTTTCGCAATGCGCAGCACCCCTACACGCGCACGCTGCTCGACGCGGTGCCGCGCACGCCCGCCGGGGGCACGCTGCTGGCGGCCTGACATCGAGGCTTCGCGGACTGGTCCTAGGATAGGAGCGTCATAAGCATCTGGTTGCGCGGCCGCCTGCCTGCGCGCAAGATGCCTGCCCTTGTTCCGAGGACACCGCTTCATGCTCAAACGACGCACCCTGCTCGCCACCGGCGCCGCCGCCCTGGCTCCTCTCGCGCTGCCGGCGACCGCCTTCGCGCAGAGAAAGAAGGACGCGCTGGTGCTGGCGCTCACGCTCGAACCTACAGGGCTCGACCCCACGGCCAAGGCTGGCGCCGAGATTGCGGAGGTGGTGCTCTACAACGTCTTCGAGACGCTCACCAGGATCAATTCCGATGGCAGCGTTTCGCCCCTGCTGGCCGAGCGCTGGGAAATCTCGCCCGACCTCAGGACCTACACCTTCCAGCTGCGGCGCGGCGTGAAGTTCCACAACGGCGAGCCCTTCGACGCGAACACCGTCAAGTTCTCGTTCGACCGCGCCGCCGCGGCCAACAGCACCAACAAGGACAAGCGCACCTTCACCAACATCGCCGCGCAGGTGGTGGACGCGCACACGGTGGTGCTGATCAGCAAGGAGATCGAGCCCGAACTGCTCTTCCTGCTGGGCCAGGCCTCGGCCATCATGGTCGAGCCCAGGACGGTGGAGACGAACGCCGTCAAGCCCGTGGGCACCGGCCCCTACCGGCTCGACAGCTGGGCCAAGGGATCGGCCATCGTGCTCGCCAAGTGGGAGGGCTGGCGCAATGCCGATGCGGTGCAGATCCGCAAGGCGAGCTTCCGCTTCATCTCCGAGCCGGCCGCGCAGACGACGGCGCTGCTCTCGGGCGACGTCGACCTGTTCCCGCACGCGTCGGTCTCGCGCAGCCTGCCGCAGTTCCAGAACGACAAGCGCTTCCAGGTGCTGTTCAATGCCTCGCGCGGCAAGACCATCCTGGCCATCAACAACAGGCGCAAGCCGCTCGATGACGTGCGCGTGCGCCGCGCCATTGCCGCGGCCATCGACCGCAAGGCGGTGATCGAGGCCGCCGCGGACGGCCGCGGCGTGCCCATCGGCAGCCACTACGTGCCGGGCGCGCCGGGCTATGTCGACACCACGGGCATCAACCCCTACAACGTCGAGAAGGCGAAGCAGCTGCTGGCCGAGGCGGGCGTGAAGACGCCGCTCGAACTCGACCTGGTGCTGCCGCCTCCGCCCTATGCGCGGCAGGGCGGCGAGCTCATTGCCGCGCAGCTGGCCAAGGTGGGCATCGTCGCCAAGGTCCAGAACGTCGAGTGGGCGCAGTGGATCAGCGGCACCTACGGCAACAGGAACTACGACCTCTCGCTGATCCTTCACGTGGAGCCCTTCGACCTCGTGAACTACACCAAGCCCGAGTACTACTGGGGCTACCAGTCGGCCAGGTTCAACGAGCTGTTCGACAAGGCGCGCAACAGCGCGCGCACCGCCGACCGGCTGCGCTACCTGGGCGATGCGCAGCGCCTGCTGGCCGAGGACGCGGCCAATGTCTTCCTCTACCAGCCGCAGTTCATCACGGTGGCGGCGCGCGGCTTGCGCGGGCTCTGGAAGGACACGCCGATCTTCGTCAACGACATCGCCGCCCTCTCCTGGAGCTGAGCCCGGCATCCGGGAACGTCCCGAGGAAATAGCGCCTGCGCGGACCAGCGCCGAAGCCTGCGCTGCGAGAGAATGGCTCGCTGCCCGCGCGTGGCATCTTTCGTGCTGCGTGTCCTTCCTTCGTGCCGCCGCGCCTCCATTCGGGGCGCGCCGCGCATGGGAAGCAGCCATTCGCATCCATCGTTTTTCCGGAGATCACAACGTATGTTGAACCGTCGCACCCTCCTTGCCACCGCCGGCGCCACCGTGGCGCTGGCCTCTCCCATCGCCGGCATGGCGCAGGGGCGGAAGGACGCCATCGTGATCGGCATGGCGCTCGAGCCGCCGGGCCTGGACCCGACCGCCGGCGCCGCGGCCGCCATCGCGGAGGTGGTGCACTACAACATCCTGGAGACGCTCACCAAGATCAACGCCGACGGCAGCGTCACGCCGCTCCTGGCCGAGAGCTGGGAAATCTCGCCCGACCTGAAGACCTACACCTTCAAGCTGCGGCGCGGCGTCAAGTACCAGAACGGCGAGCCCTTCAATGCCGCCGCGGTGAAATTCTCCTTCGACCGTGCCGGCGGCGAGAAGAGCACCAACAAGGACAAGCGCACCTTCGCGAACCTGAGCACGCAGGTGGTCGACGACTACACCGTGGTGGTCATCAACAAGGAAATCGACCCCGACCTGCCCTTCGTGCTGGGCCAGGCCACGGCCGTGATCGTCGAGCCCAAGAGCGCCGACGGCAACGCCACCAAGCCGGTCGGCACCGGCCCCTACAAGCTCGACAACTGGGCCAAGGGCTCGTCGATCACGCTGAGCAAGTGGGAGGGCTTCCGCAGCCCGGCCACGGCCAGGATCAACAAGGTCACCTTCCGCTTCATTTCCGACACGGCCGCGCAGGCCGCCGCGCTGATGGCCGGCGACGTCGACGTGTTCACGCGCATCGGCACGCGCGCGGTGCCGCAGTTCAAGATGAACCCGCAGTTCCAGGTGATCCTGGCCGGCTCGCGCGCCAAGACCATCCTGTCGATCAACAACAGGAAGAAGCCGCTGGACGATGTGCGCGTGCGCCGCGCCATCCTCGCGGCCATCGACCGCAAGGCCGTGATCGAAGGCGCGGCCGACGGCTTCGGCGTGCCGATCGGCAGCCACTACGTGCCGGGCGCCGCGGGCTATGTCGACACCACGGGCATCAACCCCTTCGACCTCGAGAAGGCCAAGAAGCTGATGGCCGAGGCCGGCGTGAAGACGCCGCTCGAACTCACCATGACGCTGCCACCGCCGCCCTACGCACGCCAGGGCGGCGAGGTGATCGTGGCGCAGCTCGCCAAGATCGGCATCACGGTCAAGGTGCAGAACGTGGAGTGGGCGCAGTGGCTCAGCGGCACCTACGGCAACAAGGACTACGACCTGTCGATCATCTCGCACGTCGAGCCCTTCGACCTCGGCAATTACGCCAAGCCCGACTACTACTGGGGCTACCAGTCGAAGGCCTTCAACGCGCTGTTCGACAAGATCAAGACCACGGCCAATGCGGCCGAGCGCAACAAGCTGCTCGGCGAAGCGCAGAAGATGCTGGCGGTCGATGCGGCCAACGGCTTCCTCTACCAGCCGCAGTTCCCCACCATCGCGAAGAAGAACGTGAAGGGCCTCTGGAAGGAGAACCCGATCTTCGTGAACGACCTCTCGGCGCTGTCATGGGGATGAGTGCCGACGTGTCATCTTCTTCTTCGCTGAACGAGCTTTCCGCCCAGGAACTCTCCGCCGCCTACCGCGACAGGCGCCTGTCGCCGGTCGAAGTCACGCAAGCCGTCATCGCGCAGATCGAGCGCTGCGAGCCCAGGCTGCAGGCCACCTGGCTCTTCAGGCCCGAAGCCGCGCTCGAGCAGGCACGCGCTTCGGAAGCACGCTGGCAGCGCGGCGACGCGCTCGGCCCGCTGGACGGCGTGCCGGCCACCATCAAGGAGAACATCGCGACCCGCGGCGATCCGATGCCGGCCGGCACGGCCGCCGTCGACCTGAAGCCCGCGGCCGCCGATGCACCGCCCGCCGCGCGCCTGAAGGAGGCCGGCGCGGTGATCGTGAGCAAGACCACCATGCCGGACTACGGCATGCTGTCTTCGGGGCTATCGAGCTTCCACACGCTGGCGCGCAACCCGTGGGACCTGAGCCGGACCCCCGGCGGCTCGAGCGCCGGCGCCGGTGCCGCGGCCGCCGCGGGCTACGGCCCGCTGCACATCGGCACCGACATCGGCGGGTCGCTGCGGCTGCCCGCGAGCTGGTGCGGCATCTTCACGCTCAAGCCGAGCCTGGGCCGCATCCCGATCGACCCGCCCTACATGGGCCGCGCGGCCGGCCCGATGACGCGCAGCGTCGGCGATGCGGCGCTGATGATGCAGGTGCTTTCAAAGCCCGATGCCCGCGACAGCATGAGCCTGCCGCCGCAGCACATCGACTGGGAGAGCTTCGACGTATCGCCCGACCACCTGCGCGGATTGCGCATCGGGCTGCTGCTGGACGCGGGTTGCGGCCTGGCGGTCGAGCCCGAGATCCAGGCGGCGGTCGAGCATGCGGCGCGTCTGTTCGAAAAGGCCGGCGCCATCGTCGAACCGATGCAGCCGTTCATGTCGCAAGCCATGCTCGACGGCATGGACCACCTGTGGCGCATGCGATCGCTGGTGGACATGAAGGCGTTGCGCCCCGACCAGCGCGCCAAGGTGCTGCCCTACATCCGCGAATGGGCCGAGAGCGCGGCCGAGTTCAGCGGCGAGCATGTGTTCCGCGGCTTCAGCCAGTTCCATGCGACGCGCGTGGCCACGGTGCAGGCCTGCGCGCGCTTCGACTACGTGATCTCGCCGGTGTCGCCGAACATGCCGGCGGCCGCGGAGGCGCCTTCGCCGACCAACGATCCGCTGCGGCCGCTGGAGCACATCGGATTCACGGTGCCGTTCAACATGTCGGAGCAGCCGGCGTCGTCGGTGAACTGCGGGTACTCGGCGAGCGGGCTGCCGATCGGGCTGCAGATCGCAGGGCAGCGCTTCGACGACCTCGGCGTGCTGCGCGTGTCGCGCGCGTTCGAGCAGATTCGGGAGCCTCAGCGGCCCTGGCCTGTGGCGCCTTGAACGATGGGACAGCCGCTGCTGTTCAGGGCGCGCTCCCGCCGACGGGGTACCTTGCTCCGCGAATGTCCTCCGGCCTTCGGCCTCCCCCTTGATTTCGCTGCGCAAGGCACCCCATCAGCGGGAGCGTTATACGGAGCAGTCGTTGATCAGCTGTGCACCCAGAGCGCGCCTTGTGCCCAGGGCATCGGGTGCTCCCCGCAGCGAAATAAAGGAGGAGCCGAAGGCGGGGGACATTCGCGGAGGGGAGTACCCGGTGGCCTGGGCACGCGCCCTGAAAAACAACAGCGCTCGAACAAAACAGCAGCAACAAGAAATCAAGTCGCAGCGTAGCGCCCCGGCTTGTGGTTGATCCACAGAAAAAGCCCCATCACCACCGCAGCCAGCACCGACCATCCCACGCGCTGCGGCGGAATCACGAACAGCGCGAGCAGCACCACCGTGCAGTCGATGCCGATCTGCACCTTGCCCGCGGGCCAGCCGCGCTTTTCCTGCAGGTACAGCGTCAGCACCGTCGCGCCACCCAGGCTCGCACGATGCCGCGCGAGGAACAGGCATCCTGTGCCCAGCAGCAGGCCGCCGAGCACCGCTGCGAAGGCCGGGTGCAGCGAATCGATCGAGATGTAGCGCGGCGCCCAGTCGGTCATCACCGACAGCAGCGCGATCGCCGAAAACGTCTTGACCGTGAACGCCCGCCCCATGTGGCGCCACGCAAACCAGTAGAACGGCAGGTTCACCAGGAAGAACACCTTGCCGAAGCTCACGCCCGTGGCGTAGTGCAAGAGGAATGCGACACCGGCCGTGCCGCCCGTGAGCAGCCCCGCCTGGCCGAACAGCATCATGGCAATGGCGACGAACAGGGTGCCCGAAAAGATGGCCTGCGCGTCGTCGAAACGCGAGTGGCGCAGCAGTTCCGGCTGCGTGGCGGGTTGTTGTGGCGCATCCATGGCGGGCCTGACGCAAATCCCGCGCCACCTGGCGGCCTCAGACCAGGTGGGTGGCCAGCATCTCCCGCGCCCGCGTCACGAATTCGGTCTCTCCGCGGCGCGCGGGCAGGAACTGGAACGCGACCCGGGGCAGCGCCGGCAGGCCATGCGGCGCTGCCAGCCGGGCGACCCCTTCGCACACCGCCGATTCGTTCAGGCAGGCCACCCCCAGCCCCGCGGCCAGCGCCGACTGCAATCCCGCCACGCCCGACGCCACGTGCGCCAGCACATACGGCACGCGCCGCCGCCGCAACAGCGCCACCGTGTACTGGTGCAACGAGCAGGTGTCCGGCAAGGCCAGCAGCCGCACCGGCTCGCCGCGCGCGAGCCGCATGCCGGCCGCGCCGAGCCACGCGAGCGATTCGCGCCGGATCACCGGAGCCTTTGCGCCTGGCTCGGGCGATGGCGATGTCCCGGCGATGTTCATCGCGAGCCCCACGTCGAAATCGCCGTGCGCATAGGCGGCCCGCAGCGCGTCGCTCTTCATGATGCTCACGTGCAGCCGCACCTGCGGATAGCTCTCGCCAAGACGCCCCAGCAGCCGCGTGAGATCGCCGGGGCGAAAGTAGTCGGTCACGGCGAGCCGCAGTTCGCCCTGCAGCGTCTCGCCATGCAGATCGCGGAACGCCTCGTCGCTGAGCGCGAGGATGCGGCGCGCATAGGCCAGGAGCCGCGTGCCGGCCTCGGTCGGCGCCACGCCGGCCTTGCTGCGCGTGAGCAGCGACTGCCCTGCCCGCTCCTCGAGCTTGCGGATCTGCTCGCTGACCGACGATTGCGACAGGAAGACGCGCGGCGCCGCGGCCGTGAGGCTGCCGGCATCGATCACCGCGGCCAGGGTGCGAAGCTGTTCCAGGTCGAAGGTCTGCATGGTTCATCCATCCGTTTATTCGATGGATTCCATCATATCTTCCCGCTTTTCCGATGCCTTTGAAGTTCCCACAATAGCCCCATCGTTCACTCATTCCTTCATGGAGTTCCCTATGCCGCACATCGTTGTCCACCTCTCGGGCGAGCCCGACGCCCAGCTCACGCGCAAGACGGTCGACGTGGTCGCCGAACTGACCCAGAGCGTGCTCGGCAAGCAGCTGCCGGTGATCGCCGTCACGGTGCAGTACATCGCCGCCGACACCTGGTTCATCGGCGGGCAGTCGCTGGCCTCGCTCGGCAAGTCGGCCTTCCACCTCGACATCAGCATCACGGACGAGACCAACACCAAGGCGGAGAAGGCGCGCTACCTGCGCGAGGTGCATGCCGCCATGGCGCGGCTGCGGCCCGACCTGCACGAGGTTTCGTACATCCACGTGATCGACGCCCGCGGCGCGGCCTATGGCTACGGCGGAAAGACGCAGGAGTACCGCCACCAGCAAGCGGGCGTTTGAAGCCTGCGGCAGGGCATGGCACCATCGGGCCATGCCCCGCGCCACCCTGCACGCCGACAGCTTCGGCAACCCGCTCACGCTCGACGATGCGGCCAGCCTGCCGCTGGTCGAAGACTTCGTCATGGGCTTCGTGTCGACCGAGGCGCGCGCGGTCAACCTGCTGGCCCTGGCCGACAGCGACGCGAGCCCGATGGTGCAGGCCTACTGCGCAACGCTGCACCTCTTCGCCGAATCGCGCGATGCCGCGGCCAATGCGCGGCCCTTTCTTGCCAAGGCGCGCGCCGCAGCCGAACGCGCCACACCGCGCGAACGGCGCTACATCGCGGCCATCGAGGCCTGGGCCGAGGGCGACATCGCCAAGGCCATCGCCCTGCACGCCGAGCAGGCGCGGGAGCATCCGCGCGACCTCGTGTCGGTGAAGCTCGGGCAATACCACTGCTTCAACACCGGCGACTGCCCGGGCATGCTGCGGCTCGCGCTCTCCGCGCTGCCGGCCGCGTCCGACGTGCCCTATGTGCATGGCATGGCCGCCTTCGGCTACGAGCAGTGCCACCTGATGCGCGAGGCCGAGGCCAGCGCGCGCCGCGCCATCGGCATGTGCCGCAAGGAGCCGTGGGCGCACCATGCGCTGGCGCATGTGATGCTCACCGAGGGCCGGCTCAGCGAAGGCCTGGCCTTCATGCAGGGCGTGAGCGACACCTGGAGCGGCCTCAACTCGTTCATGGTCACGCACAACTGGTGGCACGTGGCGCTGTTCCTGATCGAGCTCGGCCGCGACGGCGAAGCGCTCGCGCTCTACGACCGCGAGGTGTGGGGCGTGGTGAAGGACTACTCGCAGGACCAGATCGGCGCCGTCTCGCTGCTGGCGCGCTTCGAGCTCGCGGGCATCGGCGTGGGTGCGCGTTGGGACGACGTGGCGAGCCACCTGCTGCAGCGCACGGCCGACCACGTGCTGCCCTTCCTCGACCTGCAGTACCTGTATGGCCTGGCGCGCGCCGGGCGGCCCGAAGCGGACGCGCTGCTGCGCAACATCGAAGCCCATGCGGCGCGCGCGCCGCTCTCCACGCGCGCCGCCTGGCAGAGCGTGTGCGTGCCGGCCGCGCGCGGGCTCGTTGCCCATGCGCGCGGCGATTTCGCCGCCGCCATCGAAGGACTCGGCAGCGCCCTGCCGCGCCTGGTCGAGATCGGCGGCAGCCATGCGCAGCGCGACTTCTTCGAGCAGGTGTACCTCGATGCGCTCGTGCGCACCGGCGGCCAGGCCGCGCTCGCGGGTGCCCAGGGCATCCTGCAGCAGCAGCTCAACGGCCAGCCCGAATCGCTGCGCCTGCGGCGCCAGGCCGGCGAGGTCTATGCGCGGCTCGGCCTCGGGCAGCTCGCCTCCCGTCCTTGAGAAAGGCCATGCCTTCCGGTCATGGGAGTTGGCGCAAAAGGAATTAACGGACACGCGGGGGCGACTTCTAAACTGCCCGCTCCACATCGCTCGGGTTCCTTTCCCATGCAGAAACCAGTTGTCGTGCTCGCCATCTCCGCGGCCTTGGCAGGCCTCTCGTCCGCAGCCCCAGCTGCGACCGATGCCCCCGTCGAACTCGACCTGCTGCTGCGCGGCGGCACCGTCTACACGGGCGATTCGGACGAGCCGGTGGTGGGCGACGTCGGCATCGTGGGCGACCGCATCGTCTTCGCGGGCCGGAAGGCGCCGCCGCAGTTCAGCGCGCGGCGAACCATCGACGCGGCCGGCCTCGTCGTGGCACCGGGCTTTATCGATGCGCACACCCACGCCGATGCCGACCTGCATTCCACCGATCCGCGCAAGCGCCTGAACATTCCCTTTCTCACGCAGGGCGTGACCACCGCGGTCATCGGCAATGACGGCTTCGGCGGCTTCAACATCGCCGCGCAGGCGCAGCGCCTGCGATCGGCGCCCGTTGGAACCAACGTCGCCATGTACGCGGGCTTCGGCCCCTTGCGCATCGACCAGCTCGGCGAAGCCAATCGCACGCTGACGCCCGAGCAGCTCGACGCCATGCGGCGGCACCTGAGCCGGGCCATGTGCGACGGCGCGCTGGGGCTTTCGACCGGGCTTTTCTATCCGCCGCAGAATTTCTCGAAGACCGAGGAAGTGATCGAGCTCGCGAAGGTCGCGGCCCGCCATGGCGGCCTCTACGACAGCCACATCCGCGACGAGTCGATGTACAACATCGGGCTCAAGGGTTCCATCGAGGAAGTGATCCGCATCGGCCGCGAAGCCCGCCTGCCGGTGCATGTGGCGCACATCAAGGCACTGGGCGTGGACGTGCAGGGCCAGAGCGGCGACATCATCCGCCGCATCGAGAAGGAGCGTGCCGCCGGCCTCGACATCACGGCCGACCACTACCCGTGGACGGCATCGAGCACGCGTTTCTCGGCCGCGCTCGTGCCGCCCTGGGCGGTCGACGGCGGGCGCGCGGCGATGCTCAAGCGCTTCGACGACCCGGCCGTGCAGGAGCGCCTGCGCACCGGCATGCGCGAGAACCTGCGCCTGCGCGGCGGTCCGGAGACCATCCTGTTTTCGGCCGGCAGCACCAAGTACGTGGGCAAGACGCTGGCCGACGTGGCCAAGGCCTCGGGTGCCGACCCGGTGGATGCCGCCATCGCCGTGCTGCGGGACGGCGACCTGATGATCGCCTCCTTCAACCAGAGCGACGACGACGTGCGCGCGTTCATGAAGCGGCCATGGGTCATGACCTCCTCCGATTCCTCGCTGGGCCATCCGCGCGCCTACGGCACCTTCGCGCGCAAGTACGACCAGTACGTGGTGAAGGAGCACACGATCTCGCTGGGCCAGTTCATCCGCAGCAGCTCGTCGCTGACCGCGGACACGCTGGGGCTGGAACAGCGCGGGCACCTGCGGCCGGGCTACTACGCCGACGTGGTCGTGTTCGACCCCGCGCGCTATGCCGCCAAGGCCACCTACACGCAGCCGACGCTGCTGTCGGAGGGCGTGGTCACGGTACTGGTGAACGGCCGCCTCGCGGTGGATGCCGGCAAGCCCACGGGCGTGGGCGCGGGCCAGCCGCTGCTGCGCACGCCGAAGGCCGGCAGCTGCACCTGACGCGGCTCAGCTCTTCTTCAGATGCCGCCGCTGGTCGTAGGTCGGCTGCGGCGGCAGGTCGGCCAGATGCCGCGTGTCGGCCCAGTCGACGATCTCGATCACGTCGGGCATGGCCGGGTCGGCAATGCGGATGCGGTTGAAGCCCGCGTTGGGAATGTCGCTCTGGCGCGGCCCGCTGAGGCTGAGCCCGCGCGCGGTGCGCCACACCATGTCGAGCACGCCGCCGTGCGTGACCACCACCAGCCGCTGCCCCCGGTGCGCAGCCGCCAGCGCGCCGATGGCCGCGACGATGCGCGTGTGGAATTCGCGCGCCGTTTCGCCTTCGGGCATGGCGTGGTCCTCGCGGAACTCCAGCCATTGCTCCCAGGCTCGCGGATGCAGCGCCTGGATCTCGTCGGCCCGCATGCCTTCGACAATGCCGAAATACTGCTCGCGCAAGCCCACCGACGTGACCACCGGCAGCGACAGCTGCTGCGCGGCCGGCGCGGCGGTCTGCTGCGCGCGCATGAGGTCGCTGCTGATGATGTGCTGCGCGGTGTCGCCCGCCAGCCGCAGCCCGAGGCGGCGCGCCTGCTCGTGGCCGATGTCGTTGAGCGGCACGTCGGCATGCCCCTGGAAGCGCAGCTCGCGGTTCCAGGCGGTTTCGCCGTGGCGGATCAGGATGAGTTCGGTCGCGGAGTCGGGTGAAGGCGTGGGCATGGACGCCCATTCTCCACTGCGTGCGTGACGCTCGGGACCTGGGTGGCGGCATCTGTTGCAGCGCCGCCACCTGCAGCTCGAACGGCGCCGCACTCGCCGCGCCGGCGATGGCGCAAAATCCGGCCATGCCCCACCTTGTCCTGCTGCCCGGCCTTGCCTGCGACGAGCGCATCTGGGAGGCCCAGCTTCCCGCGCTCGAGCCCCTGTTCGAAACGCGCGTGACCGATGCCCACATGCGGCACGACACCATCGAAGCCATGGCCGCGGCCGTGCTGCGCGAGAACCCCGGCCCGCTCCTGCTCTGCGGTGCGTCGATGGGTGGCATGGTCGCGATGGAAGCCGCGCGGCAGGCGCCCGAACGCATCGCGGGGCTCGCGCTGCTGGGCACCAACGCACGGCCCGAGGCGCCCGAGATGTACGAGCTGCGCGAAAGCGCCATCGAACTGTTCGAACGCGGCGAACTGCGCGACGTGATCGAGCCGAACGTGGTGTTCGCCTTCCACCCCGCGCAGGCCGCCGACGAGGCGCTGGTGCAGCGCTATGTCGAGATCGTGCTGGACGCCGGCACGCAGCAGCTCATCACGCAGAACCGCGCGGTGATGCGGCGCCCCGACGCGCGCACCCACCTGCCCTCGCTGCGTGCGCCGGTGCTGCTGGTGTGCGGCGACACGGACCGGCTGACCCCGCCCGACTGCACGCGCGAGATCGCGGCGCTGGTGCCGCATGCCGAAGTGGTGTGGGTGCCGCAATGCGGCCACATGCTGACGATGGAGCAGCCCGCTTCCGTGAATGCGGCGCTGCTCGGCTGGCTCGCTCAGTGGAGCTGACCGCCGGTTTCGGCCACGTCCTTTTCAACGGCCAGCGCGGTCGCCACCGCGATGCGCAGCGCCTCGACCATGGTGGCCAGCGACATGCTCGGCGCGCCGGGAAAACGCGCCGCCTGCTCGGGCAGGTAGGGAATGTGGATGAAGCCGCCGCGCAGCCCGGCCACCGGATGCGTGGCGATGCGGTGCATCAGGCCGTAGAAGATGTGGTTGCAGACGAAAGTGCCGGCCGTGTTCGAGACCGACGCCGGAATGCCTGCCGCACGCAGGTCGCGCACCATGGCTTTGATGGGCAGCGTCGAGAAATACGCCGCGGGCGCGCCGGGCACCACGGGCAGGTCGATCGGCTGTCGGCCCGCGTTATCGGCGATGCGGCCGTCGTCGATGTTGATGGCCACGCGCTCGGGCGTGATCTCGGCGCGGCCGCCGGCCTGGCCGATGCACAGCACCAGCCGGGGCTGCAGTTCGTCCATCGCACTTGCCAGCGCCTCGATGGCCTGGCCGAACACGCAGGGCATCTGGCGCGCATGCACGGTGGCACGGCCGCACTGCCAGCCGTCGAGCGCGCGCACGGCCTCCCATGACGGGTTGAGCGCTTCGCGGTCGAACGGATCGAAGCCGGTCAGAAGGACGTTGGTTCGCTGCGCCATGGCTTGAATCAGGCCATCGCGCGAACCGCGATGCCCTCTTGCTGCAGGCGCTCGCGAATGCGGCGCGCAAAGGCCAGCGCGTGGGCGCCATCGCCATGCAGGCACACGGTCTGGGCATTGACCGGCACGATGCTGCCGTCGATCGCCTTCACCTTGCGGTCGCGCACCAGCGAGAGCGTCTGGGCGAGGGACTGCTCCTCGTCCTCGATCAGCGCGCCGGGCTGGCTGCGCGGCACCAGGCTGCCGTCGGGCATGTAGCCGCGGTCGGCAAAAACCTCTTCGACCGGCGTGAGGCCGGCACGGCGCGCGGCGTCGATCATGCCGCTGCCCGCAAGGCCGAAGAAGCGGAGCGAGGGATCGAAGCGCCGCACCGCTTCGCAGAGCGCGTCGGCGAGTTCGGGCTCCTTCACGGCTTGGTTGTAGAGCTGGCCGTGCGCCTTCACGTGCGAGAGCTGGCCGCCCTCGGCCTTGGCGATCGCGGCCAGCGCGCCGACCTGGTAGAGCACGTTGGCCACGATCTCGTCGGGCGGCAGGTGCATGGTGCTGCGGCCGAAGTTCTCGCGGTCCGGAAAGCTCGGATGGGCGCCGATGGCCACGCCGTGCGCGATGGCCCAGCGCACGCACTGCCGCATGGTCTTGGCGTCGCCCGCATGCCAGCCGCAGGCGATGTTGGCCGAGCTCACGAGGCCGAGCAGCGCTTCGTCGCTGCCGGCGCCTTCGCCGAGGTCGGCATTCAGGTCGATTTGCATGGGGTGGGTTCCTTCTTCAAGACAGGCCGGCACGCCGGGCCAGCCGGCGCGCCTGCGCTGCTCGCACAGTCTATGCCGGTCTCGTCCAGCCCGCTGCCGCCAGCCCTTGCGCGACCTGCGCAAGATAGCGCTGCTGCCCGGCCCAGGCCTCGAGCGCCGCGGCCATGTCGACCTGCACCAGCCGCAGCCGGCCGTCCAGCGGCGCCTGCGCGAGCTTCCACAGGTCGGCGCGGATCACCACGCCGATGCGCGGATAGCCGCCGGTGGTCTGCGCGTCGCCCATCAGGATGATCGGCTGGCCCGAGGGCGGCACCTGGATCGTGCCGGGAATGACGCCCGACGAGAGCATGTCGGCACTGCGCCGGCGCTTGAGCTCGGCGCCCGCGAGCCGGCTTCCCATGCGGTTGCTCTGCGCGGTGATGCGCCAGCGCTCGCTCCACAGCAGCGCCTGCGAGGCCACGGTGAACTGGTCGAATTCGGGGCCGGGCAAGACGCGCAGGGCGATGGCCGAATCGCTTTCCTCGGGGCCCCAGTCCGGACCGCGCAGGCCGAACGGGCGCCGCGCGAGCCGGGCGGCATCGAGCGCCGTGGCGCCCAGCGGAAGCCGGTCGCCCTTGCGCAATGCGCGCCCCTGGTGGCCGCCGAAGCCGGCCTTGAGGTCGGTGCTGCGCGAGCCGAGCACCGGCGGCACGTCGATGCCGCCCGCCACCGCGAGCCAGCTGCGCAAGCCGGCCTTCTTGGCGCCGGCCGCGTTGGCGCCCGCGAGCTTGAGCGTTTGCCCCGCCGCGACAGGCACGCTCCAGCAGGGCCAGAGCGGCGCGCCGTCGAGCCGGGCGCCGAAGCCGTCGCCCACCAGCGCGATGCGCGTGGCCGTCTCGAAGCGGATCTCGCAGCCGCCCATGGTGAGCTCGAGGCCGGCTGCACCGTCGGCATTGCCGACCAGCCGGTTCGCCAGTGTGAGCGCCAGCACGTCGAGCGCGCCGCCGGGGCAGATGCCGAGCTGGCGGTGCCCGTGCCGCCCCAGGTCCTGCACCGAGGCCAGCATGCCGGGCTTGTGCACCAGCATCATGTCTGCACGCTTTCGACGACGAAGCGCACGTGGTCGCCCGGACGCAGCAGGGTGGGCGGCTCGGCCGATGGATCGAAGAGCTCGAGCGAGGTGCGGCCGATCAGCTGCCAGCCGCCCGGCGACACCAGCGGATAGATGCCGGTCTGCTCGCCGCCGATGCCCACCGAGCGCGCAGGCACCGCCGTGCGCGGCTCGGCGCGGCGCGGCGTGGCAAGCTCGGGCGGCAGCCCGCCCATGAAGGCGAAGCCGGGCAGGAAGCCCAGCAGGTAGACCACGTAGTCGGCCGCGCTGTGGCGCCGCACCACTTCGGCCGGCGTGAGCCCGGTGTGCGCCGCGACATCGGCAAGATCTGGGCCGTGCTCGCCGCCATAGGCCACCGGAATCTCCACCCTGCGGCCTTCGATCGCCGTGGCCGACAGCCGCGGCCAGGCCTCGTTCACGCGCGACATCAGCGCCTCGATATCGATCGCGGTCGGATCGAAGGTCAGCGTGAGGTTGTTCATGCCCGGCAGCACCTCGCCCACGCCGGCCCATTGCTGCACCTCGGCGCCCAGCGCCCAGATCTGCCGCTGCTGCGCCAGCGTGGCGGGCGGCGGCAGTTCGCAAAGCAGCGCCGCATCGCCCAGCGGATGCAGGCGCGGCAAGGGAAGCCGGCTACTCACGGCCCAGGCTGCGCACCTTGGCTGCGAGCTGCTTCTCCACATCGGGCGAGACGAACTTGTGGACCTCGCCGCCGAGCATGGCGATCTCGCGCACGAAGGTGCTCGAGATGAACTGGTACTTGTCGCTGGGCGTGAGGAATACGGTTTCGACGTCGGGCATCAGCGAGCGGTTCATGCCCGCGAGCTGGAATTCGTAGTCGAAGTCGGTCACGGCGCGCAGGCCGCGCACCATGGCCTTGCCGCCGCGCGCCACCACGAAGTCGCGCAGCAGGCCCGAGAAGCTCTCGACCGTGACCTGGTCGCTGTAGGGCTTCACGGCCTCGCGCGCCATCTCGATGCGCTCCTGCAGGCTGAACAGCGCCTTCTTGTGATGGCCCGCCGCCACCGCGACGATGACCTTGGAGAAGAGCTGGGTTGCACGCCGCACCACGTCCTCGTGGCCGAGGGTGATGGGATCGAAAGTGCCGGGATAAACCGCGATCACGTTGCTGGCCATGGTTGCTTCTTCCTCATGCAGCCGGTGCGGCTTGTTCGGCGGATTATGCAGTCCCGTTTGCGGCCTGCCGCAGCAAGTGAGCGTGCACCGCCCCTGCCTTGAGGTAACGAAAACCAACAAGGCCGAGCGCGGCCAGCTCCTCGTCGCTCCAGCGGCGCGGTGCCTCCAGGTAGACGGCGCCCCCGCTTTTCATGGCGCGCGCGGCGGCCCGCAGCGCGGGTTCGTAGAGGGCGATGCTCTCGAAAGGCGGATCGAGAAAGACCGCATCCAGGCTGCCCGCGGGCGCACGCTCGAGCGCGGTGAGCCCGCTGCCGCGCTCGATGCGCACGGCCTCGGCCGAGAGCTTGGCCTTGGCGGCCTGCAGCTGGGCCGCCAGCGCGGCGTCCTGCTCGCAGAGCAGCACGCTCGCGGCACCGCGCGACGCGGCCTCCAGGCCGAGCGCGCCGGTGCCCGCGAAGGCATCGATGCAATGCCAGCCCGGCAGTTCGCCGCCGCCGGCGCCCGCGATGCTCGCGAGCCAGTTGAACAGCGTCTCGCGCACGCGGTCGGGCGTGGGGCGCAGGCCCGGCTTGTCGGCCACCGGAAGGCGGCTGCGCTTCCATTGGCCGCCGATGATGCGCACTTCGTGCGGCAGCGATTTCGATCGCGGCGGTGGCGGTGGTGTCGAGGGGGAGCGCCTGGCGGCTGCGGCTTTCTTCTGGGGCATGCGGCAAGCTTAACGCCGCATCCGGGCTCAGGCCCCGAGCAAGGCCCGCCGCGCCAGCAACGCGGCAAGCAGCAGCATCGTGCCGCCGATCAGCGCGTCGAGCATCTGCCAGGCGCGCGGCCGCGCAAACACCGGCGCCAGCCAGCGCGCACCGAAGCCCAGCGCCGAGAACCACAGCGCGCTCGCGATCGCCGACCCGGCGACGAACCAGGCCTTGAGCGCGCCGCCGTACTGGGCGCCGGTGCTGCCCACGAGCAGCACGGTGTCGAGATAGACATGCGGGTTCAGCAGGGTGAAGCCCGCCGCCTGCGCCAGCACCGCGGTGCGCGAGAGCGACACGCCCTGCGCCTTTGCCTGCAGTGCGCCGGGCTGCCGGGCCCGCCACAGCGCGCGCAGCCCGTAGGCACCCAGGAACAGCGCACCGAGGCCGGCGAGGGCGGTGGCCACCGCCGGCCGCCCTTTCAGTGCCTGCGCCATGCCAGCCACGCCGGCGGTGATCAGGAGGGCATCGCTCGCCGCACAGAACAGCACCACGGCGCTCACATGCTCGCGCCGCAGCCCCTGGCGCAGCACATAGGCGTTCTGCGCGCCGATGGCGACGATGAGCACCAGGCTCATCAGGAACCCGTTGACGAATGCGGCAGAGATTTGTTCGATCACCATGGCGCCAGCTTGCCGCTTCGGCTGCATTAATTCAAACTAAACTTGCTAAGCCATATTCAGTTTTCCTAATTCACGCGAACCATGCTCGACTACGCCGCCCTCAATGCATTGGCCGCGGTGGTGCGCGAAGGCAGCTTCGAGCGCGCGGCCCGCGCCCTCCACGTCACGCCTTCGGCCGTCTCGCAGCGCGTGAAGCTGCTCGAGGAGCGCACGGGCGGCGCGCTGCTGGTGCGCGGCCAGCCCTGCATCGCGACGGAAGCCGGGCAGCAGCTGTGCCGGCACATCGAACGCGTGGGCATGCTGGAACACGAGCTGCGCGAGGCGCTGCCGGCACTCGGCATGGGCGGCCGAAGCGGCGAGGGAGCCGAGCGGGTCACGGTGCGCGTGGCGGTGAACGCCGACAGCCTGGCCAGCTGGTTCATGGCCGCTGCTGCAGCCTTTGCAAGGCAGGAAGAATCCGCCCTGCTCGACCTGACCGTGGACGACCAGGACCACACCGCCGAGCGCCTGCGCAGCGGCGCGGTGCTGGCGGCCGTCACCGCGCTCGCGCAACCGGTGGCCGGCTGCAACAGCGAAGCGCTGGGCGCCATGCACTACGTGGCCGCCGCAAGCCCGGAGTTCGTCGAGCGGTACTTCGCCAAGGGCGTGGGTGCGCGCACCCTGGCCCATGCGCCGAGCCTGGTGTTCGACCGCAAGGACCGGCTGCAGGCACGCTGGGTGCGGCGCATCTGCCACCGCAGCATCGAGACGCCGCGGCACTGGCTGCCATCGGCCCAGGGTTTCGTCGAAGCGGCGCGCGCCGGCATGGGCTGGGGGATGCTGCCGGCCAGCATGGCGGTCGACGCGATGCGCGCGGGAGCATTGGTGGAGCTGGTGCCTGGCTCGGCGCTGCAGGTGCCGCTCTACTGGCAGCAGGCGCGCGCCGCGCCGCAGCTGCTCGAGCGGCTCAAGGCCGCAGTGCGCGCGGCCGCCGCAAGCGGCGCGCACGCCCTGCGCTGAACAACGCGGCCCTATTTTCCGCCCACCACCACCGTCACCATGCGTTCGGGCTGCAGCTTGCGCGCGAAGGCAGCCCGGACGTCGGCCGCCGTGACCGCATCCATGCGCGCGGTCCAGGTGTCGAGATAGTCGAGCGGCAGGTCGTGCCAGGCGATGTTGGCCACATTGCCGATGAGCTTGCGGTTGCTGTCCAGCAGCAGCGGGAAGCCGCCGATCAGGTTGTCCTTGGCGGCCTTGAGTTCGGCGGCGGTCGGGCCTTCGGCCACGAACCTGGCGAGCACGTCGCGCGAGACCTTCACCGCTTCCTCGGCCTGATCGGGGCGCGTCTGGAAACCGACGCGGAAGGCGCCGGCGTCCAGCCCCGGCGCGAAGCCGCTGTAGACGCTGTAGGCCAGGCCGCGCTTCTCGCGCACTTCGTTGGTCAGCCGCGAGACAAAACCGCCGCCGCCCAGCACGTAGTTGCCGAGCGTGAGCGCGAAATGGTCCGGATCCTTGCGCGGATAGCCGGGCTGGCCGATCAGCACGTGGGCCTGGGCCGAAGCGAAGGGAATGCGCTCGTCCTTGGGCGCGGTGAGCGCGGCCACCGGCGCAATCGCCGGGAGCGGCGTGCACGCCTCGGGCCCCGGCAGCCGGGAGAGCAGCGCGGTGGCCATGGCCTCGGCCTCGGCGCGGGTCACGGCGCCCACGATGCTGAGCTTGGCCCGGCACGGCGCGATCAGCTCCTGGTAGCGCTGCCGCATGGCGGCGGTGTCGATGCGCGCGAGCGTGGCCTCGGTGACTTCCTGGCCGTAGGGATGGCCGCCGTAGACGGCCTTCGCGAAGGCGCGGCCTGCGATGGTTGCCGGCTTGGTGTTGGCTTCCTTCAGCGAGGCATTGATGCGCTCCCGCTCGCGCTGCCAGATGTCGTCGGGAAAGGCCGGCTCGCCGATCTCGCGCGAGGCCAGCGCCACCACCTTGGCGCGCAGCGCCGGGTCGGACAAGGTGCGCAGCGAGTAGCTGGCGCGGTCGGTGCCGGCGCTGGTGCCGAACTCGGCGCCCAGGTCGGCCCAGGCCTCGCCGAGCGCGTTCTCGTCGAGCGCCGGCTCGCCGTTCTTGCCGGCGCGCACGCCCTTCTCGACCATGGTCGCGGTCGCGCTGGCCAGGCCGGCTTGGCCGGCCGGATCGCGCCGGCTGCCGGCATCGAAATCGATCTGCACGTCGACGATAGGCAGCGCCTGGGTCGACACCAGGTAGATCTTGGCGCCGCTCGCGAGCGTCCAGTGCTCGATCGGCAGCGCGGCCTGTGCGGCGTTCAGGCCGGCGAAGGCCGTGGCGGCCGCGAACAGCGCGGAGCGCAGGATTTTTGTCATGGGGGTCATTGAAGAATCCGGGCCTTTCAGCGCAGTTCGCCCTGCGGGGCGGCAAAACCGCGGCCGCGCGGCCTGGCTTCGAGCGGCAAGGGGCGCAGCGTGGCCACTGTGAGCTGGTCGTCGCCGAAGTACTTGGCGGCCACGGCCTGCACCTGGGCCGGCGTCACGGCCTGCAGCTTCGCGACGATGCGCGCGCTGGTGTCCAGCGGCAGTCCCTGCACCCAGTTGCTGCCGAGCTCGCGGGCCTGCGCCATCACGGAGTCGCGCTTGTAGGTTTCGCTGGCCACCCACTGTGTCTTGACGCGCGCGAGTTCGGCTTCGCTCACGCCCTCCTTCGCGACGCGCGCCACCTGGGCGCGCAGCGCCGCCTCCACCGCTTCGGCGCTCTTGCCGTGGGCCGGCACGCCCACCAGCGTGAACAGCTGCGGCCCGCGGCCGGCCAGGCCCGAGTAGGCGCTGGCCGAATCGGCCACGCGGTCGGGGCCCTGGGTCAGCGCACGGTCGAGCCGCGCGCCCGTGTAGCCGTCGAGCACGGCCGACAGCACTTCGAGCGCCCACACGTCGCTGTCCGCGGCATCGATGCTTTCCAGCTGCGGAATGCGGAACGCGAGCGACACATAGGCCTGCTCGGCCGGCGCCTTGAACTCGATGCGGCGGATGCCGCGCTGCACGGGCTCGGTGCGCGGCTTGCGCGCAGGCACGGCGCGCGCGGGAATGCTGCCGTAGTACTTCTCGGCCAGCGCACGCACCTGGGCCACGTCGACATCGCCCACCACCACCACGGCGGCGTTGGCGGGCACGTACCAGTGGCGGAAGAAGGCGCGCGCGTCGTCGGGCGTCATCGCGTCGAGGTCGCTCATCCAGCCGACCACGGGGCGGTGGTAGGGCGAGGCCGTGAACACGGCCGCGTTCTGCTGCTCGCCGAGCAATGCGCGCGGCTGGTCTTCGGTGCGCAGGCGCCGTTCTTCCTTGACCACCTCGATCTCGCGCTTGAACTCGTCGTCGGACCACTGGTTGTTGGCGAAGCGGTCCGATTCGAGTTTCATGACCTGCTCCAGGCTGGCCACGGGAATCTGCTGGTAGTAGCCCGTGTAGTCGCGCGTGGTGAAGGCGTTCTCCTGGCCGCCCAGCGCCGCCACGCGGCGCGAGAACTCGCCGGGCTTGATGTCCTTGGTGCCCTTGAACATCATGTGTTCGAGCACGTGGGCCACGCCCGAGGTGCCGTCGACCTCGTCCACCGAGCCCACGCGCACCCAGAGCATCTGCACCGCGGTGGGCGCGCGCCGGTCGGGCTGCACCAGCAGCGTCATGCCGTTGGCCAGGGTGAATTGCCGGGGTGCGGATGCGGCCGCGGCGGCAGCGTCGGAGGGGGCGGCGGTGGGAACCGGTGTGGGCTGGGCCTGCGCAGGCATGGCCCACAGCGCGCAAAGCGCCATTGCCAGCACCGCACCGGACGCAGCACGGCGTGGCGAGGGGTGTTTCATAGAATGGGTCGGATTGTAAAAAGCTCCCGATGTTCAGTTTCTTCAAGAAAAAACCGCCTGCCGAATCCCCGGCCGCGCCGGCGCCCTCACCGGCCGCCGAGCCGGCCCCTGCGCCCGAACCCGCGCCTGCGCCCGCTGCCGCACCCGCGCGCTCGGTGTTCTCTCCGTCGAGCTGGTTCGGTTCGAAGCCTGCCGCGGAGGAAGCGGCGCCTCCGCCTGCAGCGCCCCCGGTGGCGCCTCGTCCGCCGCCACCCACGGTTGCGCCACCCGCCGCACCCGTGCCTGCACCTGCACCTGCACCTGCACCTGCACCTGCACCTGCACCTGCACCTGCACCTGCACCTGCGCCGGTGCCGGTGCCCGCTCCCGCTCCCGCCGTCCTCACCGAAGCCGCCATGCCCGCCGAGCGCAAGGGCTGGTTCGACAAGCTCAAGACCGGCCTGCGCAAGACCGGCACCGGCATCCAGGCCGTGTTCGTCAACGCGCAGATCGACGAAGCGCTGTACGAGGAGCTCGAATCGGCTCTGCTGATGGCCGACGCCGGCGTCAAGGCCACCGAATACCTGCTCGACGACCTGCGCGGCCGCGTCAAACGCCAGATGGCGACCGATGCGGCGCAAGTGAAGCGGCTGCTGGCCGATGCCATCACCGACCTGCTCCAGCCGCTCGAGAAGCCGCTGGTGATCGGCCAGTTCACGCCGACGGTGATCATGGTGGCGGGCGTCAACGGCGCCGGCAAGACCACCTCGATCGGCAAGCTCACCAAGCACCTGGCCAGCGAAGGCGCCTCGGTGCTGCTGGCCGCGGCCGACACCTTCCGCGCGGCGGCGCGCGAGCAGCTGCTGGTCTGGGCCGACCGCAACACGGTCGAGATCGTGAGCCAGGAAGGCGGCGACCCGTCGGCCGTGAGCTTCGACGCGGTCACGGCCGGCAAGGCGCGCGGCAAGGACGTGGTGCTGGTCGACACCGCCGGCCGGCTGCCGACGCAGCTGCACCTGATGGACGAGCTCAAGAAGATCAAGCGCGTCGTCACCAAGGCCGACGCCACCGCGCCGCACGAGGTGCTGCTGGTGATCGACGGCAACACCGGGCAGAACGCCCTGGCGCAGGTCCGGGCCTTCGACGAGACGCTGGGCCTCACCGGCCTGGTGGTGACCAAGCTCGACGGCACGGCCAAGGGCGGCGTGCTCTGCGCCATTGCGCGCGAGCGGCCGATCCCGGTCTACTTCATCGGCGTGGGCGAGAAGCTGGAAGACCTCGAGACCTTCAACGCGCGCGAGTTCGCGCTGGCGCTGCTGGGCTGACGCGCCGGCAGCGGCCGCCCGCCCTCAAAAACCGAAGAGCGAGCGGGTGTCGCAGAGAAAGCCGCTGCAGCTGGCAGGCTTGACGTAGAGCGTCCTGATCTGGCCGCTCGGCAGGCCGTAGTCGCCCACCAGCGCATTGCCCTTGGCGCCCTCGGCGTTCGCCTGCACGATGTAGTCCGCGCTGTTGGCCGCGGGCTGCAGGCTCTGGTAGCTGAACGTGGCCGCTTGCGACAGGTCTTTCTCGTAGAGCAGTTTCAGGCCGTCCGAGAAGACGTAGCCGGTCTTGAACCGGAAGCCCTGGGCGCCCTTCGCCTCGAACTGGGCCAGGAAGTCGGAGTCGCTGCCGGGCTGGTCCAGCGCTTCATAGCCGTAGGTGGCATTGCCTTGCGCGTCCTTTTGGAAGACCAGCACCGTGGCTCCGCCGATCATGTACGCGCCGCCGACGCTGTAGTAGCCGCTGCCGCCCTGCGCATTGATCAGCGACAGGTAGGCGGCGCTGTCGGCGGGTGCCGCCTGCACGGCATAGGTGTAGGTCGATGCCGAGCCGTTGTCCTTGCGGTAGAGCGTGCGGATCTGGCCGCCGACCACGTATGGCCCGCCCCACTTGAAACCCCGGGCGCCCTGGGCGTTGAGTTGGGCCTGCAGGTCCGCCGTGGAGCCGGTGTCCGGCAGCAGTTCGAAGGCGTAGGTGGTGCCGGCATCCTTCACGTAGGCCTCGACGACCTCCGTGCTGGTCGGGCTCGTGGGGAAGGCCAGGCCGCTGAAGAAGCGGAAGGCCCTGGCGCCCTGGGCATTGAGTTGGTCGAGAAACGCCGAAGCGTCGGCGGCGGGCGGCAGCGCCTCGTACATGAAGGTGCGGGTGGCCGGGGCGGGTGCCGGGGCCGGGGCCGGGGCGGGTGCCGGAGCGGGTGCCGGGGCCGGCGCGGGTGCAGGAGGCGGCGGAACCCCGTTGCCCCAGCCAACCGGCAGGCCACCACCGCCTCCTCCACCCCCGCCGCCGCATGCCGCGAGGGCCAGCATGGTGGTGGTTGCGATTGCTACCGCTGCAAACTTGAATCTCATTCGGAATCCTCCCTGATCGATGTGTGTGTGCGACCCAGGGAAGGTACGTCCGGGGGGCTGACGGCCACCAGTGCCGAAAGTCATGACATCGCCGGCTAACGCCCCGGCAATTACCAGCCACACATTCGAAAGTATTCGATTCCGGGCCGCTAAGCGCTTGCCGCTCGGGCCATCATCCGGAACAGCGAATCGGCGGCCACCGGCTTGAACAGCACCGGAATCCCGGATTCCCGCACGCGCTGCAGCCTGTCGGGAGAGGTTTCGCCGGTGATCAGCAGCAAGGGAATCGTGGGCCCGCCCTGCCGCCGGCCGCTCAGGCGCAGGCCCACATCCAGCCCATCGACGCCATCGGCCAGCCGGTAGTCGCACATCAGCAGGTCGAAAGGCCGCCTTTCGCTGCTCGCCTGCTGCAAGGCGGCGGCGGCGGCGGCTTCGTCCGCGACGGCGAGCGCGTCGATCGAATGCGAGCGCAGCAGGCCCGTCATGGCTTCGCGGATTTCGGATTCGTCGTCCAGCAGCAGCACCCGCGCGGGCAGTGCCGGGGCCGCTCGCCCGGGCCGTTTTTCCTGCCGCGGCGCCGCAGCCTCGGGCAGGAAAGGTCCGGCCAGCGCGCCCGCCTGCGGCGCGACGGCCGGCAGCACGACGCGGAAATGGGTGCCGCGACCGAGCCGCGAATGCATCTGCACCGGATGGCCCAGCAGGTGCGAGAGCCGCTGCACGATCGACAGGCCGATGCCCAGCCCGCGCGAGCGGTCGCGCCCCGGATTGTCGACCTGGTAGAACTCCTCGAAGATCCGGCTCGACTGCTCGGGCGCAATGCCGATGCCGGTGTCGCGCACCTCGATCCACACCAACTCCCCGCGCTCGCGGGCCGTCACCGTCACTCCGCCGCGCGCGGTGTACTTGAGGGCGTTGTCCAGCAGGTTGGACAGCATCCGGTGCAGCAGCTGGGGGTCGCTGCGCACCCACAGCCCGCTGGCGCGCACACGCAGCTGCAGCTGCTTTTGCTCGGCCTGGGCCGAGAAGGTGTGGTTGAGCGGCAGGAACAGGGCATCGAGCTGGACGGCCTGGCGCACGGGCGTGACCACGCCGGCGTCCAGCCGCGAGATGTCCAGCATGATGTCGAGCGAGGCGCCCAGGGCATTGACGGCGCGCATCAGGCGCTGCGCGTTGAGCTCCTCCGGACGGCCGCGCAACTCGTTCTCGAGCGCGGCGCCGAACAGCGCAATGGCATGCAGCGGCTGGCGCAGGTCATGGCTGGCGCTGGCCAGGAAGCGGGTCTTTTCCCGGCTGGCGCGCTCGGTGGCGGCAATCTGCTCTTCCAGCCGCACGGCCAGGGCTTCCTTCTCGAAGCGCAGGACCAGCGAATCCGCCAGCAGCCTGTGCTCCTGCACGCCGACGCGCAGCATGAGAAACAGGTAGATCGAGGCGAAGGCCGCGAGAAAGAGATGGATGGAGTCGCGCTGCCACGCCAGCGCAACGATCAGCCCGCCCATCATGGGCAGCGTGTGGCCGAACAGCGCTGCCTGGAGCGGCCGCAGCGACTGCACGGCCCGGGCGCAGTTGCCCATCATCACCACCATCAGCGCGGCAGTGACCGGCAGGTTGCCCGCGGGCACGAAGATCCACGGCGCCAGCGCATCGGCAAACCCGAGCAGGGTCACGATGCGGGTGATCCTGCGCGCCCACCAGGCGCTGTCCGCCGCCGGGACCGACGGATTCCAGCGCGGCGTGAAATACATGCACAGGTACAGCGTCAGGTGCAGCACGACGAAGGGCAGCACCATCGGGTCGCCCAGCTGCAGGTACATGAACGCACCGAGCACCAGCACGAAGACGACGCGGGCCAGGAAAGTGGCGTTGTAGTTGAAATAGACCGACGCCACGTGCTCGCGCAGCACGCGCTGGTTCAGCGGCGTGTCAGCCATGCGCGGCGGCTCAACGCAGGCTGCTGATCAGCTGCGCACGCGAACGCACGCCGAACAGCAGCAGGATGGTCGATACGTGGTTCTTCACCGTGCCTTCGCTCAGGTTCGCGAGCTGGGCGATCTCCTTGTTCGCCTTGCCGTCGAGCACCCATTGCAACACCTGCATCTGGCGCGGCGTGAGCTCCTGCCAGGCGCTGGCCCGGGCCGATTCGGCGTAGCCGCCGGGCGCCTTCGGCACGGCGGCGGAAGGGGAAGCTTCAGACGCGTCGGGCTCGAGCAGGCCGCAGGCGCGGATGAATCCCACCACCTCCTTCAGGTCCGCCGACTTCGGAAGAAAGGCGCTCGCGCCCAGCGCCACCGCGCCCTGCGCCAGCGAGGTGTTGCCGGTGCCCGACAGCACCACGATGCGGGCGGACGGGTGGCGCAGGCGGAATTCCGCGAGGCCGCTCAGGCCGTGGGTGTCGGGCAGCGCCAGATCCAGCAGCACAAGGCGGATCGACTCGCGGTGCCTGTCGTACAGCGCCAGCGCCTCGGCCGCACTGGCGGCCTCGAAGACCTCGATGCTCGCCCCGGAGGAAGCGGTCTGTGCCTCGATCAGCGCGCGCACGCCGAGCCGCAGCAGGTCGTGGTCGTCCACCACCAGGATCGCGCCGGGCGGGTGCGCCAGGATGCCGCCCTCCAGGGTCGGCGGCGGCGGTTTGGAGGAAGATTCGAGCGAAGGCACGCGGTCAATCTTAGCGACGCGCCCGGCGCGCAACAGTGCACTAAGTCATGGGGTAGCCGCCGTTCCGGGGCATCGCTTGCTCTTGTTTTAATAGCACTTGCCATCCCCTGCGCGCGGGAGCACCATGCGCTACCCGCCGCACCGAACGGCGTTTGGAGACAACAACCATGATGCACACCGCCGATGCCCCGCTGGCAGCGGGCGAGCGCAAGATCGACCGGCTGCTGGCCCACTATGGCGAAAGCCACCGCCACCCGGCCAACGAGCTGATTCACTTCGCCGCGATCCCGGCCATCATGCTGAGCCTGGTCGGCCTGCTGTTTGCGCTGCACCCGTGGGCCGCCTACCTCTTCGTGGCGGCCAGCCTGGTCTACTACGCCACATTGCGCTCCCCCGCGTTCCTGCTCACCATGCTGGCTGGCACGGCCCTGGTGCTGGCACTGGTCCATGCGATGGGGAGCCTTGTACTGCCGGTTTCCGCCGCCATCTTCGTGGTGGCCTGGATCTTCCAGTTCATCGGCCACAAGATCGAAGGCAGGAAACCTTCTTTCTTCGAAGACATCCAATATCTTTGGGTGGGGCCGCTGTTCGTACTTTCGAAGCTGTTTTTGCGCCTCGGTATCCGCTGGTGATTCCCCGGGTCGGACGCCGCCGCAGGCCGGATCGCCGTCCGGCTGACAGCTTTGGCTATCGGTGCGATAGAAACTTAGGGGGAACCCTTGGTTTAGCACTCCCTCTAATCGAGTGCTAATATGGCCAATACAAAGGAGTTTCCCCTGATGACCACGCTGTCTGGAGCCTCTGCCAACCAGCTCGCCGTCGCCAATCCATGGTCGATGGTGCCGCCGCTGGGCAACCTGGATGCTTATATTTCGGCCGCCAACCGCCTGCCGATGCTCACGCTCGAAGAAGAGCAGGGCTTCGCACGCCGCTTGCGCGACCACAACGACCTCGAAGCGGCCGGTGCGCTGATCCTCTCGCACCTGCGCCTCGTGGTGTCCATTTCGCGCCAATACCTGGGCTATGGCCTGCCTCACGGCGACCTGATCCAGGAAGGCAATGTCGGCCTCATGAAGGCCGTGAAGCGCTTCGACCCCGACCAGGGCGTGCGGCTCGTGAGCTACGCCATGCACTGGATCAAGGCCGAGATCCACGAGTACATCCTGAAGAACTGGCGCATGGTCAAGGTCGCGACGACCAAGGCCCAGCGCAAGCTGTTCTTCAACCTGCGCTCGATGAAGCAGGGCTTCAAGGCCGACTCGGCCGCGGCCGACAACGGCACGCACCGCGACACGCTGAGCCCCGACGAGGTGTCGCAGATGGCGACCCGGCTCAACGTCAAGCCTGAAGAAGTGCTGGAAATGGAAACCCGCCTGTCGGGCGGCGACGTGCTGCTCGATCCGGGTCCGTCGGACGACGGCGACGAGGCCTTTGGCCCGATTGCCTACTTGGCCGACGCCACGCAGGAGCCGACCGCCCTGCTCGAGTCGCAGCAGCGCGACCGGCTTTCGAGCGACGGCATCGCCACGGCGCTCGAAGCGCTGGACGAGCGCAGCCGCCGCATCGTCGAAGAGCGCTGGCTCAAGGTCAACGACGACGGTTCGGGCGGCATGACGCTGCACGACCTGGCGGCGGTGTACGGCGTGAGCGCCGAGCGCATTCGCCAGATCGAAGTCGCGGCCATGAAGAAGATGAAGAAGGCGCTGGCCGACTACGCCTGAGCCCCGTCGCCGCGTTTCACCCGAACAAGCCCGGCCGCGTGCCGGGCTTTTTCATGCCTGCTTGGCCAGCGTGCGCAGCGCCCGCCTGGCGATGTAGCGGGTGGCGGGCGTGTCCGATTCGGCCACCCAGCGCGCGCAGAGCCGGTCGACCCACTCGGGCTGGGTCTTGCTCGCATCGTTGAGCCAGTTGGCCACCGAGTTCTGCACATAGCGGCTGGCATCGGCCCGCAGCGGCGCGAGGAGCGGCAGCGCGCGCCAGGGCTCGGCCTTGAGCGCGTCGATCTGCGCGCACCAGACGCCGCGCGGGCGCGTGAGCTCGCTGGCAAAGCGGCGGATGTTCGGATCGGCATCGGCCGTCCACGGCTGCAGCAGCGCGAGCGACTCGTCGAGCGAGGCGATGACCGCGTCGCGCACTGCCATCCAGGCGATTTCCCGCACGCCGAAGTGCGGATCGGCGGCAAAACGCCGCACCGCCTCCAGCTGCGCCGCCAGCGGCAGGCCCGAAAGCGTGACCCACTGCGCGGCCCAGCAGCGCGCGACGTCGCTCGCGTGCGTGGCCAGCCGGTGGGCGACGGCGTCGCGCTCGGCATGCAGCGCCGCCAGGTCGTAGAGCGCGCGGGCAATGTGGCCGTGCCGCTGCATCGGCTTGAATGCGCCGAGCATGGCGATGGTGTCGGCCAGCCGCTCGCTGGCCGGATCGAGCCCGATGTGGGCCGCCACGCTGCGCGCGAGCCGCGGCAGCTCGAGCGCCAAGAATTCGTTGAGGTTGACGGTCTCGAGCAGCCCGTCGTTGAGCGCGCGCAGCACCTCGGGCGGAATGAGTGCGATGCGGAAGGCGCCCCGGCGCGCCTTCAGGTGCGCGACGGAGGCCAAGGCAAGGGCGGCGTCCATGGGCGCGCGGTCAGGACTTGAGCAGCGCCTTCACGTCCGACACCATCGGCGCCACGCCGGCGCCATAGCGCGCGTAGAGCCGCAGCCGGCCGTCGGTGTCGTAGACGAAGCTGGCGGCCGAATGGTCCATCGAGTAGCTCGTGGGAGTCTTGCCCTCGACCTTCTTGAAGTAGACCTTGAAGTCCTTGGCGACCTGGGCGAGCTGGTCGGCCGTGGGAATCAGCGCGACGAAGCCCGGGTCGAACGCGCCCATGTAGGCCTTGAGCACCTCGGGCGTGTCGCGCGCCGGGTCGACCGTGACGAACAGCACCTGCAGCTTGTCGCCATCGCTGCCGAGCTGCTGCTTGACCTGCGCCATCTCGGTCATGGTGGTGGGGCAGACGTCGGGGCACTGCGCGTAGCCGAAGAACAGCACGACCACCTTGCCCTTGAAGTCGGCCAGCGTGCGCAGCTTGCCGTCGGCATCCTTGAGCGAGAAGTCGCGGGCGTAGTCGGCGCCGGTGATGTCGACCGCATTGAAGCTGGGCTTGGCTTCGCTGCAGGCCGAAAGACCGAGGCCCAGGGTGGCGGCCATGCCAGCCCATCCCGCACCGCCGGCAATCAGTTTCAGGGCATTTCGCTTGTTCATGGGCACGGGCATTCGGTCAATCAGCGGAGGTAATGGTCGACGAGCAGTGCCGCGAACAGCACGCTCAAATGGATCAGCGAGAACCGGAAGGTCTTGCGCGCCAGCGCATCGGAGTAGTTGCGCCAGAGGGCGAAGGCATAGCCCGTGAAGCCGATGCTCACGCCCACCGCCACCGCCAGGTAGAGCCAGCCGCTCATGCCGTAGATGAAAGGCATCAGGCAGGCCGCGAACAAGATGAAGGTGTAGAGCAGCACCTGCAGCCGCGTGAACTCGTTGCCGTGCGTGACGGGCAGCATCGGCAGGCCGGCCTTGCGGTAGTCCTCGACGCGGTAGAGCGCCAGCGCCCAGAAGTGCGGCGGCGTCCACAGGAAGATGATCAGGAACAGGATCAGCGCCTCGGGGCCCACGTCGCCGGTCATCGCGGCCCAGCCCAGCACCGGCGGCATCGCGCCCGAGGCGCCGCCGATCACGATGTTCTGCGGCGTCAGCGGCTTGAGGATCACGGTGTAGATCACCGCGTAGCCGACGAAGGTGGCAAAGGTCAGCCACATGGTGAGCGGATTGACCTGGAACCAGAGCAGCGCCGAGCCGGCCGCGCACAGCAGCGCCGAGAACACCAGCGCCTGCAGGTCGCTGAGCTGCCCGCGCGCCGTGGGGCGCCAGGCGGTGCGCTTCATCTTGGCGTCGATGCCCTTCTCGACCAGGCAGTTGAACGCCGCCGCCGCACCCGCCACCAGCCAGATGCCGATGCAGGCCAGCACGGCGCGCTGCACGTCGGCCCACGAGGGCAGCCCGGGCACGGCCAGCACCATGCCGATGAGGGCGCAGAAAACGATCAGCTGCACCACGCGCGGCTTGGTCAGCGCATAGAACTGGCGCAGCACGTTGGCGGTGCTTGTCTGCTGCACGGAAATCGGCGTGCTCACGCGGCGGCCTCCCTCTGGTTGTTGTGTGGGGCGCCGGGCGCCTTGTCTGTCTCGTGTGCGATCGCGGCCACGGCCCCGCGGCGGCTCTCGCACAGCGCCCATGTCAGCACCACGGCCAGCGCGGCGGCGCCCCCGGTGTGCAGGACCGCGGCGACCAGCGGCCAGCCGAGCAGCACGTTGCCGAGGCCCGTGGCCAGCTGCAGCAGCGCGAGCCCCGCGAGCCAGCGCGCCTGCGGCCGCAGCGGCGGCGTGCGGCGCAGCTGCCACGCGAGCACGCCCAGCGCGGCGAACACGGCGTAGGCCATCAGCCGATGCACGTAGTGGATGGCGGTGAGCGCGGAAAAATCGAGCGGCACGCCGCTGCCGGTCACGCCCAGGTGGCGCCAGATCTCGAAGCCCTGGGCAAAATTCATCGGCGGCCACCAGCTGCCCTGGCAGGTCGGGAACTGGGTGCAGGCCAGCACCGCATAGTTGGTGCTGACCCAGCCGCCGAGCGCGATCTGCAGCAGCAGCAGGGCCGAGGTGGCGATCAGCCCGCTGCGCAGCGCAGGCGACACCGGCGTGGGCAGGCGGTCGGCGGCGGCCTGCCGGTAGCGCACCGCCTGGATGCACAGCAGCACCAGCAGCACCACGGCGCCCAGCAGATGCAGCGTGACGATCGCTGGAAAGAGCTTCCAGGTGACCGTGAGCGCGCCGAATGCGCCCTGCAGGCAGACCCAGGCCAGCGTGAGCGCGGGCCACCAGGCGCTGAGCGTGGCGTGCTCGCCGTCCGCCGGCGCGGGCGGCATGCGGCGCTGGCGCCGCCGCACGGCCCAGGTGGCGCCCGCCAGCGCGAGGATCAGCACACCGACGCCGGTGGCCAGGTAGCGGTGCACCATCTCGACCCAGGCCTTGCTGTGCGTGACCGGGCCGGTCGGCTGGGCCGACTGCGCCATGGCGATCTCGTGGCGCGCGCCCACCGGGCTCGCGTTGCCGTAGCAGCCCGGCCAGTCGGGACACCCCAGGCCCGAATCGGTGAGCCGGGTGAAGGCGCCGAACAGCGTGAGGTCGAAGGTGAGGAACAGCGTCAGCACGGTGAGCGCATGCAGCCGGCGCGCCGGACCGGCGCCCGCGTTGCGGCGCCACACCCACACCAGCGGGCCGAGCGCGATCAGCACGCCGGCAGCCATCAGCCAGGCGACGGGGGTGAGGTCGTAGAGCGAGCCGGTGTCCATCATGCGGTGCTAGCGGCCGGGCTCGTCCCAGGAGGCGGAGGCGCGCAGCAGGCGGTCGAGGTCGCGCTTGGCGCGGCTCGCGCCCGCGGCGTCCATGCGGGCCGGAAATCGCATCATCCAGTTGCCCATCGGATCGACCACGTACAGGTGCTCGGCCAGCCCATGGCCCGATGCTGGCGCGAGCCATTGGGCCAATTGCTGGGCCGGCACGCGCAGCACGGTGGCGCCGCGCAGGCCGTTGTCCAGCCGCGCCGGAACGGGCGCCGCATCGCTCACGAGCCAGACGCGGTCGAGCCGGTCCTTCTCGCGGCCCAGGCTCTCGCGCAGCTGGCGCTGCAGGTAGAGCTGCTGTTCGCAGAGCGCGTCGCAGGCCGCATCGGCCACCGCCACCAGCAGCCACTGGCCCTTGAGCGTGGCCAGGTCGACCGGCGCGCCGCTGCGGTCCGTGGTGGCGAGCACAGGCAGCGTGCGCTGCGGATCGATGAGCTCGCCGTAGACGCTGCGCCCCTCGGGCCGGATCACGTAGTAGGTGAAGTACGACGCGATGACGGGCGCGGCGCACATCAGCATCACGGCAATCATCTTCCAGCGCCCGGCCACCGTGCGGCGGCCCTCGGCACCGTCGAGCGCCTGGTTGGGCGACGGCATCGAGTGCACCGTCAGGCCCAGCGGTTCGTCAGAGGCTGCGTTCATCGCGTGCGCGGCGCCTCGAGCGGCGGTAGGGGGAAATGATTTGGAACCAGACATAGAGGATGACCACGAGGGCCGAAAGCCCGAACCACTGGAATGCATAGCCGTAGTGCTTCTCCAGACCCAGAGCGGGGGCCGGCCAGTCGCGCTGCAACCCCTCGGAAGCGGGGCCGGCCTGCTGCAGCGACACGTCGGTTCGCAGCGGCAGCTTGGTTTCGGCGCGGAACGCTTCCAGGTCGAGATTCTGCCGGATGGGCGAAGACCCCGCGGATTCCGGTGCCGAGGCGGCCGCGGCCGGCTTGCCGAGCTCGAACAAGTGGCCCGGCGGCGGCTCGATCAGGCCCGTGACCTCGACGATGCCCGGCGGCGTCTCGACCGCGCCCAGCTGCGTGCGGTCGTTGAAGTTGCGCTGCACCCAGCCGCGCTGGATCATCACGGCCTGGTCGCTGCCTTCCAGGGCGAACGGCGTCAGCACGTAGAAGCCCGGCACGCCATGCATCTGCCGGTTGTCCAGGTAGACCGTCTGTGGCGTCAGCCAGAGGCCGCGCAGCCGCACCGGCCGGTGCAGCTCGCCGGCCGGCGCCTCGAGCGCCAGGAACTCGGCCTGGGCCAGCGGCGGCTTCTGCTTCTGGGCCTCGATCTCGGCCTGCAGCGCCTCTTTCTGTGCGGCGCGCGACAGCTGCCAGCGGCCCAGCGACACCGTGGCGCAAAGGGCCAGCACGGCGGCCAGCGTGACCAGCAGGAAGCGGCCCCGCCTGGGCCTCTGGCGGGCGGAATGAAGGGGTTCCGGCGTCACTGGAGTGGATGAGGCGTGCGGCCGATAATCGGGGTCATGAAATATTTCGTCGCCCTGGTTTTCGTGGGCATCTTCGCGAGCCTTGCCTTTGCGCTCTTCTACATGCTGAAAGACGGGCGCAACGGGCGCGCCAAGAGCGGCGGCATGGCGCGCGCCCTCACCTTTCGGATCGGCCTGTCGGTGTTTTTGTTCCTCTGCATGCTGCTGGCCTGGAAATTCGGCTACATCCAGCCCACCGGGCTCCCGCTCGGCAAGTAGATGGTGCTCGTTCCACGAGAACCATGAAAAAGGCGCCTTCCGGCGCCTTTTTTTCTGCATGCCGCGGGGGTCGCTCAAAGCCAGTACACCAGCATGTAGAGGCCGAGCCACACCACGTCGACGAAGTGCCAGTACCAGGCCGCGCCCTCGAAGCCGAAATGGCGCTCCGGCGTGAAGTGGCCCTTCTGCAGGCGCAGCGTGATGAACAGCAGCATCAGCATGCCGATGAACACGTGCAGGCCGTGGAAGCCGGTCAGCATGAAGAAGGTCGAGCCGTAGGCGCCGGAGCTGAGCTTGAGGTTCAGCTCGGTGTACAGGTGGTGGTACTCGTAGCCCTGCACGCCCAGGAACAGCACGCCGAGCAGCACGGTGAGCCACATGAAGCGGATGGTCTGGGCACGATGGCCGGCACGCAGCGCGTGGTGGGCAATGGTGAGCGTCACGCCCGAGCTCAGCAGCAGCGCGGTGTTGATCGTGGGCAGCCAGAACGGGCCGACGGTCTGGAAGGGCTCGACGATGTCGGCCGGCGAACCGGTGGCGCCGGCTGCAACGCTGGGCCACACGGCCTTGAAGTCGGGCCAGAGCAGCGCGTTGTCCAGGCTGCCGAGCGCCGGCAGCGAATGGGTGCGGGTCCACCACAGCGCGGTGAAGAAGGCACCGAAGAACATCACTTCGGAGAAGATGAACCAGCTCATGCTCCAGCGGAACGAGAGGTCGATCTTGTGGCCGTACTGGCCGCTTTCGCTTTCGCCGATGGCGGTGCGGAACCACACGAACAGCGTGGCGAGCCACCCGACCATGCCCGCCAGCAGGGACCAGGCGCCCCACTGGTGGCCGTTGATCCATTGGGCCGCGCCGAGAATCACGAAGAACAGGCCGGTCGCGGCCATGACCGGAAAGGCCGATGGCCCCGGCACGAAGTAGTAGGGCGTGGCGCCGTGGGTGGTTGAACTCATATCAGCTCCTGGCTTTCTTTCTTCTCTCGATTCGATGGGTTCTGGATGTCGTGGGCCATGCGGACCGGTCTCAGGGCGCAACCACGTAGCGCACCAGCAGCACCAGGCCGACGATGAAAACGATGACCGCTGCAAAGGCCACCGCGATGATGTGCAGCGGGTTCAGCTTGGCCAGATCGTCCTGGTAGGCGCTTTTCTTGCGCACCCCGAAGAACGACCAGCACACGGCCTTCACCGTGTCCCACAGCGTGGCCTTGGGCGGCGTGTTCGGTGCGGTCACGAACGGGGCTCATGGGCAGCATTCGAAACAGCGGCCACCGGGGCCGCGGGCGTCTTGCCGCCGACTTCGAAGAACGTGTAGGACAGCGTGATGGTCTTCACGTCCCTGGAGATCTTCGGGTCGATCACGAAGGCGACGGGCCACTGCTTCTTCTCACCCGGGTCGAGCGTGTACTGGTTGAAGCAGAAGCACTCGAGCTTGTTGAAGTACGGCGCGGCCTGCTGCGGCGCATAGCTCGGGATGGCCTGCGCCGCCATGCGGCGGTTCTGCACGTTCTGGAATTCGTAGACCACGGTGTTGAGCTGGCCGGGGTGCACCTGAATCGTCCGCTCGGCGGGCTTGAAGTCCCAGAGGGCACCGCGCACGTTGGAGTCGAACTCGACCGTGATGGTGCGCGTGGTGTCGACCTGCGTGTTGTCGGGCACGCGCACGTTCTTGCCGCCGCTTGCGCCCCCCGGCACCTCGAGTTCGCTGAGCGCGAGGATGTTGATGCCGGTCATTTCGCAGATGGCGCGGTACAGCGGCACCAGGGCATAGCCGAACGCGAACATGCCGCAGGCCACCACGGCCAGCTTGCCGACCATGCGGACATTGGCGCGCTTGATGCGTTGACCGAGGCTCATGATGCGGGCGGCTCCCTTGGCTCGTGCTTCAGCGTCCGCTGAACCAGATCATGCGGACCAGGAATCCGAGAAAGAACAGCACGGCGATGGAGGCCAGCGTGAGCCCCATGCGGCGGTTGTTCCTTTTCTGTTCGGGCGTGGTCATCGTGGTCATGCAAGCCGGCGGCCGGTGCGGTTCAGCCGATCACCTTGGTGGCGGTCGCATCGAGCTTGGGCGGGTTCTCGAAGGTGTGGAAGGGCGCCGGCGACGGCACTTCCCACTCGAGGCCTTCAGCCGCTTCCCAGGGCTTCTGCGCTGCCTTCTCGCCCTTGCCGAGCATGGTCGGCAGCACGATGAAGAAGAAGAAGTACACCTGCGCCAGACCGAAGGCGAACGCACCCACCGAAGCCACCGCGTTGAAGTCGGCGAACTGCATCGGGTAGTCGGCATAGCGGCGCGGCATGCCCGCAAGGCCGAGGAAGTGCATCGGGAAGAAGGTGACGTTGAACGAGATCAGCGACCACCAGAAGTGGATCTTGCCGCGCGTTTCGTTGTACATCACGCCGGTCCACTTGGGCGCCCAGTAGTAGTAGCCCGCGAACATGGCATAGAGCGAGCCGGCCACCAGCACGTAGTGGAAGTGGGCCACCACGTAGTAGGTGTCCTGCAGCTGGATGTCGATCGGGGCGATGGCCAGGATGAGGCCGGTGAAGCCGCCCATCGTGAACACGAAGATGAAGCCCACCGCGAACAGCATCGGGGTCTCGAAGGTCATCGAGCCCTGCCACATGGTGGCGATCCAGTTGAAGATCTTCACGGCCGTGGGCACCGCGATCAGCATGGTCGCGTACATGAAGAACAGCTGGCCCGTGACAGGCATGCCGGTCGTGAACATGTGGTGCGCCCAGACGATGAACGACAGGATCGCGATCGACGAGGTGGCGTACACCATGGAGGCGTAGCCGAACAGCCGCTTGCGCGAGAACGCCGGCACGATCTGGCTGATGATGCCGAAGGCCGGCAAGATCATGATGTAGACCTCGGGGTGGCCGAAGAACCAGAAGATGTGCTGGTACATCACCGGGTCGCCGCCGCCGGCGGGGTTGAAGAAGCTGGTGCCGAAGTGGCGGTCGGTCAGCGTCATGGTGATGGCGCCTGCGAGCACGGGCATCACGGCGATCAGCAGGTAGGCGGTGATGAGCCAGGTCCAGCAGAACATCGGCATCTTCATGAGCGTCATGCCGGGGGCGCGCATGTTCAGGATGGTGACGATGATGTTGATCGAGCCCATGATCGACGAAGCGCCCATGATGTGCATCGCGAAGATGCCGGCGTCCATCGAGGGGCCCATCTGCAGCGTGAGCGGCGCGTAGAGCGTCCAGCCCGCGGCGGGCGCGCCGCCGGGCATGAAGAACGAGCCCACGAGCATCAGCGCGGCGGGGATCAGCAGCCAGAAGCTGAAGTTGTTCATGCGCGCGAACGCCATGTCGGATGCGCCGATCTGCAGCGGGATCATCCAGTTCGCGAAGCCGACGAAGGCCGGCATGATGGCGCCGAACACCATGATCAGGCCGTGCATGGTGGTGAACTGGTTGAACAGCTCGGGGTTCACCAGCTGCAGGCCGGGCTGGAACAACTCGGCGCGGATCAGGAGCGCAAGCACGCCGCCCACCATCAGCATGGTGAAGCTGAACAGCAGGTAGAGCGTGCCGATATCCTTGTGGTTGGTGGCGAACACCCAGCGGCGCCAGCCGGTGGGCGCTGCGTGGTGCTCGTCGTGTGCGTGGCCGTCGTGGGCGTGACCGTGGGGGTCGAGGACTGCACTCATTTCGTTGTTCCTTGCAATTTCTTCGTCGCGGGGCGCTTGGACGCGGTCACTTGCCGCGCAGGGCCAGAACTTCGGCCGGCTGCACCAGCTGGCCCGTCTTGTTCGACCAGCTGTTCTTGGTGTAGGTGGCAACGGCCGCGAGGTCGGTGTCGCTCAGCTGCTTCCAGGAGGGCATCGCGCCATTGTTCTGGCCATTGAGCAGCACCGTGAGCTGCACCTTGTGGTCGGTGTCGAGCACCTTGGGGCTGGCGTCCAGCGGCTTGATCGGGCCGGCGCCCTTGCCGTTGGCCTGGTGGCAGGCCGCGCAGTTGGCTGCATAGACCTTCTCGCCGCGCGCCAACATGTCGGGCAGGGTCCAGACCTTGCTCGGATCGTCGAGCTTGGCCGCGGCTTCCTTGCGCTTGCCATCGACCCAGGCCGTGTAGTCGGCGGCCGAGACCACCTTCACGTGGATCGGCATGTAGGCGTGTTCCTTGCCGCAGAGTTCCTGGCACTGGCCGTAGTAGTCGCCCACGGTCTCGGCGCGGAACCAAGTGTCGCGCACGAAGCCGGGAACCGCGTCCTGCTTGATGCCCAGCTGGGGCACGGCAAACGCGTGGATCACGTCGTTGGCGGTGGTGATGATGCGCACCTTCTTCTGGACCGGCACCACCATCGGGTTGTCGACCTTGAAGAGGTAGTCGTCGGGCATGGCGCCCTTGGCACCGGCGTCGGACATGGCGCGCTGCGAGCTGTCGAGCGTGGAGATGAAGGCCAGGCCCTCGCCTTCGCCGTTCAGGTAGTCGTAGCCCCACTTCCACTGGTAGCCGGTGGTCTTGATGGTGAGGTCGGCGTTGGTGGTGTCCTTCTGGGCCACCAGCACCTTGGTGGCGGGCAGCGCCATCACGATCACGATGATGAAGGGCACGATGGTCCAGATGACCTCGACCACCACCGATTCATGGAAGTTGGCCGCCTTGTGGCCGACCGACTTGCGGTGCTTCCATATCGAATAGAACATGACCGCGAACACGGCAACGAAGATGACCGTGCACAGGATCATCATCACCGTGTGCAGGAAATGCTGTTCCTGCGCAATCTTGGTGACGCCCAGCGGAAGATTCAGCTGGCGCACCGAGGGGCCGCCGGGCAGATCGTTGACTGCGTGCGCCGCGCCGCTGAAAGCCGCGCCGGCCGCCAGCAACAGATTCGCCGGCCTGTACTTATTGCGCCAAATGCTCTTCATCGTGTTCACGTTTCTTCAATTTTTTTCAACAAACCCAACCGTGCAGCGCCGCGCGAGCCCTCAGGCGCCACGCAACGCCATGCGAATCTCGCGCGCCAATGCGGCTCGCAACTCCGGGCGTACATAGCGCCCCACCCTGACCGATCGACCCTGACCCGAGACCTCGATCAGCGAACGATCGCTGGCCTGCGGTTCGATCCGCACCTGGTGCGGCAGAAATTCCGTGCGCTCGTAGTCACCACCGTTCTCGAGCTCCACCACCAGCCGGCCGCCCTGCAGCGCAATCCGTTCTCCATCGGTTGCGTGCCGTGCGTACAGCATGAACGCGAAACCCACCGCGGCCAGTTCGAGCCAGGCAAAAGGCAGAACCAGCGGCGCACCGAGCATCCAGAAGACCGCGCCGATACCGAGCGATACCACGCACAGCGAGGCGTAGAGCCAGCCCAGCTGGCTCGGCGTCACCGAGCAATTGCGCTTCAGGAACCAGTGGATGTTCTGGCCTGAAACGGTGGCAAAACGAAACACGGAATTCGACACGGGCGAGTTCAGCAAATCGGTGCGTCGACGGCTGCCCAACCCCTTGTCTCCACAGGATCGGACAGACCTCGTTCGCGGAACACTACCCGCGAGTTTCACGCAACGGCGGATTGTAGCGGGTAGACACAGGCGCCCGGTCGCGGATGCGCGGCTGGCCGGGCGCGCCGCTCAGGCGCCCGGCCGCCCGCGCTGCAGCATCGAGCGCATCTCGCGCAGCGACACCGCGCTCTCGGCCGAAAGCGCCACGCGCGGCGCGGGCTTGAAGGCATGGCCGTAGATGACCTCGAAGGTCAGTGCGATGCGCCCGCCGCCCTCCTGCGCCGGCGCCAGTTCGGGCAATGCGTGCTTGAGCGCCTGGTGCCATGCCTTGCCGCGAAGCGCCGGGAAGCGCGCCGGATGCAGGTTGCGCCCGAGCGTGCGCAGCTCGGCCAGTGCCGCTTCGGGCGTGGCCCAGGTGAGCACGATGCGTTCCATGTCCATCACCGGCTCGGCGAAGCCGGCATGCACCAGCATGTCGCCCCAGTCGTGCATGTCGGTGTATTCGTGGCCCGCGGCCGGCCAGCCCAGGCGCGCGTGCAGCGCCCGCAGCTCGCGCACCGTGTCGGGGCCCAGGCACGAGAACATCAGGAAGCCGTCGGTCGCCACCAGCCGGTGCCAGCGCGCGATGAGCGCCTCGGGGTCGGCCGCCATGTGCAGCGACATGTTGGCCCAGAGCAGGTCCACGCCGTCTTCCGACGGTGCGTCGAAGCGCAGCTTGCTGCCCTGCCAGCGTCGCGCGCTCCACCAGGGCGCGGCCAGCGCCTCGCCGGCCGCGGCGGCCAGGTTTGCTTCGGGTTCGATCACGAAGCAGGCGGCTTCGCGGTAGCGCCGGGCCACCAGCTCGTGCGCCTCGAGGCCGCCGCGCAGTGGCGCCCAGTCGGCCCAGGTGCGCGGCTGCGCCTTGATCCATTGCAGCCGGTCTTCCATGCGGCGGCCGATTTCCTCGTGCAGCCAGGGCGAGCCGTCGGCAGGCGCGAGCCGGCTCCAGCGCGCGGCCGCCGTGGGATCGATGGTCGGCGGTCTTCTTGCGGGGTCGGTGGCCATGGGGCCGTGAGTATATTGAGCCCATGTTCAGCCGTTGGGCCGACCGGCCTTTGACCTCTCTGCTCGCACGGCTGCCCAGCCAGTGCGAGGTGTGCCGCGCCTGGCCGTCGCGCCGCATCTGCGATGCCTGCGTGGCGCGCTTCGCGCCGCCGGCCGCGCGCTGCGGCAGCTGCGCCCTGCCGGTGCCCGAGGGCGTGGCGCGGTGCAGCGAATGCATGCGCGATCCGCCGCCGCTCGATGCCTGCTTTGCAGCCTGCGCCTATGCGTGGCCCTGGCCCGATTGCATCGCTCAATTCAAGTTCCACGGCGAAGCCGGCTGGGCCGGGCCGCTCGCCACGCTGATGCGCAGCGTGCCGTGGGTGGAGCCGGCGCTGGAGCAATGCGACCGGGTGCTGCCCATGCCGATGGCGCCGGCCCGGCTGCGCGAGCGCGGCTTCAACCAGGCGCTCGAACTGGCGCGCCGGCTCGCGCCCGCCAAGACCGACGCGGCGCTGCTGCTGCGTACCCGCGAGACGCCCGCGCAGAGCGGCCTCGCGCGCGCCGAGCGCCTTGGCAACCTGCGCGGCGCCTTCGCGGTGGAGCCCTTGCGCGCCCACGAGCTGCAAGGCCGGCGCGTGGTGCTGGTCGACGACGTGATGACCAGCGGCGCCTCGCTGTTCGCGGCCGCCGCGGCGCTGCGGCTGGCGGGCGCGGCGCATGTCACGGCCCTGGTGTTCGCGCGCACCGATCCGCCGCATTGAGCACCGCGACAATCGGCGCATGTTCCATATCGTCCTGGTCCAGCCCGAAATCCCGCCGAACACGGGCAACGTGATCCGCCTTGCCGCCAACACCGGCTGCACGCTCCACCTGGTCGAGCCGCTGGGTTTCTCGATGGACGACCGCCTGCTGCGCCGCGCCGGGCTCGACTATCACGAATACGCCGAAGTGAAGCGCCACGCCGGCTGGCAGGCGCTGCTCGAGGCCGAGCGGCCGGCCGCCGAGCGCATGTTCGCGCTCACCACGCGCGGCACGCGGGCCGTGCACGACGTGCGCTTCCAGCCGGGCGACTGGCTGGTGTTCGGCTCGGAGACCAGCGGCCTGCCGCCTGCGGTGCGCGAGGGCTTTGCCGAACCGCAGCGCCTGCGGCTGCCGATGCGCGAAGGACAGCGCAGCCTGAATCTCTCGAATGCCGTGGCGGTGACCGTCTTCGAGGCCTGGCGCCAGAACGGCTTCGGCTGAGCAAAGGCCTCAGCGGTAGCGGCGCACCACCGATTCGGCCACGCAGGCCGGCTTGGCCGCGCCTTCGAGCTCGATCGTGGCTTCCCAGGTCATCTGGATGCCGTCGTCGGCGATCGGCTCCGCCGTGAGCAGCTTCATGCGCGCGCGCAGCCGCTTGCCCACCGGCACCGGCGACATGAAGCGCACCCGGTTCAGCCCGTAGTTCACGCCCATGCGCGACTCGACCACATCGAGTGCCGTCTCGAAGAAGCGCGGCAGCAGCGACAGCGTGAGGAAGCCATGGGCGATCGGCCCGCCGAAGGGCCCGGCCTTGGCGCGCTCGACGTCGACATGGATCCACTGGTGGTCGCCCGTGGCCTCGGCGAACTGGTTCACCTGCGCTTGCGTGATGGTGATCCAGTCGCTCACGGCAACTTCCTGGCCGACGCAGGCCGCAAGATCCTGGAGCGTCTGGAATGTCTTTTTGGTCATGCGGGGCATTCTGGCGCGAAGGCCGGCGGCGCGGCTGTCGGCCTTGCGACAGCCGCGATCCTCAGCCTTCGAGCCAGTCGCAGATCGGCTGCCACTGCGCCAGGTCGCGCTGCACCCGGCCCGGCGCGATGTCGAACAGCGTGAGCCCGCGCGCCGCGAGCTGCACGTAGTTCTGGGTGTCGCGCAGTTCGCCCAGCACCGGCACGCCAAGGCTGGCGATGAACTCGTGCAGCCGGTCGGCCGCCAGGGTGCGGGCGTTCACGCGCATGCCCACGAGGCTGATCTTCGTCTTTTCGGCGCGGCGCTGCTCCTTCAGCCGGTCGAGGAAGTCGCGCGTGGCGTAGATGTCGAAGATGCTCGGCTGCAGCGGCACGATCACCCGGTCGGCCAACGCCAGCACCTCCTTGAAGCGCCAGCCGTGCAGGCCTGCGGGGGTGTCGAGCACCGCATGCGTGGTGCCGCGCGGCGGCCGCACCACGGCGCTGTCGCCGGTGGCTTCCCAGGTGGCGATGGCCCGCGCCTGCGGCGGGCGCAGGCCCAGCCAGAGGCGCGAGGACTGCTGGCGGTCCACGTCGCCCAGCATCACCGCATGGCCGCGGCTCGCAAAGTAGCCCGCAATGTTGGTTGCGAGCGTCGATTTGCCCACGCCACCCTTGGGATTGGCGACCAGAACCACCGGCATAGCATCTCCTCCAGAGCTGGAAACCTCCGCATCGTAGCGACACGGGATGCGTTCGGCCCCGGCAAGCGCCAAACCTGCGCTATGTTCGCGGCATGACGACAACAACCTCGGCCGCCGGCGACACCGGCGGCATCTACGTGCTCGCGGCCCATCCGCACTGGCGCGACTCGCGCGTGAACCGGCGCATGCTGGCCGCCGCGCGCGGCGTGCCGGGGGTCGATGTCAACGACATCTACGGCAGCTACCCGGACTTCTCGATCGACGTCGAGGCCGAACACGCCCGGCTCGCCAGGGCCAGCCTGGTGGTGCTGCTGCACCCGATCCAGTGGTATTCGATGCCGGCGCTGCAAAAACTCTGGCTCGACGACGTGCTCAGCTACGGATGGGCCTACGGCCCCGGCGGCACGGCCCTGCAGGGCAAGGACTGCTGGCTGGTCGCCACCACGGGAAGCCCCGAGGCGAGCTACCACCCCCAGAGCTACCACCGCTATTTCTTCGACGCCTTCCTGCCGCCCTACGAGCAGACCGCGGCGCTGTGCGGCATGCGCTTCCTGCCGCCGCTGGTCTTGCACGGCGCGCGCAGCGCCGCGGAGGACGAGGTGGCGGCACACGTCGAGGTGTTCGCCCAGCGGCTCGGCAGCTACCCGCAATGGCCCGAGCTCGAGGAGCTCGACGCCTGCGTGGCCTGCCCGGTGCCCGAAACCGACCGCCCGGCCGAAGCCGATGGCCTGGACGAGGCGGCGTCCGCCGCCAACGATGAACAGAACAACGAAAAAGGCATGGCCTGAGCATGGAACACGCACCCGCCTGGCTGACCAACAGCCTGATCTACCTGGGCGCCGCCGTGCTGGTGGTGCCGCTGTCCAAGGCGCTGGGCCTGGGCTCCATCATCGGCTACCTCGTGGCCGGCATCGCGATCGGCCCGTGGGGGCTCGGGCTCGTCTCCAGCGTGGAGGACGTACTGCATTTCGCCGAATTCGGCGTGGTGCTGATGCTGTTCCTCGTGGGCCTGGAGCTCGAACCCAAGCGCCTGTGGAACCTGCGCCGGCCGATCTTCGGCTGGGGCACCGCGCAGGTGCTGAGCTGCGCCGCGGTGCTGTTTGCCGTCGGCTTTGCCGCGGGCGTGGCGTGGCGGGTGGCGCTGGTGGCGGCGCTCGGCCTGGCGCTGTCTTCCACCGCCATCGCGCTGCAGGTGCTGGGCGAACGCAACCTGCTGAAGACCCCGAGCGGCCAGGCGGGCTTCTCGATCCTGCTGTTCCAGGACGTGGCGGCCATCCCGATCCTCGCGCTGCTGCCGCTCTTGGCCGGCGCCACGGCGGCCGAGCAGTCGCTCAGCGGGCTGGACCGCACGCTCGAGGGCCTGAAGATCGTCGGCGTGATCGCCGGCATCATCCTCGGCGGCCGGCTGGCCCTGCGTCCGCTGCTGCGCTGGATCGCGCGCAGCAACACGCCCGAGATCTTCACCGCCGCGGCGCTGCTCCTGGTGGTGGCCATCGCCGCGCTGATGCAGTTCGTGGGCCTGTCGATGGCGCTGGGCGCCTTCCTTGCCGGCGTGCTGCTGGCCGAGAGCGAATACCGGCGCGAGCTCGAGACCGACATCGAGCCCTTCAAGGGCCTGCTGCTGGGCCTGTTCTTCATTGCCGTGGGCATGTCGATCAACTTCGGCGTGCTGATCGCGAGCCCCGGGCTGATGGCGCTGCTGGTGGTCGGCTTCATGGCCATCAAGCTGGCCGTGATCTACGCGCTGGCCAAGGCCATGGGCCTGGCCTACCAGGAGCGGCCGGTGTTCACGCTGCTGCTGGCGCAGGGCGGCGAGTTCGCGTTCGTGGTGTTCCAGGCCGCGGGGCCCGACGTGCTGCCGCCCGAGACCACCTCGCTCCTGATCGGCGCGGTGGCGCTGTCGATGCTGCTGTCGCCGCTCCTGCTGGTGCTGCTCGACAAGTTCGTGCTGCCGCGCTACAGCCGCAGCAACGGCACGCAGCTGGAGGAAATCTCGGAGCAGCAGGACGCCAAGGTGCTGATCTGCGGCTTCGGGCGCTACGGCCAGATCGTGGGCCGCATGCTGATGTCGCAGGGCCTGCGCGTGACGGTGCTCGACCACGACGCCGACACCGTCGAAGGCCTGCGCCAGTTCGGCTTTCGCGTGTTCTACGGCGACGCGACGCGGCTGGACCTGCTGCGCACCGCGGGCGCCGGCACGGCCAAGGCCATCGTGGTGGCGGTGGACGACATCGAGCAGTCGCTGGAGATCGTCGACCTCGTGAAGGAGCACTTTCCGAAGGCCCGCATCATTGCGCGGGCGCGCAACGTGAACCACCTGTTCCAGCTGCGCGACCGCGGCGTGACGGACGTGGAGCGCGAAGTGTTCGAGTCGTCGCTGCGCAGCGCGCGCACCGCGCTCGAGGCGCTGGGCTGGCCGGCGCACGAGGCGCGCGAGTCGGCCATGCGCTTTCGCCGCCGGAACCTCAAGCTCAGCGACGAGATGTACCCGCACTACAAGGACCGCGCCCAGCTGATCGCGGCCAGCAAGGCCGGCCGCCAGCAGTTCGAGGAACAGATGGCGCGCGAACGCGAGGAACGGCAGCGCCGCTCGGGCCTCGACTGGGACCTGATCGAGGAAAAGGAAGAGGCGGACGCGTAGCCCGGCGCTGGGCCCCGCCTCCGGGCGCTCAGCCCTCCAGCTTCAGCAGCCTGACCGCATTGCCCTTCAGGATGCCCGGCATCACCTCGGGCTTGAAGCCGGCCGCCTCGAAGTCCTTCATCCAGCGGTCGGGCGTGATCAGCGGGTAGTCGCTGCCGAACAGGATGCGGTCCTTCAGCAGCGTGTTGGCGTACTGCACCAGCTGCTTCGGAAAGTACTTGGGGCTCCAGCCCGACAGGTCGATCCAGACGTTGGGCTTGTGCGTGGCCACGCTCAGCGCCTCGTCCTGCCACGGGAAACTGGGGTGCGCCATCACGATCTGCATGTCGGGAAAGTCGATGGCCACGTCGTCCAGGTGCATCGGGTTGCTGTACTCCAGCCTGAGGCCCCCGCCGCAGCGCATGCCCGAGCCGATGCCGCTGTGGCCGGTGTGGAAGATGGCCGGCAGCTTGTGCTCGGCAATCACCTCGTACAGCGGCCAGGCCATCTTGTCGTAGGGGTGGAAGGCCTGCACCGTCGGGTGGAACTTGAAGCCCTTCACGCCGTGCTCCTCGATGAGCCGGCGCGCCTCGCGCGCACCCATCTTGCCCTTGTGCGGATCGATGCTCGCGAAGGCGATCATCATGTCGCTGTTCTTCTGCGCGGCTTCGGCGATTTCCTCGTTCGGGATGCGGCGGCGGCCCATGTTCGATTCGGCGTCGACCATGAACATCACCAGCCCGATCTTGCGTTCGCGGTAGTAGGCCACGCTCTCGGCAATGGTGGGCCGGCCGCTGGAGCCGAAGTACTTGTCGGCGGCGCGGTCGTATTCCTCGCCGTAGTTGTCGAACGGGTTCCAGCAGCTCACTTCGGCGTGGGTGTGGATGTCGATGGCGATCAGGTTCTGGTGGTCCATGTCGTTGTCTCCAGTACGGGTAAGTCCCTAGGGATCGGGGGTCTCAAGTGCCTTGAATTGATTATTTATCATAACCATAATCCAACTCACACACGAATGCAATCATGACCAATCCCGACCTCCAACTCGACATCCGCGACGACGTGGCCATCGTCCGCCTGACGCGCGGCGCCAAGCGCAACGCGCTCTCGGACGGCCTGATCCTCGCGCTGCGCAACACCTTCGAGACGCTGCCTTCCACGGTGCGCGCCGCGGTGCTCGACGGCGAGGGCCCGCACTTCTGCGCCGGCCTCGACCTGAGCGAGCTGAAGGAGCGCGACGCCGGCCAGGGCATGCAGCACTCGCGGCTGTGGCACAGCGCGCTCGACCTGGTCCAGCACGGCCCGGTGCCGGTGATCGCAGCGCTGCACGGCGCGGTGGTGGGCGGCGGCCTCGAGCTGGCGAGCGCCTGCCACATCCGCGTGGCAGACCGCAGCACCTTCTACGCGCTGCCCGAAGGCTCGCGCGGCATCTTCGTGGGCGGCGGCGGCTCGGTGCGCATTCCCAAGCTGATCGGCGTGGCGCGCATGACCGACATGATGATGACCGGCCGCGTCTACAACGCCGAGGACGGCGAGCGCGCCAACTTCGCGCAGTACCTGGTCGACGAAGGCGCGGCCTTCGACAAGGCCTTCGAACTTGCCAAGCGCGTGGCCACCAATGCGCCGCTGACCAACTACGCGCTGATGCATGCGCTGCCGCGCATTGCCGAGCAGTCGGCCGACCACGGCTTCTTCACCGAGGCGCTGATGTCCGGCATCGTGCAGAACGCGCCCGAGGCCAAGGCGCGCGTGCGCGACTTCCTCGAAGGCCGCGGCGCCAAGGTGAGCAAGGAATGACCACCATCCGATACCGTCCGCTGGCCTTCGGCGTCACGCGCGCCGTGCTGCGCGAAGGCGCGCCGGGCACGCAGTACCTGAAGGCCGAGACGCCGCTCGCGCCCTACCGCGACCGCATGACCGACCGCCTCGCGCACTGGGCCGAGCAGGCGCCCGAGCGCACCTTCATCGCCCGCCGCGAACGGCTGGCCGACGGCAGCACCGGCGACTGGCAGCGCGTGAGCTACGCCGAGGCGCTGCAGAAGGCGCGCAGCATCGGCCAGGCCCTGCTCGACCGTGGGCTGGATGCGGAGCGCCCGGTCGCGATCCTCAGCGAGAACGGCATCGAACATGCGCTGATGGCACTCGGCTGCCTCTATGCGGGCGTGCCGTACTGCCCGGTGTCGCCGCCCTACTCGATCGTGAGCCAGGACTTCGAGAAGCTGCGCCATGTGCTGGACACGCTCACGCCCGGCCTGGTGTTCGCCGCCGATGCCGCGCGCTTCGGCCGCGCCATTGCCGCCGCCGTGCCCGCCGGCACCGAAGTCGTGATCGCCGAAGGCGCGATCGAAGGCCGCGACGCCACCGCGTTCGATGCGCTGGCCGCCACGCCGGCCACGCCCGCCATCGATGCCGCGATGCGCGCGACCGGCCCCGACACCATCACCAAGTTCCTCTTCACCTCGGGCTCCACCAAGATGCCCAAGGCGGTGATCAACACGCACCGCATGTGGTGCGCCAACCAGCAGCAGCTGCGCCAGTCGATTCCCGCCCTGGGCGAGGAGCCGCCGGTGCTGGTCGACTGGCTGCCCTGGAACCACACCTTCGGCGGCAACCACAACGTGGGCATCGTGCTGGACAACGGCGGCACGCTCTACATCGACGACGGCAAGCCCACGCCCGGCGGCATGGCCGAGACCCTGCGCAACCTGCGCGAGATCGCGCCCACCATCTACTTCAACGTGCCGACCGGCTTCGAGGCCATCGCGCACGCCATGGAAACCGATGCGGTGCTGCGCCGCAACTTGCTGTCGCGCGTGAAGATGTTCTTCTACTCGGGCGCCGCGCTCTCGCAGCCTGTGTGGGACAGCCTGCACAAGACGCAGGAGTCCGAAGTCGGCGAGCGCATCGTGATGGGCACGGGCCTCGGCATGACCGAATCGGGTCCGTTCGCGCTCTACGTCACGGGGCCCGAGGTCAAGTCGGGCGACGTGGGCCTGCCCGCGGCCGGCATCGAGCTCAAGCTGATCGAGGTCGACGGCAAGACCGAGGTGCGCTACCGCGGCCCCAACATCACGCCCGGCTACTGGCGCGCGCCCGAGGCCACGGCCGAAGCCTTCGACGACGAGGGCTTCTTCTGCACCGGCGACGCGGTGAAGTGGATCGACGAGTCGAACATCCACCGCGGCCTGCGCTTCGACGGCCGCATCGCCGAAGACTTCAAGCTCGCCACCGGCACCTTCGTGAGCGTCGGGCCGCTGCGCGCCAAGATCATCGCGGCCGGCGCGCCCTACGTGCAGGACGCGGTGCTGACCGGCATCAACCTGAAGGAAGTCGGCGCGCTGGTCTTTCCGACGCAGAAGGTGCGGGAGCTGGCCGGCCTGCCCGAAGGCGCCACCATGCAGCAGGTGCTCGAAAGCGCGCCGGTGCAGGCGCACTTCCAGCAGGTGGCCAACGCGCTGGCGGCCATGGGCACCGGCAGCGCCAACCGCATCGCGCGGCTGCACCTGATGGCCGAGCCGCCTTCCATCGACAAGGGCGAAGTGACCGACAAGGGCTCCATCAACCAGCGCGCCGTGCTCAAGCACCGCGCCGGGCTCGTCGAGGCGCTGCATGCCGACACCCTGCCCTTCACCCTGAAGCCCCGCTGAACCACCACCCGAGGAGACATACACCATGAAGATCGAAGGACAAGCCGCACTCGTGACCGGCGGCGCATCGGGCCTGGGCGAAGCCACCGCGCGCGAACTCGCGCGCCTGGGCGCCAAGGTGGCGGTGCTCGACCGCAATGCGGAGCTCGCCCAGAAGGTGGCCGCGGAGATCGGCGGCGTCGCGTGCGTCTGCGACATCACCGACACCGAGAGCGTCAATTCCGCGCTCGACAAGGCCGCCGCCGCCCACGGCACCGCGCGCATCCTGATGAACGTGGCGGGCATCGGCAGCGCCAAGCGCATCGTCGGCAAGGACGGCAATCCGGCGCCGCTCGAAGACTTCGTGCGCGTGGTCAACATCAACCTGGTCGGCGGCTACAACATGGCGCGCCTCTTTGCGGCACGCTGCGCGAAGCTCGAAGCGCTGGACAACGGCGAGAAGGGCGTGATGCTCTTCACCGCCTCCGTCGCGGCCTTCGACGGCCAGGTGGGCCAGCAGGCCTACAGCGCCTCCAAGGGCGGCCTCGTGGGCATGACGCTGCCGATGGCGCGCGACCTCGCGCAGCATGCGATCCGCGTCTGCACCGTGGCGCCAGGCCTCTTTGCCACGCCGCTCCTGATGGAGCTGCCCGAGGCCGTGCAGCAATCGCTGGCCGCATCGATCCCGTTTCCGCCGCGCCTGGGCAAGCCTTCGGAATTTGCCGAGCTGGCCTGCCACATCGTGACCAACGGGCACCTGAACGGCGAAGTGATCCGCCTCGACGGCGCGCTGCGCATGGCGCCGCGCTGATTTTCAGCCCCAGCAAACAGAGAGCCCCGCAAGGCAAGGAGACAACACCATGACCAACAGACGCCAATTCGTGCAGGCACTCGGCGGCGCAGCCGCGTTCGGCGCCCTGCATCCGCTTGCCGCACTCGCCCAGGCCGTGCAGCAGGCCAAGATCTACTACGGCTTTCCGGCCGGCAGCGCGGGCGACAGCGTGGCGCGCCGGGTGGCCGAGAAGCTGGGCGACACGCCCTATTCGAAGATCAACGCGGTGGTCGAGAACAAGCCCGGCGCGGGCGGGCGCATTGCGCTCGACACGCTCAAGGGCTCGCCGGCCGACGGCTCGGTGCTGTGCCTCGCGCAGGCTTCGGCGCTGTCGACCTACCCGCACATCTACACCAAGCTGAGCTACAGCCTTGCCGATTTCGCGCCGGTGTCCATCGGCGCCGTGATGACGCACGGCCTGGCCGTCGGCCCGATGGTGCCGGCCAGCGTGAAGACGCTGAAGGACTACATCGCCTGGGCCAAGGCCAACCCCGGCCAGGCCAGCTACGGCTCGCCGGGCGCGGGCTCCACGCCGCACTTCCTGGGCGCGCTGCTGGGCCTGAACACCGGCACCGACCTGCGCCACGTTCCCTACCGCGGCTCGCTGCCGGCCATCAATGACGTGGTGGGCGGGCAGATCGCCTCGAGCATGACGCCCGTGGGCGACTACCTGCCTTTTGCCAAGGCCGGCAAACTGCGCGTGCTCGCCACCTCCGGCGCGCAGCGCGCGGCCTACCTGCCCGACGTGCCCACCTTCACCGAACAGGGCTTTCCGGAAATCGTCGCCGACGAATGGTTCGGCTTCTTCGCGCCGGCCAAGACGCCCGCCGCCGTCATTGCCACCGCGAGCACGGCGATTCAGGCCGCGCTCAAGGACAAGGCCGTGGCCGAGGGCCTGCTGTCGGTCGGCCTGGTGGCCCACGGTTCCTCGCCCGAGGACATGAAGAAATCGCTCCAGTCCGAATACGAGCGCTGGGGTCCGCTGGTCAAGAAGATCGGCTTCACCGCCGAGTCCTGACGCACCCATGGATTACCGCCCCCGCCCCGAAGACAGCCGCTTCATCCTGAACGCGGTGCTCGACGCACCTTCGAAGCTGCGCGCCCTCGCGCCCTTCGCCGAGGTCGACGAAGCGCTGCAGCAGCAGGTGCTCGAGGAAGCGGGCCGCTTCGTGGCCGAGGCGGTGGCGCCCATCAACCGCGGCGGCGACGAGACCGGCTGCCGCTTCGCCAACGGCGAGGTCGCCACGCCGCCCGGGTTCCGCGAGGCTTACCAGGCCTTCGTCGATGGCGGCTGGCCCAGCTTGTCGGCTGCGCCTGAAGACGGCGGCCAGGGGCTGCCGGCCGTGCTCGAAGCCATCCTCTACGAATGGCTGAGTGCGGCGAACCACGGCCTCACGATGGCACCGGGCCTGCTGCACGGCGCCTATGCCTGCCTCAAGCACCATAGCAGCGGCGAACTGAAGGCGCGCTACCTGTCGAAGATCGCCACCGGCGAATGGCTCGCCACCATGTGCCTGACCGAAGCCCATGCAGGCAGCGACCTGGGCCAGGTGCGCACGCGCGCCACGGCGCAGGCCGACGGCAGCCTGCGCGTGAACGGCGGCAAGATCTTCATCTCGGGCGGCGAGCACGACCTCACGCCCAACATCGTGCACCTGGTGCTGTGCCGCATGCATGGATCGGAAGTACAGGCGCCCGCCGGCCCCAAGGGCCTGTCGCTGGTGCTCGTGCCCAAGCTGCTGCCGGACGGCACGCGCAATGCGGTGCACTGCGAGCGCATCGAGGAGAAGATGGGCCTGCACGGCAGCCCCACCTGCACGATGCGCTTCGACGACGCCACCGGCTGGCTGGTCGGCGAGCCGGGCCGCGGCCTGGCCGCGATGTTCGTGATGATGAATGCGGCGCGCCTGCATGTGGCGCTGCAGGGCATCGGCCTGCTCGACGCCGCCTGGCAGAAGGCCGACGCCTATGCGGCCGAGCGCCGCCAGATGCGCGCGCCCGGCGCCGTGCCCGCCAGCCGCGGCAGCGAGGCCGCGGACCTGATCGCCGAGCATCCCGCGATCCGCCGCATCCTCGACACCCAGCGCGCCTGGATCGACGGCGCGCGCACGCTCGCCTACCGCAGCGCGCTGATGCTCGACGTGGCCGCGCACGATGCCGATGCCAAGGCGCGCGAACGCGCGCAGCGCTGGTGCTCGCTGGTCACGCCCGTGCTCAAGGCCGCGTGCACGCAGCAGGCCTTCCATGGCGCGAGCGAATGCCTGCAGGTGTTCGGCGGCCACGGCTACGTGCGCGAATGGGGCATCGAGCAGATCGTGCGCGACGCGCGCGTGACCATGATCTACGAGGGCACCAACGAGATCCAGGCCATCGACCTGCTGGTGCGCAAGGTGCTGCCCGACGGCGGCGCCGCCATGTCGGCCGTGCTGCTCGAACTGCGCGACACGCTCGACGCCTCGCGCGACGCCGATGCCGACGTGCAGCGCCGGCTCGCGCAGCTGCGCTACCTGGGCACCACCATCGCGATGGCCGCGCAGGCCAACCCCGTGCTGCCCTACGAAGTGGCCGACGATTACCTGCGCGCGGTGATGCTCGCGATGCTGGCCTGGGCCTGGGCGCGCATCGATGCGGCCGAGGCGCCAGAGGCCGAGCGCGTGGCCCGGGCCGGCCCGGCGGCGGCGCTGCGGCGCTGGGTGCTGCCCGAATTCGACATGCGGCTGGCCATCGTCAAGCGCGCCTGCGAAGGTGTCGCCATGACGCACCACGCCGCAAAAACCCCGGCCGCCGCGCGCTGACGAAGCCCGGCCGGGCCGGCCACGAGTTACGCTCGGGCCATGCCCCGTCCATCCAAGAACAGTCCCGCCAAGGCAGAGCCGGCCGCAGCGCCAAACGGCAAATCGGAGCGGCTCGACGCCCGCATGCTGGAAGCCTTGGTCGGCTACAACGCACGCCGCGCCTGGCTCATCGTGAGCAGCGTGTTCGCCGACCGCATGGCGCCGTACGGCCTCAAGCAGATCGACTTCTCGGTGCTGTCGCTGCTGGCGCACAACCCGGGCGCCACCTCGCGCCAGCTGTGCAACACGCTCGACATCCTGCCGCCCAACCTGGTGAGCCTGGTCGCCACGCTCGACAGCCGCGGACTCATCGAGCGCCGCCCGCATCCGCACGATGGCCGCGCGGTGGGGCTGCACCTCACCGAGGCCGGCGAAAAGCTGATTCGCGAGGCCGAGCAGACCGTGACGCAGCTCGAGGCCGACGCCAGCGCCCGGCTCACGGTGCGCGAGCGCGAAACGCTGATCCGGCTGCTGCAGAAGATCTATCTGTAGCCGGGGCCACCCAGGCTAAAGCCCCCGCTCCACCATGTCGATCAGCCGCTGCCCCAGCGCATGGCTGGACTGCGCATCCATGCCCTTGAGCGGTCCTTCGATGATCAGCAGCGCCAGGCCGTGCACGGCCGACCAGGCCAGGTATTCGGCATTGGGGCGGTGCGAAGGGTCGAGCGCACCTGCTTCCACGAGCCGGTCGATCGCCGCGCCCAGCAGCTGGAACGGGTCCTTGCCGCTGGCGCCTGCCCTTGCCGGCCCCACCTCGCCTTCGGCGTCTTCCGACGACACCACGAAAGCGGTGCGGAACAGGCCCGGCTCGGCCTGGGCAAAGCGCAGGTAGCCGGTGCCGATGGCCCGCACCTGCGCCCGCGCGAAGTCGACGGGCGGCTGGTCGCAGGGCAGCACCGCCAGCTCCTTTTCCATCGCACTGGCCGCTGCCGACAGCGCGGCCGCGCGCACCGCCAGCAGCAGCTCCCGCCGGCTCGCGAAATGGCGGTAGGCCGCGTTGGGCACCACGCCCGCGCGGCGCGTCACCTCGCGCAGCGCCACCGCATCGGGGCCGCCGTCGCGCGCCAGTTCGATCCCGGCGTCGAGCAGCGCGCGGCGCAGGTCGCCATGGCGGTAGGTGCTGCGGGCCGCGGGCGGGCTCGGGGCTGGCGGGACGATGCGGGGGCTCATCAGGAATCTCCATGTGGACAGTGTCCATTATGTCTGCTATTCTTTGTGGACGGTGTACACAAACTGAGTTATTCCGTATGCGCGCAGGTCTCTGCGCATCCTTTCATCCTCAGTCCAAAGGAAACGCCATGAAAGTCCAGTCCTATCTGTCGTTCGAAGGCCGCTGCGACGAAGCGCTCGCGTTCTACAAGAAGGCGCTCGGCGCCGAAGTCGTGCAGCTCATGCGCTACAGCGAGGCGCCGCAGATGCCGCCCTCGTCCGATGCCGACGCCAGCTGCGGCGGCGGCGCGCCGGCGGCCGACAAGGTGATGCACGCGGTGGTGCGCATCGGCGAAACCGAGCTGATGGCCTCCGACGGCCGGTGCTCGGGCCAGCCGGAGTTCAAGGGCATCATGCTGGCCCTCACCGCCGCCACCGACGCCCAAGCGCGCCAGTGGTTCGATGCGCTGGCCGACGGCGGCCAGGTGATGCAGCCGCTGATCCCGACCTTCTTCAGCTCCAGCTTCGGCATGCTCACCGACCGTTTCGGCGTGGGCTGGCTGCTGGTGGTGCACGCCGGCCAGTAACCCGTCGCCGCGACGCCCGCTCCCGCTCCAGGAATACCTTCATGCTCAAGAAAATCGTCTTCGCCATCCTCGCGCTGATTGTGATCGTGCTCATCTACGCCGCCGTCCGCCCCGGCAGCTTTCGCGTCGAGCGCACGGCGCGCATCGCGGCGCCGGCCGAGAAGATCTTTCCGCTGATCAACGACTTCCACCGCTGGGGCGAGTGGTCGCCCTACGAGAAGCTGGACCCGGGCATGAAGCGCGCTTTCGGCGGGGCACCCGCCGGCCGGGGCGCGACCTACGCGTGGGAAGGCAACGACAAGGCGGGCACGGGCCGCATGGAAATCGCCGAGTCCACGCCGGCTTCGAGGATCGCGATCCGGCTCGATTTCATCAAGCCCTTCGAAGCCCGCAACATGGCCGAGTTCACGCTGCAGCCGCAGGACGGCGCGACACAGGTGACCTGGGCCATGCACGGCCCGAGCCCCTACGTCGCAAAGCTCATGGGCATCTTCTTCAACATGGACCAGATGATCGGCAAGGACTTCGAAACCGGCCTTGCCAACCTCAAGACGGCCTCCGAAAAATAACCCCCGAAAGGAAACACCATGTCTCCCATCCACGCCTACCTCACGTTCGACGGCAACGCGGCCGAGGCCATGCGCTTCTACGAGAAGACGCTCGGCGGCACCATGCAGATGATGATGACCGTCGGCGAAGCGCCCGGTACCGAACAGATGCCGGCCGACGCCAAGAAGCGCATCATGCATGCGTCCCTGGCCTACGGCGACGGCATGCTCATGGCCTCCGACGCCATGCCCGGCCAGGCCTACGAAGGCATGAAAGGCTTCGGCGTTGCGCTGACCCTCGAGACCGTCGCCGAAGCGCGCCGCGTGTTCGACGCCTTTGCCGAGGGTGGCACGGTCTCCATGCCCTTCGAGAAGACCTTCTGGGTCGAGGGCTTCGGCATGGTGACCGACCGCTTCGGCACGCCCTGGCTCATCAACGGCGGCAAGCCGCTGGTCTGAAATCACCTCACACGCCATTTGCAGGAATCGCTCTTCATGACCGACACACTCGACAACAACCGCAAGCGCTGGCTCGCACTGATGGTGCTGTGCCTGGGCGTGCTGATGATCGTGCTCGACACCACGATCGTGAACGTAGCGCTGCCCTCGATCCGCACCGACCTCGGCTTCACCGAGACCTCGCTGGTCTGGGTGGTGAATGCCTACATGCTGACCTTCGGCGGCTTCCTGCTGCTGGGCGGGCGGCTGGGCGACCTGTACGGCCACCGCAAGCTCTTCCTGATCGGCCTCGTGCTGTTCACGCTGGCCTCGCTGGCCTGCGGCCTCGCCAACTCGCAGGCGCTGCTGGTCGCGGCGCGCGCGGTGCAGGGGCTGGGCGGCGCGGTGGTCTCGGCGGTGGCGCTCTCGCTGATCATGAACATCTTCACCGAGCCGGCCGACCGCGCCAAGGCGATGGGCGTCTACGGCTTCGTCTGCGCGGGCGGCGGCAGCATCGGCGTGCTGCTGGGCGGACTGCTCACGAGCACGCTGAGCTGGCACTGGATCTTCCTGGTGAACCTGCCGATCGGCGTGGCCGTGTATGCGCTGTGCCTCGCGCTGCTGCCCTCGGCGCGCGGCCATGCCCATGGCGAGAAGCTCGACGTGGCCGGCGCCGTGGCGGTGACGCTGTCGCTGATGCTCGCGGTGTATGCCATCGTCAACGGCAACGAGGCCGGCTGGCAGTCGGCACAGACGCTCGGCCTGCTGGGCGCCGCGGTAGTGCTGATGGCGCTTTTCATCGCCATCGAGGCCCGCGTGCAGCATCCGCTGATGCCGCTCGGCCTGTTCCGGCTGCGCAGCGTTTCTGTCTCCAACGTGGTGGGCGTGCTGTGGGCGGCCGCCATGTTCGCGTGGTTCTTCATTTCCGCGCTCTACATGCAGCTGGTGCTGGGCTACACGCCGATGCAGATCGGCCTGGCGTTCCTGCCGGCCAACCTGATCATGGCGCTGTTCTCGCTGGGCATCTCGGCCCGGCTGGTGATGCGCTTCGGCATCCGCAGGCCGCTGTCCGTGGGGCTGTGGCTCGCGGCCATCGGGCTGGCGCTGTTTGCGCGGGCGCCGGTGAACGGCAGCTTCGTGGTCGACGTGCTGCCGGGCATGCTGCTGCTGGGCCTGGGGGCGGGCATGGCGCTGAACCCGCTGCTGCTCGCGGCCATGAGCGAGGTGAGCCCGACCGAGTCGGGCCTGGCCTCGGGCGTGGTCAACACGGCCTTCATGATGGGTGGCGCACTCGGGCTGGCGGTGCTGGCCAGCGCCGCCGTCGCGCGCACCGCGTCGATGGAGGCGGCCGGCGCGCAGCTTCCGCTCGCGCTCACCGGCGGCTACAACCTCGCGTTCCTGATCGGCGCCGTGTTCGCGGCCGTGGCGGGGCTGCTCGGGGCCGTGCTGCTTCGCACCGCATCGCCAGGGTCCACCCAGAACAACGAAGACAACAACAGCAAGGGGTCCGCGGCATCCGCAGGCACGGCCAACCGTGCGGCGGCGTCCTGAGGGTCCGCCCGCCGGGCGGCCCCTTTTCCTTTCCTTTCTTCCGTTTCTTTCAAGGAGACTTCCAATGGCTCGCTATGTCGATGGCTTCATCGTTCCCATTCCCTCGAACAACGTCGAGGCCTACCGCAAGCTGGCGCGCAAGGCCGGCAAGATCTGGATGGAATACGGTGCGCTCGAATACGTGGAATGCGTGGCGGACGACGTGAAGCCCGGCAAGTTCACGTCTTTTCCGCAGAGCGTGAAGCAGAAGGCCGACGAAACCGTCGCGTTCTCGTGGATCGTCTACAAGTCGCGCAAGCACCGCGACGCGGTCAACGCCAAGGTGATGGCCGACCCGCGCCTTGCCGCGATGGACCCGAAGACCCTGCCCTTCGATGGGAAGCGGATGATCTTCGGCGGGTTCAAGTCGATCGTCGAGTTCTGAGCCGAGACCCTGAGACCCGGCCTCAGGCGAAGAATCCGTCGTAGACCAGCTTGAGGCCGGTCAGCAGCATGCCCAGGTACACGAAGCGATAGAACCACGCCGCATCGATGCGCCGGGCAATGCGGATGCCCACCCACACGCCGAGCGGCGCGAGCGGCATCAGCGCCGCCGAAGTGGCCAGCGTGCGCAGGTCGATCAGGCCGAGCCATGCGTAGGGAATCCACTTGCTCAAATTCACCACGAAGAAGAAGTACGCCATGGTGGCGGTGAACACCACCGGCTTGAGCCGCAGCGGAATCACATAGGCATTGATCGGCGGCCCGCCGGCATGCGCAATGAAGCTGGTGAACCCCGAGACCGCGGTGAGCGCCGCACCCACGGCGCGCGAGGGCAGCGGATCGTCCGGCTTGGGCGGAAACACCAGCCGCTGCGCCAGGAACAAGAGCGTGAACACGCCGACGATGCCGGCCACGGTGTGGGCCGAGAGCGTGCGGAAAAGCAGCGTGCCGATCACCGTGCCGAGCAGCCCGAAGGGAATCAGGAACTTGAGCAGCGCGCGGTCGAAGTCGTTGCGGAAGGCGGCCAGGCCGAGCAGGTCCATCAAGAGCAGCAGCGGCATCAGGATGGCCGCGGCCTGCGGCACGGTGACCGCCAGCGCCATCAGCGGCACCGCCAGTGAACCGAAGCCGGCGCCGAAGCCGCTCTTGCTGATGCCCAGCAGCAGCACGGCGGGAATGGCCACCGCATAGAAATGCGGATCGGTGATGAGGGGAAAGACCATGGGGAAGGAAGCGGCGCAGAAAAAAGCCCGCTGAGTACCGGGTAGCGGGCCGCCCGAGCGTAGCAGGATGGCGCCGGCCATGGGTTGCCGTCGGAAATTGTGCGTAAACGCACATACGGGGATGCGGCAGCTGCGCACACTGGAAGCGCAACCGCCGCACTGCGCGGCGACTCCCTCCCATTTTTTCTCAAGGATTCGCCATGAACACCCGGGCTGCCTCCATCGCCTCCGCCGCTTCGGCGTCTTCTTCCTCGTCTTTCCTTGCCACGCCCGCCGCCCGCGACGACGCCGGCAAGCTGCTGCTGCGCCTGGCGATCGGCGTGCTCGTGCTGCTGCACGGCATCTTCAAGATCTCGGCCGGCGTGGGCTTCGTGAGCGCGATGCTGATGAAAGCCGGGCTGCCGGGCGGGCTGGCCTACCTGGTGTACGTGGGCGAGATCGTGGCGCCGCTCCTCATGATCGCCGGCTTCTGGACCCGCGCCGCCGCCGGCGTGGTGGTCATCAACATGCTTGCGGCCTTCGGCCTGGTGCACATGGCCGACCTGTTCGCGCTGACCAAGCAAGGCGGCTGGGCGCTCGAGCTGCAGGGCCTGTACCTGTTCGGCGCGCTTGCCGTGGTGCTGCTGGGCGCGGGCCGATTCAGCCTTGGCGGGCTGCGCGGCCGCTGGAACTGAGCCTCGGCCGGCTCAGCCGGCGTCGCCCCTGACCTGCGAGACCATCGCCTCGAGCCGGGCGACGTCGGCCACCCGCAAAGCCTTGCCGTCCTTGTGCAGTACGCCGCTGCGCGCCAGCACGTTGAGCTCGCGGGTCACCTGCTCGCGGTTGGTGCTGATCTGGCTCGCGAGCGCCGCGTGCCTGGGCGCCGGCTCCAGCCGGGCCTGGTTGTGCGCCACGCCCGCGGCCCGCGCAAGGCGCAGCAGCTCGGCATGCAGCCGGTTCTGGACCCCCAGCGTGCTCAGGTCGATCACGCGCTCCGACAGCTGGCGCACCAATGACGCCAGCCGCTGCATCACGCGCTCGGCCACCAGCGGCTCCTCGCGCAGCAGGCTCAGGAAGGCGGCGCGGTCGAGGCTGGCCAGCACGCTCGGCAGCAGCGTGACCACGTCGGCCGAACGCGGCCCGCCGTCGATGGCGGCAATGTCGCCGAAATGCTCGCCGGCCTCCGAATCCCTGAAGGTCACCTGCCGCCCGTTGGCCGCATAGGTGGTCACGCGGACCCGGCCCGAGACCAGCAGGAACACCTCGCCCTGCTGCTGTTCGGCGCGCAGCAGCAGCGGTTTGCCGGCCTCGACGCTGTGCCACAGGCATTGCTGCGCGAGCAGGTCGAGCCGCTGGTCTGGCAAGCCTTCGAACAGCGCGATGCGGCGCAGCGCGAGGCTGGAACGGGGAATGTCTGGAGTGAGGGCCATGCCGGTGAAGAGGGGCGCGCGCATTATGCTCGGGTGCCCTTCGAAGCCATTCATGGACAGACGCTCCCCACCCATCGCCCGGCTGCCGAAACCGCCAACCCGGCGCAACCTCCGATGGACGAGCGGACTGGTGCTGATGGCCTACGTCACGGCGCACCTGCTGAACCATTCGCTGGGCATCGCGTCCTTTGCGGCGGCCGAGGCGGTGCTGCGCAATGTGCAGCTCTTCTGGCACAGCCTGCCGGGCACGCTGCTGCTGTACGGCGCGGCCGGCGCGCACCTGGCGCTGGCGGTGGCCGCGCTGTGGGAGCGCCGCACGTTGCGCATGCCGCCGCTCGAGGGCCTGCGCGTGCTGCTGGGCTTTGCGCTGCCGCTGCTGCTGGCCACCCACCTGACCGCCATGCGCGGCGCCTACCTCGCCTACGGCATCGAGGGTTCCTATGTGCGCGTGGTCGCCGGCCTGTGGAGCCTGCCGGGCGCCGGCGCGCAGTTCACGATGCTGCTTGCGGCCTGGACCCATGGCTGCCTCGGCATCCACTTCGCGCTGCGGGCGCGGCCGGCCTACCGCCGCTTTTCCTATCTGCTGCTGGCCATTGCCGTGGTGCTGCCGCTCACGGCAATGATGGGTTTCGTCTCGATGGGGCGCGAGTTCCAGTGGACCGGCGTGCCGCCCGCGGTGCTGCCAACCCCGGCCGAGGGCCGTGCGCTCGACACGGCGGAAGGCCGCATCAAGCTCTTCTACGCGCTCGGCCTGGCCGCCCTGCTGGCTGCCTATGCGGCGCGCAACTGGTTCGCGCGCCGCGCGCGCGGGGCGTCGATCGCGCTGCGCTACCCCGGCCGAACGGTGCACGTGCCGCGCGGCTGGAGCGTGCTGGAAGCGAGCCGCTCGCATGGCATCGCCCATCTCTCGGTGTGCGGCGGGCGGGCGCGCTGCTCGACCTGCCGCGTGCGCGTGCTCGGCCCCGCACAGCACACGGACCCGCCCGACCGCGACGAGCAGCGAACGCTCGACCGCGTGCGCGCCCCGGGCGGCGTGCGGCTGGCCTGCCAGCTGCGCCCGCGAGGCGACATCGAGGTCATTCCGCTGTTCGCACCGGCAAGCCACGGAAGGCAGCCGGCGCCGGCCAGCAGCTTCGGCCGCGAGCGCGACGTGGCCATCCTGTTCGTGGACCTGCGGCGCTGGTCGGGCTTGTCGGAAGGGCAATGGCCCTTCGACCTGGCCTATGTGCTCGACCGCTACTTCGCCACCGTGGGCGCCGCGGTGCGCGAATGCGGCGGCGTGCCGAACCAGTTCATCGGCGACAGCGTGATGGCGATCTTCGGGCTCGACACCGACCTGCCCACCGCATGCCGGCAGGCGCTGCGCGCGACCGAACTGATCGGCCAGCGCATGGATGCGTGGAGCGAGGGCTTCGAAGCCCAGTTCGGCCACCAGCTGGACTTTGGCATGGGCCTGCACGCCGGACGCGCGGCCGTGGGCGAGGTGGGCTATCTCGACACCACCACCTTCACGGCAATCGGTGAAGTGGTCAACACCGCGAGCCGGCTGCAGGACCACGCCAAGACGGCGGCATCGCGCCTGGTGGTCTCGGTGTTTGCCGCGCAGCAGGCCGGCTTCGCGCATGCGGGAGGACAGATCGAGATGCTGGCCGTGCGCGGCCGTTCCGAGCCGATTGCGGTGATCTGCTGCGACTAGCAGCCGCTGATTAACGCGCTGCGCTTCAGGCCGGCGCCACCGTCACGGTGGCCGCGCCCGGCGCTTGCGCGATGGCATAGCGCACCGGCAGGAAGCGCTCGATCACCGCGCAGTTGGTGCGTGTGTGCTCGGTCACTTCGCTGCAGGTGAAGGCGCCGCCGCGGCCGCTCTGCCATGCCGCCAGGCCCAGCAGCAGGGCCAGCTGATCGGCCAGGTGCGGGCCCACGGCCGCCTGGCTTTTCTGGAATTCGCGCAGCTCCTTCACCAGGCCGTGCGCCACCTGCTCGGCGCTCAGCGACTTTTCGCCGAAAGCCGTGAAGACCTCGGTGACATGCTCGTACGCCAGCGTGGCAAGCAGCGCGTTGCCGGGGCCCTCGTTCTGGCGCGCCGCTGCGGTGCGCAGCTGCTCGCCGGACCAGCCCATGGCCTTGCCCAGCGTCTCCAGTTCGCGCACGGCAATGTGGCGCGCAAGCCCCGGCGCCAGGCACTCCGCACGGCTCGACAGCAGCGCGCCGCGGCCCATCAGATCGAAGGGCCGCAGCCCATCGGCCGCCGGCACGATGGCCGCTTCGACCTCCCCGCCGCCGGCCGGATAGAAGCCGCAGCGGCGCAGCACCAGCTGCAGGTCCGCGCCCAGGCGGCGCACCAGCGGTGCGAAGGCGCGCTCCAGGAAGTGGAAAGGCGGTGCCATCGGGTTGTGGGTGCCGCCGCTCAGATGCAGATGGCTCGGCGCACCGGCCAGCAGCAGCGGCGGCAGCACCGTCTGCAACACCAGCATGCAGCTGCCCGCGCTGGCAATTGCGAAGCGGTACTCGCCCGCACGCACCGGCCCCGGCACGAAGCGCAGCGACTGCGATCCGAGCTCGGCCCCTTCGACCTGCGCGCCGCCGATCTGTGCCGCTGCATTCACGCAGGCCAGGTGCTGGCGCATCAGGCCCGGCTTGGCGCGGCCTGCGCGAATCTTCTCGATGGCCACGGGCTGGCTCGTGGCCACCGAAAGCGCCAGGCTGGTGCGCAGGATCTGCCCGCCGCCCTCGCCTTGCGAACCGTCGAGTTCGATCATGGGCGGCCTCCTTGCTGCGCGGCGACCACGGCCGCGCCGGAGCGCGAAAGCGCGCGCCTTGCGAGCCGGCAGGCACGGCAGCGCACCGCCGTGCTGTTGATGTTGCCCAGCGCCACCTCGTACCACCACTTCTGCTGCTTGGCCGTCCACACTTCGTCGGCGCCGCAGTCGCGGCAGGTGAAGGCCTTGTCCACGTAGAACGTGGGCAAGGGTCCGTAGGTATTGTTGTGCGCGGCCAGCAGCGCCGTATCGGCGACCACCAGGCCGGCACCGCTCACGGGCCGCGCGCCGGCGGGCAGCCGCTGCTCGGCCAACCTGCGCGCGGCGCGTTCGAGCCGATGTGCCTTGATTTCGGAGCGGCGTTGCTTGTTGCTTTTCATGGGCTATCCCTTCACGCACACCACCTGCTTGAGCGTGTAGACCACCTCCACCAGGTCCTTCTGCGCCTCCATCACCGCGTCGATGTCCTTGTAGGCCATCGGGATCTCGTCGATCACGTCGGCGTCCTTGCGGCATTCCACGCCTTCGGTCGCGGCGATCTGGTCGGCGATGGTGAAGAGCTTCTTCGCCTTGGTGCGGCTCATCTTTCGACCGGCGCCGTGGCTGCAGCTCATGAAGCTCTCGGGGTTGCCCTTGCCGCGCACGATGTAGCTCTTGGCGCCCATGCTGCCGGGAATGATCCCGAGCTCGCCGGCCTTGGCGCTCACCGCGCCCTTGCGCGTGACGAGCACGTCCTCGCCGAAGTGCGTCTCGCGGCTCACGTAGTTGTGGTGGCAGTTCACCGCTTCCACGTGCGCCTCGAAAGGCTTGGCAATCACCTTGCGCGCGGCCGCGACCACGCGCTGCATCATCACCTCGCGGTTGGCGCGCGCGAACTTCTGGGCCCAGCCCACCGCGCGCACATAGTCGCCGAAGTACTGGGCGCCTTCCTCGAAGTACGCCAAGTCCTGGTCGGGCAGGTTGCGCTGGTGCAGTTCGGCGTCCTTCATCGCAAGCTCGATGAAGTGCGTACCGATGGCATTGCCCACGCCACGCGAACCCGAGTGCAGCATGAACCACACCGCGCCCGCCTCGTCGAGGCACACCTCGATGAAGTGGTTGCCGGTACCCAGCGTTCCCAGGTGCTTGTGGTTGTTGGTGTTCCTGATGCGCGGGTAGTCCTCGCAGATCGCATCGAACTCATCCACCAGCTGGGCCCAGGCCGCATCGGTTTCGTCGGGCGGCGTGTCCCACGCGCCCTTGTCGCGGCCCATGCGCTTGGGGTTGCTTCCGTGCGGCACGGCCTTCTCGATGGCCGAGCGCAGCGGGCCCAGGTTGTCGGGCAGGTCGCGCGCGTTGAGCGTGGTCTTGCAGGCCATCATTCCGCAGCCGATATCCACGCCCACCGCGGCCGGGATGATGGCCTTGAAGGTCGGGATCACCGAACCCACGGTGGCGCCGATGCCGTAGTGCACGTCGGGCATGGCCGCGATGTGCTTGAACACGATGGGCAGGCGCGCCGCGTTCTCGAGCTGCTTCTGCGCCTCGTCTTCCACGGGCACGCCGTTCGTCCACATCTTTACGGGGACGCCGTTGGCGACTTCGTGCAGTTTGTAGTTCTGTTCCATGTCTTTTCTCTCTGTCTGTCTATTCTTTACGACTCAACCGTTCGGCCGCAGCGTCACGAGTCCGTTGAGCACCTGGTCCAGGCCGCCGACCACCGAGATCTTGTCGATGCGTTCGGCCACGCGTTCCAGCGTTTCGAGTTCCTTCATGCGCAAGGCGACGGGGTTGCCCTCCATCACCTTGGCAGTGTTCAGCAGCGAGCGCGTGGCCGCGGTTTCCTCGCGGCGGCGGATCACGTTGGCCTGGGCCGACTTCTCGGCCTCCACCACCTGCGCGAGGATGGTCTTCATCTCGCCCGGCAGGATGATGTCCTTCACGCCCACGCTCTCCAGCACCACGCCCGAACCCTCGAGCCGCTCGCGCACCTGCGCCAGCACCGTCTGGTCGATGGCGGACTTGTTCTCCAGCAGGGCGTCGAGCGTCTGCTCGCCCACCGCCGCACGCAGGCCGAACTGCAGTTCGCGGTACACATGGTCGGCCGGCTTGGGCATCTGTGCCAGGGCCTGCCGCACATCGGCAAAGCGCCAGACCGCCGACAGGTTCAGCCGCAGTCCCACCTTGTCGCGGGTCAGTATTTCCTGCCCGCTCACTTCGGCGATCTGCGAACGCAGGTCCACGCTGGTCACGGCCACCTGGCGGTTGAAGCGCCAGAAGCCGTGGTTGCCCGGCGGCAGCAGCGCCTGCATCTGCCCTTCGAGCGTCAGCACACCGGCGTGGAACTCGGGCACCTGCACCAGCAGCACGCCTTCGAGCCCCTGCACCGCACGCGGACGCAGCGCCACGCTCTGCAGCTTGGCCAGCAGTTCGGCCGGCAGGCGCGCATCGGCGGCCACGTCGATCACGTCGACGCGCTGCTCGCGCAGGCCGCGCCAGTAGAGCTTGCGGGTGGCGGGCGGCAGGATCTGCACCAGCACGCCGTCTTCATGGCGCAGGCCGACCTCGGTCTCGCTCAGCGACACCAGCACGAACTCGCGCTGCACCAGTTCCGGCTCGCGCGCCAGGAAGTAGTCGGCCAGCTCGTGGTCGAAGGCGGGTTCGGCCAGCGAGAAGCGCTCGATCTGGACGGCGTCGAAGCCCGTGAACACGCGGTGCTTGCCCGCGGCGTACAGCCCGTCGAAATCGCCATTGCGCAGCAGCAGCGCGCGTTCGTTCTTCTTGACGGTGAATTGGTTGAATCCCAGCATTTTTTCTTCCTCTCTCTTCTTCTTCGTTTCGTTGTCGTTCGTCTTCATTGCGTATCGGGGCCCACGAAGGACAGGCGGCGGGCACCGGGGCTTGCGAGGTCGGCAGTGCAGCGGTCGACGGGTCGGTGCGATGGCGCCGCCGCGGGGCTGCGCCATCGCCTCCTTCTGCGTCGATGGCTGCATGCGGTTCCTTGCAGAACGCGCGATGCGCAAGCCGCCTGCACTGGCACGGTGTCGCTCGGCCGGGCCCTGCCCTGCGCCTTGCTCCGGTGTGCCGGGGCGGTGGGGCTTTCGCCCCCATCAAAGCGGCGGTGCGAACACCGCCGAAGGTTGTTTGCGGGAATCGAACCCGCCACGCCGCGTGGTTAGCACGGTGCTCCACCATGAGCAGACTGGAACAAGTCCAGTGACCAGCACAGTTCAACAGCGGCATACCGCGAGCCCAAGAACGGGTCTGGCCTGCGGCACCGGGCCGCTGTCATGCGGCACCTGGGAGCGGATGAACTGCATCCGGACGGACTCTCTCTTGCAGCGAGCGTGCCAACCTGGGGTCAGGCCGGCAGGAAACAAGCAGGCTACGACGCAAGCCATTGATGGAAAAGGGAAATTTCTTCTTCTGCGGGTGTGACGCGGCATCGTTTCGTTGCTAGCATTCCGACAATACTTAGAAAATCAGCTAGCTATTTATCCAAGCAATGAAGAAACCCATCGTCGTCATCGGCTTCCTCGGCACCCAGCTCGACGCCGGCCAAGGCGCGGGCCGCTGGAACAAGTGGCGCCCGACGGTCTCGCTCGCGCAGCACGACGACATGGTCGTCTCGCGCATGGAGCTGCTCTACACGCTCAAGCACAAGGCGCTGGCCGAGGTAGTGAAGGCCGACATCGCCGCCGTGTCGCCCGAGACCACAGTCAACCTCGTGCCCTTCGACCTCGCGGACCCGTGGGACTTCGGCGAGGTCTACACGCGCCTGTACGACTGGGCGCGCGCCTACGCCTTCGACACCGAGCGCGAGCAGTACTGGACGCACATCACCACCGGCACGCACGTGGCGCAGATCTGCATGTTCCTGCTGTCGGAATCGCGCGTGGTGCCGGGCGTGCTGGCGCAGACCTCGCCGCCCTGGAAGCAGCGTGAAGGCGAGGCCGGCAAGTGCACGCTGATCGACCTCGACCTGTCGCGCTATGACGTGATCGCGCGGCGCTTCGATGCGGAACAGCGCGACGCGGTCGCGTTCCTGAAAAGCGGCATCGCCACGCGCAACGCGCGCTTCAACGCGCTGATCGACGAGATCGAGCGCGTGGCCGTGCGTTCGCGCGCGCCGATCCTGCTGGTGGGGCCGACGGGTGCGGGCAAGTCCTTCCTCGCGCGGCGCATGTTCGAGCTGAAGCACGCGCGCCACCAGATAAGCGGGCCCTTCGTCGAAGTGAACTGCGCCACGCTTCGCGGCGACGGCGCGGCCTCCACCCTGTTCGGCCACAGGAAGGGCTCCTTCACCGGCGCGGCAAGCGACCGGGCCGGGCTGCTGCGCACGGCGAACCAGGGCGCGCTGTTCCTCGACGAGATCGGCGAACTCGGGCTCGATGAGCAGGCGATGCTGCTCAAGGCCATCGAGGAGAAGCGCTTCTTCCCGGTGGGCGCCGACAAGGAAGTGGAGAGCGACTTCCAGCTGATCGCCGGCACCAACCGCGACCTGCGCAGCGACGTGGCCGAGGGGCGTTTCCGCGAGGACCTGTTCGCGCGCATCAACCTCTGGACCTACAACCTGCCCGGCCTCGCGCAGCGGCCCGAGGACATCGAGCCCAACATCGACCACCTGCTGGCCATCCATGCGGCCGAGAACCACCGCGTGGTGCGCTTCAACGCCGAGGCGCGCGCAGCCTACCTGCGCTTCGCGCAGAGCGGCGAGGCGCTGTGGTGCGGCAACTTCCGCGACCTCTCGGCCAGCGTGACGCGGCTGGCCACGCTGGCGGACGGCGGGCGCATTCCGGTGGCGCTGGTCGAAGCGGAGATCGAGCGGCTGCGCTGGCTCTGGAACCGCGAGGGCCCGGCCAGGCGAAATGCAGGCGCTGCCGACATCGACCTCGGCAGCCTGCTCGGCGACGGCCGCGCGGCCGCGCTCGACCTGTTCGACCGGCTGCAGCTCGAAGCGGTGGTGCGTGTGTGCCGCGACTCGCGCAGCCTGTCGGATGCGGGGCGGCAGCTCTTCCAGGCCTCGCGCGCGCAGCGCAGCGTGGTGAACGATGCCGACCGGCTGCGCAAGTACCTGGCCAAGCACGGGCTCGAATGGAGCCGCATCGCGGCGGGCTGAGCTATCCTCCCGGCGCCCCGCAGCCTCCACGCCGACATGAAACATTTCGACCAACCCGCTACCCGCGAGCCGCTGGACTTTGCGCGGCTCGTGCCTGCGCTGCGCGCAGCCTTCGCGGCCGAGGCGCAGGTGCCGCCGCGCCATGTGCACGCCATCGAGACCGCCGGCGCCGACAAGGGCACCGTGCTCATCATGCCGGCGTGGAGCGACGCGGGCTTTCTGGGCATCAAGACCATCAACATCTTTCCGGGCAACAGCGCGCGCGGCCTGCCCGGGCTGCATGCGACCTATGTGCTGTACGACGCGCGCACCGGCGTGCCGCTGGCCATGATGGACGGCAACGAACTCACCGCGCGCCGCACGGCCGCGGCATCGGCGCTGGGTGCCTCGTTCCTGGCGCGCGCCGATGCGCGCCGCCTGCTGGTGCTGGGCACCGGCCGCGTCGCGCGGCTGCTGCCCGCTGCGCATGCGAGCGTGCGGCCCATCGACGAGGTGCTCGTGTGGAACCACCGGCCCGAAGGCGCCCAGGCGCTGGCCGCGCAATGGCGTGCCGAAGGGTTCAACGCCCAGGCCGCCACGGACCTCGAAGCGGCCGTGCGCCAGGCCGACATCGTGAGCTGCGCCACCCTGGCCACCGCGCCGCTGGTGCGCGGCGAATGGCTGGCGCCGGGCTCGCACCTGGACCTGATCGGCAGCTTCACGCCCGCCATGCGCGAGGCCGACGTGCGCTGCTTCGAGGGTGCGCGCACCTTCGTCGACACCACCGAGGCGCTGCAGAAGGCCGGCGAGCTGCTCGACGCCATCGCGGCCGGCACGCTGCGCGCCGATGAGGTGCAAGGCACGCTGGCCGCACTCTGCCGGGGCGAATGCGCGGGCCGCACGGGCCGCGAAGAGCGCACCGTCTTCAAGGCCGTGGGCAGCGCGCTCGAAGACCTGGCGGCCGCCACGCTGGTCTGGCAGCACGCCGAATCGAAGCCGGCCTAAGGCTTAAGGCCTAGAAAACCGCGGCCGCGGCGCAGAGGGAAGCTCGCTTACCGACAGTCACATACGTCATGCAGCGGATGGCACGCCTCTTGCGCCAACGCTAACCTGATGCCCATACCCAAAGGCCAGGAGGCCCGCCCCATGCTCACCATCTTCCAGAAAGCCACCATCCTCAGCAAAGCCGGTTTCGAGGTGCCCGCCTGTCCGGCCGAGGATGCCTCGGCCGGTGCGGTGCCCCAGAAGATGCACGACTGGGCCAAGGCCATCGAGACGCTGTACGTCAGCTACGTGGCGGCCCGCGCGGCCAAGAGCCTGCGGGATGCCGAGGAATCGCGCCAGACCGACATGCTGCGGCGGCTCTCGCTGAGCGCCTGGGCCGCCTGACAGGCAGGCTCGGCCGCCCGCTCCACGCCCGAGCCGCGTCAGCGCTCAACCGAAAGTGAACGCGTAGGCCTGCGCGCCGGCGTCGAGAAACTCGATCTCGAACAGCCGCTCCCGGCTGCCCTCCGCCTGCCGCACCAGTTGGTACAGCTTCTGTGCATCGATCACGCCGTAGCCCTGTGCGTCGGTGTCGGAACCGTGGTCCGCGAGCGGCGGCTTTCCATCCACCAGCACCCTGAAGCGCACCGGCTTGCGGTTGGCCGCCGGGCCCAGCACCAGGTGCAGGTCGCGCGCCTGGAAGCGATAGGCGATGCGGCCGTTGGCGCCGTTCAGCACGGCGCGTTCGGCCTCCACCGTCCAGTCGCCGGCCAGCGACCACTGGTTGGTGCGCAGCGCCGAGGCCGCGGGCTGGTAGGCCTTCGCACGGTCCCGCGCGATGCCCCCGGGCGAGGCAAAGCCGTGCGCACGCTCGTGGCCCAGGTAGGTTTCGCCGGAGAGCGCCGGCTCGGCGCCGGGCGCGGCCTGGGTACCCTGACCGAGCGGCGCCACCAGCCCGGCGGCGATGCGGGTCTGGCCCGCCTCGGCCAGCAGCTGCTGGATCACCTGCTCGGCCTTGTCGTAGCGGTTCTCGCCGAACTGGTGGTGGCGGATGCGGCCCTCGGCATCGATGAAATAGAACGCGGGCCAGGCCTGGTTGTCGAAGCCGCGCCAGATCGCGAAGTCGTTGTCCAGCGCCACCGGAAAGCCGATGCCCAGGTCCTTGACGGCCTTGCGCACGTTGGCCGGCTGCTTCTCGAACGCGAACTCCGGCGAATGCACGCCGATGACCACCAGCCCCGCGTCCTTGTACTTCTCGGCCCATGCACGAAGGTAGGGCAGCGTGCGCAGGCAATTGATGCACGAGTAGGTCCAGAAGTCGACCAGCACCACCTTGCCGCGCAGGGCCTCGGGCGCGAGCGGCGCGGAGTTGATCCATTCGGTGGCGCCGGCCAAGGAGGGAAAGCGGCCTTCGACCCTGAGCTCGCGCGCGGGCGGCGGGGCCGTGCGATCGTCCGACACGCGCACGAGGCCCGCGTCTTCGCGCAGCGCGACCGGTTCCGGCTGCGGCTTGCCTGGCTTGATCCTGTCCACCAGCGCCTGCTCCAGCGCCGACGTGGTGCCCACCGACAGGCGGGCGAGCAAGCCGGTGTCCAGCCCGAGCGCAATGGCGCCCACGCCCACCAGCACGGCCGCGCCGGCGGCGCGCCGCACCCATTCGCCGGTATGCAGCGAACGCTTCATGACAGAGAGAAGCCGCCCGCCGAACAGCAGCGCGGCCGCGAGCGAGGTGCAGGCGCCGGCCGCATAGGCCAGCAGCAGCAGCGAGGTGCCGACGCTCGCGCCATTGAGCGCCGCGCCCGTCAGGATCAGGCCGAGGATCGGCCCCGCGCACGGCGCCCAGAGCAGGCCCGTGCCCACGCCCAGCAGCAGCGGCGAGAACCCGGATGCAGGCGCCGCGCCATCGCTGCCGCGCGGCTCGGACATGCGGACGCCCAGCGCCACCAGCGGCCGGCCGAGGCGCTCGGCCACGCTGGGGAACAGCAGGCCGAGGCCGAACAGCGCGAGCAGCGCGATGGCGCCAAGGCGCCCGTATTCGTTGAGCGTGACGATCCAGCCGCCGCCCACCGCCGCCAGCGTGGCCACGGCGGCAAAGGCCAGCGCCATGCCGAGCAGCATCGGCAGGCCGTGCGAGCCGAACGGCCGGTCGGCGCGCGCAAACACGAAGGGCAGCACCGGCAGGATGCAGGGGCTCAGGATGGTGAGCACCCCGCCCAGGTAGGCAATGAAGAGGATGAGCATGATTCAGTCCTGGAGGTTGGTGCGCGCCGGAGCGGCCAGCGCGAGCCGGGCCTCGAGCCCGCCTTCGGTGCGGTTCTTCAGCGTGAGCTCGGCGCCCATGGCCATGGCCAGCTGGTGCGCAATGGCCAGGCCCAGCCCGGTGCCGCCGGTGCTGCGGTTGCGCGAACTCTCGACGCGGTAGAAAGGCTTGAGCACGGCGTCGAGCTCGTCCGGCGGAATGCCGGGGCCGTTGTCGAGCACGCTCAGCACCAGCCGGCCGTCTTCTTCGGCATGCACGCGCAGGCGCACCTCGCTGCCGAACTTGAGCGCGTTGTCGATCAGGTTCATCAGGATGCGGCGCAGCGCATGCGGGCGGCTCACGATCGGCGCGCCGGCCTTGCCTTCGAGCCGCACCTGCTGGCCCACGTCTTCGTAGTCGGCCACCATGCTTTCGAGCAGTGCATCGGCATCGATGCGCAGCGGCGGCTCCGCTGCGCCGTGGAGCGTGCGCGCGTAGGTCACGCCTTCGCGCACCAGCGAGTGCATGGCGTCGAGGTCCTGGCGGAATTTCTCGCGGTCGTGCGCGTCGTCCATCAGGTCGGTGCGCAGCCGCATCCGCGTGATGGGCGTCTGCAGGTCGTGCGAGATGGCCGCGAGGATCTCGACGCGCTCGGACATGTAGCCCGCAATGCGCTGCTGCATGGCGTTGAAGGCGCGCGCCGCATGCGCCACTTCGGTGGGGCCCTCTTCCGCGAGCGTGCGGCCCTTGAGGTCGGGCCCGAGCCGGTCGGCCGCCTCGGAAAGCTGCGCGAGCGGCCGCGTCACCAGCCGCACCGCATACCAGGCGCACACGGCCAGCACCACCAGCTGGGCCGCAAGCAGCCACATCACCCAGCCCGACACCGGCATGCCCACGCGCATTGCATGGACGACCACGGAAGACCCGTCGCCCAGGCGCACCTGGATCTGCAGGCCCTCCGGCGGCCAGGCCACCTCGCCGACCTTGACGACCTGGAACGGGCGCATCGCGTCGACGATGGCCGCGGCAAACTGCCGCGACTGCGGCGAGCCGGGCTCGGTGCCCTCTGCACTGCCGCCCAGCACGAAGCGGTAGTTGCGCCGCTCCAGCCGGTCGAGCCAGCCGGCGCGCTCGGCCGCGGGCAGGCGGTCGAGGATGGCGACCGAGCTCGCGATGTCGCGCTCGATGCCGATCATCATCAGCTCGCGCAGCGCCATGTTCCGCTCGTAGCGGATCGCCGCGAAGGTGAGCAGCTGCGCAATCGCCAGGCCCACCACGATGATCAGCGTCACGCGGGAGAACAGCGAGCCGGGCAGCAGCCGGCGCCAGCCGCGCACAGCGCCGGCCAGGTTCGCGGGAGGATTCGCGGGAGTGGACATGGACACCTTCTTCTTCGTTCATGCGGCGCGGCCGTGCACGCCGCCGCTGGCTCACACCAGGTGGATGGAAACGTCGATATTGCCGCGGGTGGCCTTCGAATAGGGGCAGGTCTGGTGCGCCGCGTCCGTCAGGGCCTGCGCCACTTCGCGGTCCAGGCCCGGCAGGCTCACATTCAGCCGCGCCTGCAGGAAGTATTCGCTGCCCGCCGTGCCCAGGTCGACTTCGGCATCGACGGCCAGGTCGGGCGGCAATGCGACCTTCATCCTGCCCGCCGCCTTGCCCATGGCGCCGATGAAGCAGGCCGACCAGCCGGCCGCGAACAGCTGCTCCGGGTTGGTGCCGCTGCCGGCGCTGCCGGGCGACGAGAGCTTGATGTCCAGGCGGCCGTCGGAGCTGCGCGCCTCGCCGTCGCGGCCACCCGAAGAGGTGCTGGTCTTGCCGGTGTAGAGAACTTTTTCGATGCGGGTCATGGTGGTTTCCTTGGGTGGGTTGGTTCGGGAACGCACGGATTGTTGAGCCGCCTTCCCCCTGCCCGCGCAGATTGCGTATGCCTGTGTACGGCGCCCGCCGCGCCAGATACTTGCGAATACAAAACCGCCGGCCGGCGGCGGGCGGGCGGCTACATTGCGGCTGCGGCGCGCTTTCCGCACCCACCCTTTTTTGCTCACTGCCATGACGCCAAAGACCTCCGACCACATCCTCATCGTCGACGACGACCGGGAAATCCGCGAACTGCTCACCACCTACCTGGTGAAGAACGGCTTGCGCGTGGTCGCGGTGCCCACCGGCCGCCACATGCGCGCCGCGCTCGAGGAGTCGGGCCCGTTCGACCTGATCATCCTCGACCTGATGCTGCCCGGCGAAGACGGGCTCACGCTGTGCCGCGACCTGCGCACCGGCAAGTACAAGGCCACGCCCATCCTGATGCTGACCGCGCGCAGCGAGGAGGCCGACCGCATCCTGGGCCTGGAGATGGGCGCCGACGACTATCTGGCCAAGCCTTTTTCCGCACGCGAGCTGCTCGCGCGCCTGCGCGCCGTGATGCGCCGCACGCGCATGCTGCCGCCGAACATGGGCGCGGTCGAACCCTCGCAGAAACTGAGCTTCGGCGAATGGCAGGTCGACACGGTGGCGCGCCACCTGATCGACGACAGCGGCGTCATGGTGGCGCTGAGCGGCGCCGAATACCGGCTGCTGCGCGTGTTCCTCGACCATCCGCAGAAGGTGCTGAGCCGCGACCAGCTGCTCAGCCTCACCCAGGGCCGCGAGGCCGAGCTCTTCGAGCGCTCCATCGACCTGCTCGTGAGCCGGCTGCGCCAGCGGCTGCGCGACGATGCGCGCGAGCCCCGCTACATCAAGACCGTGCGCAGCGAAGGCTATGTGCTCGCTTCGGCCGTCGAAGCCATGAACTGACCGGCTCGGTATTCATTCCGCTTGACCTCAAGTTAGGTTGAGGCTGCACATTGCGCAGCATGAACCATGACCCGAAAACCTCCGCCCGCGTCGCAGAGGCGCTCCAGATCCATCGAAGCATTGCCGCATGCCATGCGTACCTTGCGCGCAGTGACGATGCCCACGCGCTGACGGCCACGCTGATGCTGCCTTGCTACCGCGCCGAGTTCGAGCGGCTGGTGCTCGCGATGTCTGCCGCCGAGACGAACGAACTGATGTCGCGGCTTCCCATCGGCGAGGAGCGGCAGTCCCTCAGTCTTCCGCGCGCCTGATCACGAGGCGGCGGGCGCCGGGCCCTTCCGACGACAGCTTGTCGGCCGGGTTGCGCAGGCGGCAGCGGTCGATCGACAGGCAGCCGCAGCCGATGCAGTCGTCCAGCGTGTCGCGCAGCTTCTTGAGCTGGGCCATGCGTTCGTCCAGCTCGGCGCGCCAGCCGGCCGAAAGCCGCGCCCAGTCTGCGCGGCTGGGCGCGGCCGAGGTGGGCAGCGTGGCCAGCGCATCGGCGATGTCGGCCAGCGCAATGCCCACGCGCTGCGCGACGCGGATGAACGCCACGCGCCGGAGCACGTCTCGCCCATAGCGGCGATGGTTGCTGGGCGCCCGGTGGCTCGCGATGAGCCCCTTGGATTCGTAGAAATGAAGGGTGGACACCGGCACCCCGCTGCGGTGCGCGACCTCGCCCACAGACAGCGTGGCCGGAAAATCGTGCGGTGGCTCTGCTGGCTTGGATTTCATCGAGACCTCTCAACCTCGACTTTAGTTGAGGTCCGAAGGTCTCGTTCTCACTCGACCGTGGCGCCGGAAGCCTTGACGATGCCGGCCCAGAGCGCGCTTTCCTTCGCGATGAGGGCGGCGTATTCGGCCGGGCCGCCGAGCAGCGGCACCGCGCCTTCCACGCCCAGGCGCGACTGGAATTCGGCGCTGCCCGCCACCTGCAGCATCTGCGCCGAAAGCTCCTTCACGAAGGCATCGGGCGTGCCGCGCGGCGCGAGGATGCCGTAGGTCAGCGTGCTCTCGAAGCCTGCGAGCTCGCGCAGGCCCGACTCGGCCACGGTGGGCACCTCGGGCAGCGAAGGCAGGCGCTTGGCGCCCGTGACCGCAACGGCGCGCAGCCGGCCGCCCTTGACCAGCGCGAGCGCAGGCGGAACGACGCTGAACATCATCTGCACCTGCCCGCCCGCCAGGTCGGTGAGGCCGGGGTTGGTGCCCTTGTAGGGAATGTGATTGATGCGCGTGCCGGTGCGCTCTGCAAAGAGCTCGCCGGTCAGGTGGCCGCCGGTGCCGCTGCCGCTCGAGGCGTAGTCGAGCAGGCCCGGCCGCGCCTTGGCCTCGGCCACCAGATCGGCCACGGTGCGCACCTTCGATGCGGCGGGCACCACCAGCACCAGTGCGGACGAAGCGAACATGGCCACCGGCAGCAGGTCCTTGCGCGCGTCGAACTTCAGGCCCTTGTAGAGCGCCGGGTTGATCGACACGGTGCCGGTGTGGCCCAGCAGCAGCGTGCTGCCGTCGGGCGCGCTGCGCACCACCTGCTCGGTGCCGAGGTTGCCGCCCGCGCCGGGCTTGTTGTCGACGATGACGCCCTGCTTGCGCAGCTCGCCCAGGCCCTTGGCCATCTGGCGCGCGAACACGTCGTTGCCGCCGCCGGCCGCAAAGGGCACGACGATGCGGATCGGCCGGGTGTCGGGCTGCGCGTGCGCAGGCAGCCCTGCCGCCGCCAGCAGCCCCAGCAGCAGGCCGCGACGGGCGCGATCCATCAGACGCGTTCCAGGATCACGGCAATGCCCTGGCCCACGCCGATGCACATGGTGCACAGCGCATAGCGGCCGCCGCCCTTGTGCAGCTGGTTGACCGCGGTGGTGGCCAGGCGCGCACCGCTGGCACCCAGCGGGTGGCCGAGCGCAATGGCGCCGCCGTTGATGTTGACGCGCGGGTCGTTGTCCTGCAGGCCCAGCAGGCGCAGCACGGCAAGGCCTTGCGCCGCGAAGGCTTCGTTGAGCTCGATCACGTCGAGCTGGTCGAGCGTGAGGCCGGTGAGCGCCAGCACCTTCTGCGTGGCGGGCGCCGGGCCGATGCCCATCACGCGCGGCGCCACGCCGGCGGTGGCCATGCCGACCACGCGGGCGCGCGGCGTCAAGCCATGCTTGGCGGCGCCGGCTTCGTCGGCCAGCAGCAGCGCGCAAGCGCCGTCGTTCACGCCGCTGGCGTTGCCGGCCGTCACGGTGCCGTCGGGGCGCACCACGCCCTTGAGCCTGGCGAGCGATTCGAGGCTGGTTTCGCGCGGATGCTCGTCCTTGTTGACGATGATGGCGTCGCCCTTTTTCTGCGGCACGGTCACGGGCACGATTTCGGCGTCGAAGAAGCCGGACTTCTGCGAGGCCACGGCGCGCAGCTGCGAGTTGAGCGCCATCAGGTCCTGCGCCTCGCGCTCGATCTTGTAGTCGGTGGCCACGTTCTCGGCCGTCTCGGGCATGGAGTCGACGCCGTACTGCGCCTTCATGAGCTTGTTGACGAAGCGCCAGCCGATGGTGGTGTCGTACACCGCGTTGTTGCGGCTGAAGGCGCTCTCGGCCTTGGGCATGACGAAGGGCGCGCGGCTCATGCTTTCGACGCCGCCGGCAATCATGAGGCCGGCTTCACCGGCGCGGATGGCGCGCGCCGCGGTGCCCAGCGCATCGAGGCCCGAGCCGCACAGGCGGTTGATGGTGCCGCCGCCGATTTCGAGCGGCAGGCCCGCGAGCAGCGCCGACATGCGCGCGACGTTGCGGTTGTCTTCGCCGGCCTGGTTGGCGCAGCCGTAGAGCACGTCGCTCACGGCCTGCCAGTCGACGTTCTTGTTGCGTTCCATCAGCGCCTTGAGCGGCACGGCGCCCAGGTCGTCGGTGCGCACGCTGCTGAGCGAACCGCCGTAGCGGCCGAAGGGGGTGCGAACGGCGTCGCAGATGAAGGCTTGGTTGGTCATGTGAGTTGTCTCCAGAATGGAAGTGAACGGGTCAGGCGGCGATCGGCAGGCCGACCAGCTTTTCGAGCTCTTCGCGGCTGAGGCCCTCGACCAGGTCGACGAGCTTCAGGCCCTCGGGCGTGCATTCGAGCGTGGCCAGGTCGGAGTACACGCGCTTGACGCAGGCGATGCCGGTCAGCGGATAGCTGCATTCCTGCACCAGCTTGCTCGCGCCCTGCTTGGTCAGCAGGTCCATCATGACCCAGGTCTGCTTGGCGCCGATGGCCAGGTCCATGGCGCCGCCGACTGCCGGAATGGCGTCTTTCTCGCCCGTGTGCCAGTTGGCCAGGTCGCCCGTGGCCGACACCTGGAACGCGCCGAGCACGCAGATGTCGAGGTGGCCGCCGCGCATCATCGCGAAGCTGTCGGCATGGTGGAAGAACGAGCCGCCCGGCAGCAGCGTGACGGGCTGCTTGCCGGCGTTGATGAGGTCGTAGTCCTCTTCGCCGGCCTCGGGCGCGGGGCCCATGCCGAGGATGCCGTTCTCGCTCTGCAGGATGACCTCGCGGCCCTTGGGCAGGTGGTTGGCCACCAGCGTGGGCTGGCCGATGCCCAGGTTGACGACGGCGCCGTCGAAGATGTCCTGCGCCACGCGGGCGGCGAGCTGGTCCTTGGTGCGACGTTGGTAGGTTGTCATGGTCATGCTGCCTTCTTGAAACCGCCGGCCTGGGTGGCCACGCGTTCGATGCGCACCACCTGGTGCACGAAGATGCCCGGGGTCACGACGGTCTCGGGGTCGAGGGTGCCGAGCTCGGCGATGTCGTGCACGGTGGCAATGGTCTTCTTCGCGGCCATGGCCATCACCGGGCCGAAGTTGCGCGCGGCCTTGCGGTAGACCAGGTTGCCCCAGCGGTCGCCGCGCTCGGCCTTGATGAGTGCCACGTCGCCGTGGATCGGGTATTCGAGCACGTACTGCTTGCCGTCGATCTCGCGCGTTTCGCGGTTGCCCGCGAGCTGCGTGCCGTAGCCCGTGGGGCAGAAGAAGGCGCCAATGCCGGCGCCCGCGGCGCGGATGCGCTCGGCCAGGTTGCCCTGGGGCACCAGTTCGAGTTCGATCTTGCCGCTGCGGTAGAGCCCGTCGAACACCTGGCTGTCGGCCTGGCGCGGAAAGCTGCAGATGATCTTGCGCACGCGGCCGGCCTTGAGCAGCGCGGCCAGGCCGGTTTCGCCGTTGCCGGCATTGTTGTTGACGACGGTGAGGTCCTTGGCGCCCTGCTCGACGAGGCCGTCGATGAGTTCGCCGGGAATGCCGGCGGTGCCGAAACCGCCGATGAGAACCGTGGCGCCGTCTGGGATGCCTGCCAGGGCATCGGCGACCGAGCGCGCGATCTTGTTGATCATGAAGCCTGTCTCCGGGAATGAGGAAAGAAAGAGAAATCGAACCGTGCGAACGACCTGCCCCAACCATCCGACCAGACCGGGCCGATTCCGTGTTTTTGCGAATCGCCGATTTGTTCGTATAAAGAACATTTGTTCGTATAATGAATTCTAAAGAGGATCGTTCCACATGGCAACCCATACCCCGCAAACAGAGACGCCCGCCCCCGGCGACAGCTACGTGCAGTCGTTCGCGCGCGGGCTCCAGGTGATCCGCTCGTTCAGCGAAAGCGCGCCGCGCCAGACGCTCAGCGAGGTGGCGGCCGCCAGCGGCCTCACGCGGGCGGGCGCGCGGCGCATCCTGCTCACGCTGCAGACGCTGGGCTACGTGGTGAGCGACGGCAAGCTCTTCACGCTCACGCCGCGCATCCTCGACCTGGGCTTTGCATATCTCTCTTCAATGCCGATCTGGAACCGCGCCGAGCCCGTGATGGAAGCGCTGGTGCAGCAGGTGCAGGAGTCGTGCTCGGCCGCGGTGCTGGACGCCACCGACATCGTCTACGTGATGCGCGTGCCCACCAAGAAGATCATGCACATCAGCCTGGGCGTGGGCTCGCGGCTGCCGGCCTACTGCACCTCGCTCGGCCGGCTGCTGCTGGCCGACCTGGACGACGAAGAGGTGCGCGCGCGGCTCGAGGCCTCCGATCGCCAGGCGCTCACCAAGCACACCGTGACCGACGTGGACGCGCTCATGGCCAAGGTGGCGCAGGCGCGCAAGCAGCAGTGGTGCCTGGTGAACCAGGAGCTGGAAGAAGGCCTGATCTCCGTGGCCGCGCCCATCGTCAACCGCCAGGGCCGCATGGTGGCCGCGCTGAACATCAGCGGACAGGCCAATCGCACCAGCGCGAAGGTGATGCAGGAGACGATATTGCCGGCGCTGATGGATGCCGCGAAGAAGGTTTCAATACTGCTGTAAATAGAAGGCGGCCTCATCCAGCGCACCCGCGGAACGGGCTTTGCCCGGCCGCCGGGTGCGCCCCCCAGTGGGGGGAGGCGCCGAAGGCGCTTCGGGGGGCGTCCTAAGCTTCGGAGTGGATGCCCTTCATGATGATCACGCCGCCCAGCCGCGCCGTGTCGGCGCGCATGCGCTTGGCCAGCGCGTCGGGCGAACCGGGCTGCGCCTGCCAGCCGGTCTTCAGCAGCGCCTGGCTCACCTCGGGCGAGCCGAGCACCTCGGCCAGCGCGGCATTCAGCCTGGCGATGGCCGCCGGCTTCATGCCCGCGGGCGCGGCCAGCGCGGTCCAGATCTCGAGGTCGGCGCCGCGCACGTCGGCGTCGCGGATCGTGGGCAGCTCGCTGGCCAGCGGGCTGCGCTCGGGCGAGGTCACGCCAATGGCCTTGAGCTTGCCCGACTTCACATGCGGCATGGCCAGGCCCGGCGGCAGCAGCGCCAGCTGGATCTCGCCCGCCAGCAGGCCCGCAATGACCTGCGGATTGCCGGTATAGGGCTTGTGCTGCGCGGTGATGGCGGCCCGGCTCTTGAGCAGTTCCATGCCCAGGTGGCCCACGGTGCCCACGCCCGGCGTGCCGTACTTGCCAGCGCTGCCCAGGTTGCGCACCCACAGCAGTTGCTCCGCCGCCGTCTTGCCGGTGGCGTTGCCCGACACCGCCAGCACCAGCGGCGCGGTGCCGATCATGCCGACCGGCGCAAAGTCTTTCTCGGGGTCGAAGCTGAGTTTGGGATTGAGCAGCCTGGCAATGGTGAGATTGCCGTTGATCAGCGCGCCGATGGTGTGGTCGTCGGTCGCCTTGGCCACCTGGTCGGCCACCAGGTTGCCGCTGGCGCCGGGCTTGTTCTCGACCGTGACCGGCTGGCGCAGGATCTTCGACAGCGGCTCGGCAATGGCGCGCGCCGCCAGGTCGGGCGATGCGCCGGCGGGAAACCCCACGAGGATGCGAACGGGCTTGGTCGGCCAGGCGGCGTCGCCGCCGGCAGCGGCGGTACCGGCGCGCTGGGCCCACGATCCGGGTGCAAAAAGCGATGCGGCAACTGCTGCTGCGCCGCTTTCGAGCAAGCGGCGTTTGGTGATCTTCAAGATGGCTCCAGAAAGAGTGGGAGAGAGTCCGGCAACGTTGCTGACGTCGCACTTACAGAACGTTACAGGATCGTGCTGCATTGCGCAACCGTTGACCCTGTTGCGGGCACGCCCCGCGCCCCCGCCTCTGCCCCTCAGTCTGCGTCAGTTGAAGAGGCCCTGCTGCGTGGCCTGGTGCACCGCCTGGGTCCGCGACTTGACGGACAGCTTGCGGTAGATGTTCTTCGCGTGAAACTCGATGGTGTTGACCGAAAGCGACACGGCCTCGGCGATCTGCTGGTTGCTCCAGCCCTGGGCGATGAGGCGCAGCACCTTCAGCTCGCGCGGAGACAGCAGCGGCTTGCCTTCCGCCAGGCTCGCGGGCACGGGGTGGATGGCAATCGGCTTGGGCTGGGCGGAAGCAGCGAACAGGCCGAGGATGCGGCGCGCAATGCGTGAATCCACCGGCGCGCCGCCGCGTTCGATGGAGCGCAGCAGGAACGCGAGTTCGGCGTCGTCGGCCTCGGTCAGCACGTAGCCCACCGCACCCGCGGCAATGGCGGCGCCCACCAGGCCGTCATCGTCGGTTTCCGACATGGCGATGGCGTCGATGTGCGGATAGGCCATGCGCACGTGGCGGATCAATGCCGCGCCATCGCCATCCGGCCCGTCCATGCCCACGAGCACGAGGCTGAAGGCCTGCGTGGCCAGCATGAAGCGGGCCTCGGCCTGCGTCGACGCGGCCGCCAGCTCCAGGCCGGGCGCCACCGTGGCAAGGATGCGCCGCATGCGCTCCGACACGCCCCGGCTGCCCTCGACAACGAGGGCGCCACCACGCATGCCGGCAACAGGGCTGCCGGCGGATATCTCATTGGCCACGCGCACTTCCTTTCGGCCGCACAAGGCGTGCCGAGATTGATCTTTGGCTTGAACATTGCATGAACGATGCCCGGCCAAGGAGGCCGGCGTGGCGCCCGGCGCTTCGACGCATGCAGGCACTCCGATCTTCATTGGCGAAGCGGCTGCGGGCCCGCTTTTCAGAGGCTCGGAAAGGGCGGCTGGAACGGCTGTTTTGGGGCCCTGCGTTACGTATTTGCCACAGTGCCTGTTACGTAACACGCCCCTCGGCCACACAGGTTGGAAGCGGTCAATTCGAGTGTCCGCACTGTGTCCGAAGGTTACTCCCCCACTTACAATCCCTGCCGCATCATTCCTTCCCCCTACCAGGTCTCGTCCGCAATGCCCAAGAGCCCCCTGCCGCGCACGCGCTTTCGCTTTTCTCCCACCGTGCGTGCCCTGCTCCTGGCCACCGCCTGTGGCATGGCATTGCCGGTGCTCGCCGCCATTGAGCACGACGAGGTCGACCGGCTCATGCAGGCCGGCAAGCTCGACGAGGCCATGACGCGCGCCGATGCCTTCCTGAAGGACAAGCCCAAGGACCCGCAGATGCGCTTCCTCAAGGGCGTGATCCAGCTCGACACCGGCAAGCGCGCCGAAGCCATTGCCGCCTTCACCCAGCTCACGCAGGACGCACCCGAACTGCCCGAGCCCTACAACAACCTCGCCGTCATCTACGCGAGCCAGAACCAGTTCGACAAGGCGCGCAGCGCGCTCGAAAGCGCGATTCGCACCAACCCGAGCTATGCCACCGCGCAAGAGAACCTCGGCGACGTGTATGCGCGGCTGGCCAGCCAGGCCTACAGCAAGGCGCTGCAGCTCGACCAGAACAACACCGCCGTGCAGCCCAAGCTCGCGGTGATCCGCACCCTGTTCACGCCTGCGCCGGCCGGCGGCAAGCCATCCGCCGTTGTCGCGGCGGCAGCGCCAGAGGCCACGCTCCGCGCGGCACCGGCTGCGAAGGCTGCGGCACCTGCTGCGGCACCCGCGCCCGTCGCCAAGGCGCCCGCCGCTCCGGCGCCCGCGCCCACACCTGCGCCGGCTCCCGTCAAGGCAGCAGCGGCCCCCGCACCAGCGCCCGCAGCACCGCCGCCGCCCACCGTGGTGGCCAAGGCACCCGAGGCTGCGCCGGTGCCGGCGGCGCCCGCGCCAGCACCGGCTGCGGCGCCCTCTTCCACCTCCACCGCCGAAGTCGAATCGGCCGTGCGCGGATGGGCTGCCGCATGGGCCGGCCAGGACATGGACCGCTACCTTGCCGCCTACGGCGCCGACTTCAACCCCGGCGGCGGACAAAGCCGCAAGAGCTGGGAAGAAGAACGCCGCGCGCGCATCGTCGGCAAGTCGAGCATCAGCGTGAACATCGAGAACCTCGTGATCAGCGTCAACGGGCAGGCCGCAACCGCCAAGTTCCGCCAGATCTACCGCGCCGACAACCTCAACATCTCGAGCCGCAAGACGCTCGAGCTGCAACGCGCCGGCAACCAGTGGCACATCCGCAAGGAAAGCGTCGGCGGCTAGTGGCAGACATCGTCCGGCGCGGCCGGCTTCGGAAGCCTGCGCTGCGGCGCGGCGCGAACATGCTTGCCGCGCTCATGGCGGCATCGGCCCTGCTGCTGGCAACGCACGGCACGGCAGCGGCCGCATCGACCAAGTCCGCGAGCGCCAAGACCAGCGGCACCAAGGCCAACAAGGCTTCCGCCAGCCGTCCGGCCGCCAGGGAAGCCAAGGCCAGGACGGCAAGAAAGGCTTCCGCGGCAGAGGCAAGAACCGCCGCCGCAGCCAAGGGCGCCCCGCGCAGCAAGGCGGCAGCCGCTTCTGCTTCTTCTTCTGCAGCCTTGCAGCAGGCCAGCAGCGCCGAAGCCCGCCTGATCGCGGTCTACGAACTGTTCGGACGCGGCCAGCCGCGTCCCGCGCTGGCCAAGGCCCGCGACCTGGTGCGGGACTATCCCAACTTCCAGCTCGCGCAGCTCGTCTACGCCGACCTGCTCGCCACGCAGGTGCCCCCCGCGCACGCCTTTTCCGACGCCACCGGCATCGGACGGCTGCGCAGCGACCCGGCCATGGCCGATTTGCGCGAAGAGTCCCGCCGGCGCCTGCAGGCCCTGCGCGAAAGGCCGCCGGCCGGCACCGTGCCTTCGCAGTTCCTGGCGCTGTCCACGCGCAGCCGCTACGCCATTGCGGTCGACGCCTCGCGCTCTCGGCTCTACCTGCTCGAGAACTCCGACAAGGGCCTGCAGCTGGTGGCCGACTACTACGTGTCGGTCGGCAAGTCGGGCATCGGCAAGGCCACCGAGGGCGACGCGCGCACGCCGCTGGGCGTTTACTACGTCACCAGCAGCCTCGACCCCAAGTCGCTGCGCGACTTCTACGGCGCCGGCGCGCTGCCCATCAACTACCCCAACCCCTACGACGTGCGGCGCGGCAAGACCGGCAGCGGCATCTGGCTGCACGGCACCCCGCCCCAGCAGTTCTCGCGCGCGCCGCTCGCGAGCGACGGCTGCGTCGTCATGGCCAACCCCGACCTCAAGCAGCTGCTGCGCAAGGTGCAGATCGGCGCCACCCCCGTGGTCACCGCGTCCAGCCTGCAGTGGATTGCGCGCCCCCAAGCCGAAAAAGAGGCCCAGACCTTCACCAGCGCAATTTCTGCCTGGAAAGATGCCCGAGCCAATGGCAATGAAGCGCAATTGAAGAAATTCTATTTGCCCGATTTCCAGCGCAGCAGCGGCAACAAGAAAAACACCGACGGCTTTTCGGTGCTCCACGACGAAGTGGAATATGCCCAAGGCAAACGCGTGCAGTTCAAGGACGTGTCCTTCCTGCATTGGCGCGACGGCGACGACACCATGGTCGCCACCTTCGGCGAAGTCTTCGAAGGCGAGAAAAGCGGGCGCACCCGGCGCCAATACTGGCTGCGCCAAGGCAGCGAGTGGAAGCTTTTCCACGAAGAAATCCTCGGCTGAGACCCTCCCGGCTGAGGGGTAGGTACCCCAAAGGTGTGACTTTTTGCACAAGAGATGCACCTATCTTGGGCGTTACAACTACCGTTACACACCCCTGCTACGTAACACGTAACGACTTTGTTCCCGTAACAAACGCCGTTTGAATGTTCCCAAGGAACGTAACGTTGTTCACCCATTCATGGGATGCGTACACACCGTGTCAGAGGGAAAAATGTGTCTCAGGACTGTTACTCCTGCTCCCAAGCGGAGGCTTCCTGAGGACGGCAAGGGGTTGGCCGCCTTCCTGCTTAGACCATATGGCCTAGCACAGGAAAGCCTCGAACCCACGGGTTACTGTTGTTGATACACGGAGTTACGCTGTATAACATCCACCTGGCCAGCCTCACTTGTTAACACTTTTTTAAGGGGAAATCATGCTTCGCTCTATTACTCGTTTTCTGCGCGATGAAGAAGGTGCTACTGCAGTTGAATATGGAATTATTGCCGGGCTAATGGCCATGATTCTTATTGCTGTTTTTGGCACGGATGAGACCAAGGGCTTAGGCGCAATTCTCAAAGGAATTTTTGACGGCATCGGGGCGAAGGTCACACCCTGAGAATTTGCAGTGGCTCATTTGTGGCTGATTTGGTTGTTGCTCGTTATGGTGTACGACGCTCGACACCGCCGCGTGCCCAATTGGTTGGTTTTGGGCGGCGCGGCGGCTGCTTTAAGCGGTCTATTTATGAATGCACAACCTTTCGGCATCAAATGGGACGAAGCGCTGATCGGCGCGACAGTAGGAATTAGCTGTCTGCTGCCCTTCTACGCAACGGGACTCATGGGAGCAGGCGACGTTAAGTTCGCCGGTGCACTCGGACTGTGGGCAGGTCTATCTGCATTACTCCCGATTTGGATCATCAGTAGTGCCCTTGCCAGCCTGCATGCCGCGCTCTGGCTGATTCTTCAGCGCTGGCCCATTTCCCCTCGGCTTGCGCTCGTGCTTTTCGGACGGTCCCTGTCGTCGGAGGGGAGCTCGTCGCCGACCCGGGTTCGCTTTATTCCTTATGCGGCCTATCTCGCGCTGGCTGCCGCGGTGTGGATGGTTTGGGGTCGACAGGGTAGCTAGTCGCTCCGCCGCCACGAGCTGTTCATCGATAGCTCTCGAATCGCTCCTCTCTCGACACGCCCCATGATCAATCTGACCAAAGTTATCGCCGCCATCCTCGTGCTCTTGGCCCTCGCGCTCGGCGGCTATGCATGGATGCTCAGCCGCCAGCCCCCACCGCCGGTCGTGGTCGCCCCCTCCGCAGCCGCTCCCGGCAAGACGGTCCAAGCCCAGACCTTCGCCGTGGTTGTCGCGGCCAAGCCGCTGCCTGCGGGCCAGGCGATTCCTGCCGACGCACTTCGTATCGAGCGCCTGACGATCAATCCCGTGGGCGCGTTCCAGGAGACTGCGCCGCTCGCAGGACGTGTGCCCGTCATCGACCTGGGCGAAGGTTCGCCACTTCTCCAAAGCCAACTCGTTTCGGGTCTGGCCCTGCGCGTTGCCGAAGGCGAGCGTGCGATTGCCATCAAGGCCGACGAGACCATGGGCGTGGGCAACAAGGTCCAGCCCGGCGACTTTGTCGACGTATTTCTGATGCTCAAGTCCGACGGCAAGGACGTCGACCGCAGCCAGGCGCGCCTGCTCCTGTCGCGCAAGCGCGTGCTGGCCTATGGCAGTGCTTCCGTCGATGGCCTGCCTTCCAAGATGGACAAGAACGGTGCCGCGCAGCAACAGCGCGTCGAGGCTGCTCGTACCGCGGTGCTTGCGGTGCCGGTGGACGACATCAACCGGCTCACGCTCGCCGAGAACAGCGGCCGTTTGCTGCTGGCGCTGCGCAACCCGACCGACATGTCGGAACCCGACCCAAAGCTTTTTGCCGAACTGCCCACCGCCCTGCAGCCGCCTCCGCTGAAAGCCGGCGAACCGCGCCGCCCACCGCTTGAAGGCCTGGACCGCGCGCAGGCTGGCGTCACCACGGCCGACTTCGTGACCGGCGGCAAGCCGGGCGTCTTGCGTGCGCCGGCCGTCGCTTCTGCGCGGGCTCCGACGACTGGCACCGGCGAGCCCCGTGGCGGACTCAAGGTCGAAGTCATTCGCGGCGACCGCAGCGAAACCATCAATTACTGATCAGCAAACAAGTGGCACGCCCGTGCACGCCACGCAGGAATCGAACACCATGACGATCGCCCTTCGCGCGAAAACAGCCGGTCCGGCACATCCTCTGCGTCCAACGCTCGCGGTGCTGTGCCTGCTGGCCCAGGGGGCGTGGCCTGTGGCGGCCACAGCGGCCGATGCAACAGAGGCTGCATCTGCCCGTCCTGCGCTGCAACTGCGGATCGACGCCGGCACGCAAAAGGAATTGCTGATCAGCAAGGGCATCGAGCGCATGGCCATTGCTGACGAAACGGTCGCCGGTGTCTCGCTCACCCGCCAATCGCCCAACTCGCCAGCTGCACGCCTCATCGTCACCGGCAAGGCCGCGGGCCGGACCACGCTCATGATCTGGGAAAAAGGCCAGCCGGCCGCCACGGTCTACGCGCTCGAAGTCCGTCGCCGCGCCTCCACGCTCTCCGGATCGCTCAACAGCATGGACGCGCACCAGGAAGCCCGTGACGCAGCCATGGCCGCCGGCGGAGAAAAGTCGGCCTTGCTCGACCGATCCGTTGTCAATGTGCGAAGCAGCACCGTGCAGGTGGAAGTGAAGATCGTCGAGTTCAACCGCAGCGTGCTCAAGCAGGCCGGCCTCAACATCTTCAGTACGCGCGCCAACTCCAACGGCTTCAGTTTCGGCGTTTTCACGCCGTCGTCGCTGCGTTCTGCAACGTTCGGAAGTGACGGATCGATTGGCGGCGAACACAACAACCCGCTCGCACAGGCATTCAGCTTGCTGTTCAACTTCAGCAAAGCCGGTATTGGCCTGAATGTCGGTTTCCTCGAAGGCAACGGCATGGCCCGCGTGCTTGCCGAGCCCACGCTGGTGGCGCTCTCGGGCCAGAGCGCGAGCTTCCTGGCCGGCGGCGAACTGCCCGTGCCCGCGCCCCAGGGCCTCGGCACCACGAGCATCGAATACAAGCCCTTCGGCATCGGCCTCACGCTCACGCCCACGGTGCTGTCGAACGAGCGCATCGTGCTCAAGGTGGCGCCCGAGGCCAGCGACCTGGACTACACCAACTCGCTCAGCATCGGCGGTGTCGCGGTGCCCGCGATCAGCACGCGCCGCGCCGACACCACGGTGGAACTGGGCGACGGCGAGAGCTTCATCATTGGCGGGCTCGTGAGCCGCACCACGACATCGAACGCCGACAAGGTTCCGCTGCTCGGCGACATCCCGGTGCTCGGAACCTTCTTCAAGCAGAACAAGTACCAGATGAGCGAGAAGGAGCTGGTGATCCTTGTCACGCCGCATCTGGTGAAGCCCATTGCGCGTGGCACGGATCTGAGTCCGTACCTGCCGGGTGGCGCCGAACAACGCGATGGCCCCGTGTGGCGCGCACATCTGCTGGGGCCGGCCTCGGGCACGACGGTGCCGGGCTTCTCGCGTTGACCGAACCGAACCACGCAAAGCCCTTGGCCGACGCCATGAATGCCCCACGCGACAGCCTTCCTGAAATTGGTGTGGAGACCTATCTCTTCGCATCGCCGAACAGCGGCCACATCACATGGCTGAGCGACGCGCTCAACCAATTGGGCGCAGTGGTGATCCTTCCCTCCGAAGCCAAGTCGATCGACGAGCGAATTGCCATGCTCAGTCCGGCGGCCGTCTTTCTCGATTTCTCGGGCGACCACGCCGCTGCAGCAGGCGAACTCCATCAGCGCCTCAAGCGTGAATGGCCGACGCTGCCGGTGCTGGCAACGGGCGTTTCGGCCGAGCCAGCTTCCATGCTTGCCGCACTGCGTGCCGGCGTGGACGATTTCGTCGACATGAGCGCACCGCCGACCGATGCAATCAACACACTGCGCAAGCTGGTCGATCGTCAAGGCAGCCTGCAAAGCCATGCCCGCGGATGCACGCTTGCGCTGCTTGGTGCGAGGCCCGGCATTGGCGTGACCACGCTCGCGGCCAGCCTGGCGCTGATGCTCAACGACCAGCCGTCCCAAACGGCCGCACCTTCTCAGAGCCGCAACACGCGCCGCGGCGTGGCGTTGCTCGACCTTGGACTGCCGGCCCGCGACGGTCTTCTGTATCTGGACACCCAGAGCGGCTTCAGTTTTGTCGATGGCGTGCGCAGCCTGCGCCGTCTCGACCAGACGCTGCTGCACACCGCATTGGCCCATCACACGAGCGGCGTGGCCGTGCTGCCGCTGCCCGCGAGCCTTGCGCAAGTGCGCGAGATCTCGCATGCCGATTCGATGGCACTGATCAAGCGGCTTGGCGATTTCTTCGATTTCCAGATTGCTGACCTTGGGGGTTTTTCGACGCTTGATTTCGTCGCACAGACCGTGAAGGTTGCCCAGCACAGCTGGGTGGTGTGCGACCAGAGCATTGGCGCGATCGTCTCCACCGCGAACATGCTCAAGGAACTGCGCACCCGCGGCATCGACACCGATCGCCTGTCGCTCGTGGTCAACAAATTCGACAGCCATGTGGGACTGCCGGCGAAGGACATTGCCGACCGGCTCGAACTGCGGCTGCACCATGTGTTGCCCGCACGCAGCACGCAACTGTTGGCGGCCGCAAGCCGCGGCGAGATGCTGGTGCGCACCGCGCGCAGCGACGCGTATTCACAAGCCGTGGCCGCCCTCGCACGCGGGCTGAACCAGCAATACACGTCCGACGCAGGCGAGCCGCCGACCAGGGAGTCCAGCTGGGCCGCTCGAATGTCGCAAATTGCCGGCTTCTGGAAAAGCTCTAGTCAAGGTTGAAACGCCTCTATGTCCAACGATCTCGAATTCGCCGACGATGACCAGGCGTTCGTCAATTCCCAGCAGTTTCAAGACATCAAGAGCTGGACGCATGACCATCTCTTGAGCCGCATCGAAGAGCTGGGGGCGGAGTTTGGCCGCTGGTCGCGCGCCTCGATCCAACAGTTTGTCGAACTGGAAGTCGACAGCTTCGTCCGGCTGCGCCGCGTACCGATCAACAACCGTGAGATGCAGCTCATCTCCGACGCGTTGACCAAGGAGCTTGCAGGCTTCGGGCCGCTGGAAGACTTGCTCAACGACCCGGCCGTCGAAGATATTTTGATCAACGGCTACCAGAACGTGTACGTGTCGCGCCACGGCATGCTGGAGCGCGAGACCGTGCGATTTGCCGACGCAGAGCACGTGATGCGCATCGTGCGCCGCATCCTCGCGCCGCTCGGCCGCCGGCTCGACGAATCCAACCCGATGGTCGATGCACGCCTGCCCGATGGCGGCCGAATCAACGTGATCATCGAGCCGCTGGCCATCGACGGACTTTCGGTCTCGATCCGCAAGTTCCGCAAGGAGCCGCTCACGCCGGCCGATCTGGTGAAGCTCGGCACCTTCGACGCTGGCATGGCGCAGTTGCTGGAGATTGCCGTGCGTGCGCGCTGCAACATCCTTGTGAGCGGCGGCACCAGCTCGGGCAAGACATCGCTGCTCAACGCGCTTGCCACCTTCATCCCCGCGCGCGAGCGCGTCATCACCATCGAAGACACGGCGGAGCTTTCGCTGGGCACCAGCCATGTCGTGAGGCTGGAAAGCCGCCCTGGCGGCTTCGATGGCACGGGCGTGGTGTCCATCCGCGACCTGCTGCGCAACAGCCTGCGCATGCGGCCCGATCGGATCATCGTGGGAGAAGTGCGCGGCGCCGAAGTGATCGAGATGATGCAGGCGATGAACACGGGCCATGAAGGCTCGATGGGCACCATCCACGCGAGTTCGCCGCGCGAATGCCTTTACCGCCTTGAAATGCTCGCGGGTTTTGCGGGCTACCAGGGCAGCGAAGTGAGCCTGCGCCGGCAGATTGCCAATGCCATCGATTTCATCGTGCAGATCGGGCGCCTTTCGAATGGGCAGCGCCGCATCCTTTCATTGAGCGAAGTCACCGGCGTCAACGACAACGTGGTCGCAATGCAGGAACTCTACCGCTTCGAGCCGATCACGTCGCCCGACGGCGAGGAGCGAGATCGCTGGGTGTCGCTGGGCATTGCGCCGCATTCACCCAAGATCACACGCTTCCGCCAGTCGCTGGCACGAGGCCAGCAGGGAGACAACCGTGGCTAAGGTCCTGCTGACGGTGGCTTGCATCGCGCTGCTGCTTGCAGCCGCGGGGCTGCTGCTGTGGCAATGGGCAAAGGGGCGCCAGGCACGGCAGGCGGCGGCACGCCACTTGGACCAGCAGATCCTGGCCAGCACGGCGGCTGCAGTGCAAACGCCGATGCCCTTGCGGGATTTGCCGAGCGACGCGCTCATGACCGACCCGTGGCTCGAGACCGAGGCAAGTGCCGCGGCTTCTGAACCTGCGGGGCTTCTTGAGAAAGCCATGCCCGATTGGCTGATTGGCGTGATCGAGCCGCGCACAGTCGTACTGGGCTTCGTCGCCATCGTGGTGCTGGTGGCTCTTGCTGGTCTGTTTGGCGGCTGGATCGCAGCGCTGAGTGCGCTCACCTTGTTGACACTGCTCGCGGTCTTCGCGATCTGGCTGCGGCTTCAGAAGTCCCGACGCAAGCTCGTGAGCCAGTTGCCCGGCTACATTGACGCGATGGTGCGGCTGATCACCATCGGCAACTCCACGCAAGCAGCCTTCCAGCTGGCGATTGCCACCACGGAAGCTCCGGTGCGTGGTCACCTGGAACGCTCGGCCTCGCTGGTGCGCGCGGGCATGGATCTGGATCGCGCACTGCATCAAACAGCCAGCAGTGTCCGCGTCGAAGAGATGTTCCTATTGGCCTCCATCCTCGGTCTGGGTGTGCGTTATGGCGGACGCTCCGACCTATTGTTGGAACGCGTGGCCAATTTCATGCGCGACCGCGATCAGGCGGAGCACGAATTGATCGCCATGTCGTCCGAGACTCGACTCTCCGCTTGGATCCTCGGGTTGCTGCCCCTAGGCGTGGGAGCCTTCCTGATCATGACCAATCCCAGTTACTTCTTGGGAATGTGGAAGGACGGCACAGGCCACACACTGATCTTCGCTGCTGCAGGTCTTCAACTATTCGGTGCGGTGCTCCTTTACCGCTTGGCGAGACTGACATGACGTTCACGCCCAACCAACTTGCGATCTTCAGCCTGACGTTGCTGGCATTGGGACTGATGACCGGCGCTTGCGCACTGGTTGTGATCGAGTTGAGGCGCGCGCGCAGCGGGAAGGTCATTGGCCGAGCAATTCAACAAGTTGTAGTGGCCTCGAATGAATCGATGACTTCCGTTATTGATTCATCATTAGAAGAGCCGAGTACCTCAGCAAAATCCGATATCGAACTACCGTTTCACTGGCTCGATTCGCGATTTGGCCGGGCACTAGTGGCGGACGAAGATCGCAACCTCATAGACCAGTGTGGCCTATCCTCAAAGCGAGCGCAGCTGACTTTCCTTATAACCCGCGTCATGCTCGCATTGCTCCTTCCGTTTCTGATCTACGTGATATGGAGTCCAGGATATGCACAGCGCACCATCGTCATCGTGCTGGCAATTGGTTTCGCCCTGGGTTTCATGGGGCCCAAATGGGCGCTCGGCCGTTTTGCCGCCGCGCGGCGCGAGCGCGCAGTGCAGGAACTCCCGCTCTTCATTGATCTTTTGCGGTTGCTGCAAGGGGTAGGACTGAGCCTGGACCAAAGTCTGCAGATCATGGCCAGTGACTTCTCGCATGTACTGCGCGTGCTCGGCTACGAACTGACGCTGGCCAACAACCAATACAGCCGGGGCCGGAGTCGCGAGCATTCGCTACAACGCCTTGCAACGCTGCACAAGAATGAAAATCTCCGCGGACTCGTGTCACTGCTTGTACAGGTCGACAAACATGGCGGTGCCTTGCAGGAGCCACTACGTATCTTCAGCGACCGGCTGCGCGAACACCGGCGTTCTGAAATGAAGGAACGCATCGGGAAGATCACGGTGAAGATGACCGTCGTCATGGTAACAACGCTGCTGCCGGCGCTGGTCATCGTCACGGCAGGACCGGGCTTCATTGCGATTTTTCGTTCATTGGGGGCCATCGCCAAATGAAAACGCTCGAACTCTTCATACGCTCTAGCAGTGCTCGCTGCGTACTGGCAATCACAGCCATTGGTGCTGCATCGCTCGCTATCACCGGTTGTGCCGGCCTCAAAGACCAGTATGCTGCCAGCACCGATGCGCAACAACGCTTGGCTGCCGAGATGGCTGCGGACACCAAGGCCGGAGCCTCCGTCGACACCCAAGCCACCTATCTGAAGCTCGTCGAGCAGATGCAGAAGGAAGACCTCTGGTTTGCATCACTCGCGCACATCGGCGCTCTTGAACAGCGTTGGGGTGTGTCGCCCGAATCCACGCGGTTGCGCGCTGAAGCGCTGCGCCAGACCGGGCAAGCTGCACTCGCCGAAGCCGCCTACAAGCACCTATTGGGCACATCCATGGAGAGCGCAGGCTACCGAGGACTGGGCCTGTTGGCAGGTACACGCGGTAACTTCACCGAGGCGGTGCAGTTGCTTGCGCAGGCGCAACGCCGTACGCCGACCGACGCACTACTGCTGAGCGACCTAGGCTACGCGCACCTGCGCGCCGGCCAGATCGAAGAGGCGCGACTGCCATTGATGCAGGCCCTCCAGCTACGCCCCGACAGTACGCAAGCACAAGCCAACCTCGCGCTCTATCTGGAAGTGATCAATCAACGAGATCGGGCAACCGCCCTGATGGACGCGAACCGCATGTCCGAGACAACACGCTTGGCTGTGCGCGAAGCAGCGCTGCAGATGCTTGCACCAGGCGCATCAAGCAGCTTGGCTGCGCCCATCACCCCCTCGGTGCGGATCTCCACCACCGCACTGGGCTCCGCATCTAGCGGTGCATCTGCATTCATCAACAACGAGCCCATTGCTGAACCACTTGCGCTCAAGCGGTCACGATGGTCCGGTTCGGGCGGCGCACGCACCGCCGGTCTGCCGAATCCAGCCTCGGCGAATCCAGCTGGGTCCCTGTCACCGAATTCTTCGATCTCACGAGGTATCCAATGAAAAACGAGCGCCCCTCTCTTGCGAAGCCGTCCATGTTCTGCTTCGCCACCATGCTGATGCTCGTCACGACCGGCGTGCTGGCACAAGAGATCAAAACCACCACATCTGAAGAAACACCGATCTCCGGCCTCCAGGCCAGAACATCACCATCGTCTCCCAAAATCGCGGCCGGTGTGCAGGCAGCGGGGCCTACACAAGCTCAAGGCCAAGACGAAATGAGCCCCGCGGATGCAGAACTTGCATATGCACCAGTCCAAGTCGGAGACGCGACACAGAGTCTCTTCGCATGGCAACGCGGCGGTGAAATCTCATCCGCCACATCGCGTCCCATCGCCGGCGCCGTCGCAAATCGTAGCTACGACCGCTATTTGAAGAGCTTCGAGTTTCCGATACCGGAGCGAATGTCTTCTTCGGTGAAGTCGACGAGTGGCGGAGGTGGAAGTTCTGGCAGGTAGTTCTCAATTCTGTATAGAACGATCCGTTCATGAGAGCCGCAACCCTCTGCATGGTCGCCGCCCGTCGCCAACGCGGCGTGTATGCAATCGAATACGCCTTCGTTTTCTTGTTTTTCTTCGCTCTGATATATACCGTCATCTGCTATGCGATGGTATTTGCCTTCCGATTTGGTCTACAAAATGCGGCTGAAGACGGAGCAAGAGCGGCACTCCGGTATCAGAAGGATTTGCCTGCTAGGCAGGCCAAAGCAAAAGAGGTCGCGTGCACCCGTACGCTAGGCTGGCTTCCTGCTGCAACGTGCCCAATTTCAGCCGATTCGTCGCTTCAAATTATCCCCGTCGTTGAAAAAGCAGGAACCGATTGTGGGCCCACCTGGGATATGCGCTGTCAAATTGTAGTCACCGTCACCTTCAGTAATTTGAATTCGGTGCTTCCTCCATTTCCTGGATTTGCAATACCCACAAAATTGACAGCCGAGGCCCGCCTATTGCTGGACGGAAGATCCCTATGAGCCGAAAAATCTTCCAAAAAAGAAGGCGTAGCAAACAACAGACTCAGCAACTGGGGGTTGCGGCTATTGAATTTGCATTTATTTTTGTGGCAATTTTTCTATTTCTCTATTGCATTGCCACTTTTGGAGTCGTATTTTATACACAGCACATCCTAACTCGTGCCGCAGAAAATGGGGCACGAGTGGTATCAATGTACTCACAGTCAACGCCGACTGAGTTGCAATCCAGAATTGAAAGCGCCGTGCGTGAATCGCTTGGCCCTTTATTGCAGGAGGTCTCGGACACGCCACAAGTCGTCCTAGGCACCCCTGTGATTGTGACCGTCCGCTACGCATATCGAAGTAAACCAATCTTACCTGTGCTCCCACTTATCAGTGCGTGGGTCCCCGAGTTTCTTCAAGGTCGAGCTGTCGCAGCTTCATCTGCACCACTGTAGGAGCACTGCTAGTGCCTTATTTCCTGCACCATCCAATACCATCGCTCAACACCCAGAAAGGCTCCATTGCGATAAATGCGGTAATTGCTATTAGCGTCATTATCATTGCTTTAATCGGAACTGAGCTTGGTTACCTTTTTTTGACCAAACGCGAATTGCAAAAAGCGGCAGATCTTGCCGCACTTGCAGGCGCTCAACGTCTTGAACTCAATATCTGCGATGCCGCCATCAATGCAGCAAAAGATAACGCCAACGGCGTTCCTCCTGGTGCTGCGCCGCGAAATCTCCCGCAAAACTTAGTACTCGAAGATGGTGAAATTTCTTGTGGGCATTGGGATGCTACTGAAAGCGCGGATGCTACAGGACGGAATTTTGTAGCTAATGTTCAACCATTCAACGCCGTACGCGTTCTGATACGAAAAACACCGGATGTCATTTTCCCCCACATACCAGGAAATTTGACTCGGGAAATCGTCGTGGAGGCAATCGCCGCCGAGCAACACCCGCGGGCAATTCTTAATATAAGGAGCACCCTTCTCTCAATAGAGGATAAAGATTCACCGCTACTCAATGCAATCATCGGCGGCTTATTGGGAGGATCCCTTGATCTCGACGCGGTCAGTTGGAAAGGCTTAGTTAACACCGACATTCAGTTGCTTCAGTATTTAGATGTACTTGCGATTGACTTACGTGTTAGCGCAGGTGACTACGATCAATTACTTCAAACCGACGCAAGCGCGCAACAGTTGATCCAGGCGGCTATTACGGTACTCAGCCGGCAAACTAGCGCGCCCGGGGACGCTTTAAGTTTATCCCTGAGTGCACTTGAGGAAATTAAAAAGCAGATTCATTTAGGACCTATTGCCCCCCTAAAACTTGGGGAGTTGCTCGGAATTCAAAGCGGAACCTCTGCCGCAGGGCTAGATACGACCCTGCAAGTGTTCAAATTGATGGAAGGAATTGTCCAACTTGCCAATAGTCATAGCGCGGTGGCGGCGACGATTCCAATCACAATTCCCGGGGCCGGCTCAATACTTGTAAAAACAAAAGTTATAGAGCCTCCTCAGATTTCGGCAGCAGGAAATCCTGCTCTTGCGCAAATCGACCCAATGGGTCCAGATAAAATCTTCGTCCGCACAGCTCAAGTCCGCGCACTAATCTCGATAGAGTTTGGAGATCTAATTTCCACCTTGAACGACCTTTTGAACACAGTATTTGCGAAGTTAGCCCCCATCACCAGCTTTATTAATAATGTTTTGAGTTTAAATCTGGTTCAAGCCGTGGGCAATTTTCTGGGCGGACTAGCCTGTCCTATTCCCTTTGTCAGTTCGTGTCCTTCGTCAGAAGCTATTTTTGCAAAGGTAACTCCCGCAGCTCGCCTAGACATTGGTCTCGAAGCGGCGAGTGGAGAGGCTTACGTCCGAGAATACACTTGCAATTCCGGAGAGAAGAAATCTTTAACCGTACCAGCTACAACAGCGGCCGTCACCATCCGTGTTGGGCAGTGGGGGAAGGATGCAGCTCAAGCCGAAAGCGCATTCTTCTCGCCTGAAAAGCTTCCTGAAGTCGAAACGGTTTCTTTGATTGAAATTGGAAAGCAAACTGTGCGCCCCGACAGTTGCGTCTTAACCATATGCAAAGACTTGAAATGGAAGCAAGGCTCATCTTGGATTGTTGACAGGAAACAAGCCGATTTCACATTGGAAGCTGCGCTCGGAATTCGTGCGGACACCAAGGTCGCCGGCGCCTCGAAAGATCTGTTTTATGAGGCTCCTGCGCCTGAAAGTCTTCCGGAAATTACACAACAGCCGTTTTATCAGAAAATTTCTTCAGAAAATATTGTGCAAAGCCTAAAGTCAATTTTGACCAATGTTGACATAGAGTTCTATAAAAGCATTTCCAGCGGACTCCTTGGAAATCTTTTATTTGACGCAACAAACCTATTAGGCCTGGTCACCACTCAGCTCACGGCCATTATTGATGGTCTTTTATCCCCGCTTCTTGACCCCCTACTCAATTTTCTTCTTCAGGCACTTGGTATCAACGTAGCAGCCACTGAAGTAGGGGCACGGCTAAGCTGTAAAAATGATGTAGTGCTAGTTTATTAAAGATAAACAAAAATATCTTTTCCCCAAAGCAACACACCTCAATCGGCGCCTAAAAGGCAACACCATATTCGCATGAGCTCCCCCGCCAACTTCGACGAACTCGACCTCTTTGTCTGGGAAGGCAAGGCCGACATCCTCGACCGCATCGCGCGGTGCATGGCGAGCTTCGACGTGGAGGTGATCCGGGCCGATGGCTTGCCGCCGCCGCAGCAGGATCGCGGCACTGCGCTTCGGCCTTCGGTGGCCATCCTCAGCGTCACGGTCATCGACAGTGGCGGCCTGGCGCATGCCACGGAGCTGCTGCAGGGCATGCCGGTGATCTGGGTCGCGGCCGCCTCGCGGGAGCGGGACTCGCGCACCTATCCGCCCGAGTACCTGCACGTGCTGCCCTACGACTTCACCTGCGCCGAGTTGCGCACGATGGTGGCCAAGCTGGTGCGGCAGCTGCGTGCGCGCGATGTGGCGCCGCAGGCGCCCGATGTGCTGGTGGCGCATTCGGATGCGATGAAGTCGCTGCTGGCCGAAGTGGGCGCCTTTGCCGATTGCAACCACAGCGTGCTGGTGCGCGGCGAAACGGGCGTGGGCAAGGAGCGCATCGCGCAGCAGCTGCACCTGGGGCACCAGCACTACAGCAAGGGTGCGTTCGTGGCAGTGAACTGCGGCGCGATTCCTGACGGGCTCTTCGAATCGCTCTTCTTCGGCCACACCAAGGGCTCGTTCACGGGCGCCGTGCATGCGCACCGCGGCTATTTCGAGCAGGCCACGGGCGGCACGCTGTTCCTCGACGAGATCGGCGATCTGCCGCGCTACCAGCAGGTAAAACTGCTGCGCGTGCTGGAAGACAACGCGGTCACGCGGCTGGGTGCCACGGCGCCGATCCGGGTCGACTTCCGGCTGGTGGCGGCCACCAACCGCAACCTGCGCGAGATGGTGGCAAGCGGAGAATTCCGCGCCGACCTGTTCTACCGGCTCGCGGTGATCGAGCTGCACGTGCCCAGCCTGGAGGAGCGCGGGGAGATCGACAAGATTGCGATCTTCAAGGCGCTCTTGGCCAATGTGCTGGGCGACGAGCTCGAGACGCTCGGGGAAACGCCGCACTGGCTCAGCGATGCGGTGGCCGAGACCTACTTTCCCGGCAACGTGCGGCAGCTGCGCAACCTGGCCGAGCGGGTGGGCGTGATCGCACGGCAGCTGCACAGCTGGGACCAGAACCTGATCCAGCGCGCCATTGCGCTCACGCGCGGCACGCCGACGCTGGCAGCAGGCGCTGCTGCGGAGCGCAACGGCCATGGCGGCGGCGGCGCCATGAACGGCGTGGCGCTCGACGGCAATGGCGAGCGCAAGGGATGGAACAGCAGCGAGCGCAACCGCATCATCGCGGCGCTGGAGATCAACGACTGGAAGCGCCAGGACACCGCGCAGCACCTGGGCATCAGCCGCAAGGTGCTGTGGGAAAAGATGCGCAAATACCAGATCCTCGACGGCGAGCCCGGCATCCCCGAAGACGCCTGAGCCCGCTGCGGCTCGCTTAGCGGTTCGCCAGCCGCGCGGCCCGGCGCAGCGGCGGGTTCGCCGCGGTTGCGGTGGCACCGCGCTCGGCCACAACAGGCTCGCTGGCGCAGCCTGCGTTGCTCGAGATGCACAGCGCGGTGAGCAGGCCGTCTTCGCTCAGCGCGGGCCGGTTCGGCGGGCCGAAGATGCGGTCGATCCAGGAATTGCTCGCGTCGGCGTCGATGCGCAGTTCGCCGGTGGTGCGCGCCAGGCGCAGCTCGGTGATGCGCAGGTCGAACACGGCGTCGACGTAGTCGAACAGCAGGTTGTAGTAGTCGAGCTGCGCGTCGAGCACGGCGGGCAGTGTTTCGCGGCCGAACTCCATCAGCCGGCGGCGCCCGCGAAAGGCCTGGCCCGATGTGCTGACGGCCTCCGCCAGCTGCCGCTCGCGCTCGCGTCCGGACACGGCGCGCGACCATGAGGCCGAGGTGAGCTCCATCAGGTTGAGCTTCACGCCTTCGAGCTTGGCTTCCTGGTTGGCGACTTCGGCCAGGGCCGACTTCAGGCGCAGCTGGCGGTCGAAGCCGTTGCCGAAGTTCCAGTTGAGCTCGAAGGCCGCGCGCGTCGGGTCTTGCGGCGACACGCCGCGCGGGTCCTTGCTCTTGACGACCACCGCATCCACGGTCGGCCAGATGCTGGCCTCCTGCTGGTCGACCAAAGCCTGGGCGCGTGCCACGCGGCCCTTGGCTTCGGAGATTTCGGTGCTGCGCTCCTCGGCGCGGCGCAGGGCCTCTTCGTGCGAAGCGATGCGCCAGTACGCGGGCGCGGCCAGCACGGGCAGCGAATCGGTGTTGGGCGTGAACTTGAAGTAGGTATTGAACTTGGCCAGCGCCTCGTCGCGCTGCGCCTGGAAGTCGGACTCGCGCGCGGCCACGCTGGCGCGGCGCGCTGCCGCCATGTTCAGGTCGTTCTCGCCGGCGGCGCCCAGCGCGACGCGGCGGGCCTCGGCCTTGGAGAGCTCGGCCACCACCTCGGTGGACTTGCGCGCGATCTGCTTCTTGAGATCGAAGCGCTGCACCTGCAGGTAGGCGGTCAGCGCATCGAGCACCACCTTCTGCGAAGTGGTGACGACGGCCTCGTCATCGGCCTGGTTGCCGGCCTCGGCGGCGCGAATCGCGGCGTTCATGGCGCCGCCGTCGATCAGGCTCAGGCGCGCCTCGGCAGTGAGCACGGTGTAGTTCTCGGTCTTCGCGTTGTCCGCGCCGCTGTTGTAGGTGCCGGAGGCGGTGCCCATCTTGAAGCGCGGGTAGCGGGCCTTCTTGGCGGCGTCCACGCCAAAGCTGCTGGTGTTGGCGGCGGCTTGCGCGGTCTGCACTTCAGGGTAGTCCTGCGACAGCGCAATGAGCGCCTGCTTCACGCGCTGCGCATAGCTGGCGGCGCCGATCGATGGCGCGGAAAGGCGGCGCGCCGGCATCAGCTGCGCGGGCGCCTCCTGCGCCAGGGCGCCCGGAGGAAGCGCGAAGCTCGCGCACAGCACTGCACAAAGAACACCGGTGCCCGCTGGGCGCCGGCCGGCCACGTTGCTGCCCATCATGGTTCGCGGAAGGCTTCGCGCCGCAGCTTGAGCACGGGCCGAAGGATGTACCAGATGAACGGATCGGTGCCCACCTTCAGGTCGACCTCGGACTCCATGCCGGCGGTGATGCGGTTCTCTTCGCGGCCCACGTGGGCCTGCTCGGTGCTCACGAGGATGCGGTAGTACGGCGCCGCGTTGGCAATGGCCGGGTCGCGGTCGGCATCGGCGGCCACCAGGGTGACCTTGCCTTCGACCGCGCCATAGCGCAGGTAATCGTAGGCGGTGATCTTGACGCGCGCCGCCTGGCCGACCTCGACGAAGCCGCGGTCGTTGGGATTGAGGCGCGCCTCGATCATGATCTCGTCCTTGTCGGGCACCACTTCCATGATGGCTTCGCCGGGCTTGATGACCCAGCCCGGGCTGGCGCTGCGCAGCCCCTTGACGATGCCGTCGGCGGGCGCCTTCACCATGGTGCGGGAGCGCTGGGTGCGCGCGCGCGCCAGGTCTTCGTTGAGGCTGGCGAACTGGCGCTCCACGGTGGCCAGCTCGTCGGACGCGCGGCGCCGGAAGCGCCCTTCGGCCTCGGCCATCTTGGCCTGCGCCTCGGTGATGGCAGCGCTCGCGGAGATGGCGCCCTGGCGTGCCACGGCCAGCTCGCTTCGCACGCTTTCGACCTGCCGCCGCTTCTCGAGCACTTCGACCTGGCCGACCAGCTTTTCATTGAGCAGCTGCTCGGAGATCTCGAGTTCCTTCTGCATCAGTGCGAGGCGGTCGTTCAGGCCCTTGACCTTGGCCTGCTGCTCGAGCAGCCGGCTGCGCGCGCCCTCCAGGCCCGACACCGCGCCGGCCATCACGCCGCGCTGCTCGAGCGCGCGCGCCTCGTAGGCGCCGGTCTCGCCGTCGAGCACGCTCTCGTCGATGTCGGCGGCAAAGCTCTCGCGCCTGAGCGGCTGGCCGCGGCTCTCGGCCATGAGCCGGATGCGGGTGGCCTGCGTGGCGGCATAGCGCGCGGTGAGTTCCTCGAAATTGAGCCCGCTGCCGCCCAGGTCGATCTCCACCAGCGGCTGGCCCTGCGTGACCTTGTCGCCTTCCTTGACCAGCACGCTGCTGACGATGCCGCCTTCCAGATGCTGGATCGACTTGACGCGGTCCGACGGGATCACGCGGCCCGGTGCCACCACCACGGTTTCCATGGGAAAGCCCAGCCCGACAGCGGCCAGCAGCGCAACCGCGCCGCCAATGACCCACTTGCGGCGCCGGCCCTTGGGCGATGTCTGCGCCGCGCGCTTGTGATCCTCGTCCTGCAGTATCTGCGGCAAATCTGATTTCAAGTCGCGGTCCCCAATTACTCTTCGATCGATCGGCCGCTCAGGCCATGGAACGGTTGGCGGCGGCTTGCTGCGAGTGCACGTCGGCATCGTCCTCGCCCGCGGTGGAATCGGGGAGCGCCACCAGCGCCTTCTTCACGCCGAAGAGCTTGGGCACCATGACGGCGGCCGTGCCCTGTTCGACGTTGCCCTGCCCCGTCACGTGGTAGACCACGCTGGCTGCGGACACGATGCGAAGCGAATGCGTGACGACCACCACCGTGCGCACCTTGGCCACCGCGAGCAGCGTGGCCAGCAGGGTGCGCTCGCTCTGGAAGTCCAGGTCGTTGCTGGGCTCGTCGAGCACCAGCACCGATGGCTTGCGCAGGAAGCTCATGGCCAGCGCGAGCTTGCGCCGCTCGCCCACCGACAGGCCCGTGCCGCCCTCGCCCACCACGGTGCGGTAGCCGTCGGGCATGCGCGAAATGAACTCGTGCGCGCCCGAGAGCTTGCAGGCCGCCACCACCTGCTCGTCGCTCTGGCCCGGGGCCGTGCGGCGCATGGTGTCGATCAGCGGTCCGCCGAACCAGTACACCTCCTGCGAGAGGTAGCTGATCCAGCGCGAAAGCTCTTCGCGGCCGAATTGCGAAAGGTCGTACTCGCCGATGCTGATGACGCCGCGCGTGGGCGTGTACAGGCCCGAGAGCAGCTTGACCAGCGTCGACTTGCCGGCGCCGTTGCGCCCGACGATCACGTGCAGCCCGCCCGGCCCGATGTCCAGGTCGACATTCTCCAGCACCGGCCGGTGCGCGTCTTCCGTGAAGCTGAAGCTCACGTCCTTCAAGGTGACGCGGCCCAGCGGCTGCGGTAGCGCCATGCCGGTGGGCGCTTTTTCCACCGGCTCGCCAAGCACCGTCTCGAGCCGCTTGGCCGCTTCCTTGGCCGCGGCCAGCGAACGCCAGCTCGACACCAGGCCCGCCACCGGCTGCAGCGCCTTGAGGGCCAGCATGTTGGAGGCGACCAGGCCGCCCACCGTCATCCACTGCTCCATCACCGAGATGGCGCCCACCGTGACCACGATGACCGAGAACACCGTCATCAGCACGGTGGTGCCGTCGCGCGCGGTTTCGATCTGCCCGTTCTTGCTGAAGCTTTCGCTCAGCCAGGAGTTGTACGACTGGCGCCACATCTCGATGGTGGGACCGTCGTTGGCCTGCGTCTTGAGCGTTTCGCGCGCGTTGCAGATCTCCGAGGTCATGCGCTCGAGGCCGCGGCCGCGCTGCACTTCCTCGACCCGCCCGCTGCGCACCTCGTCGGCCCACCACCAGGCCAGGAAGACCATGATGGCAAGGAACAGCACCACCACCGGCAATACCGGCAAGGCCACGATGCCGATCACGGCCAGTGCGAAGACCGCCATCGGCAGATCGAAGATCGATTGCGCCAGGCCGCCGGTGACGGTGCCGCGCACCGAGGCCACGTCGCGGAAAAACTGGTGCCAGATCGAGGCCGGCCGCGCTTCGAGCGCACGCAACGGACGGTTCAGCATCGAATGCAGCAGCGCGCCCGACACGCCGTGGTCGATGATCGCGCCCGCATTGCGCAACAGGCGCGAACGCCCCGAGCGCAGCCAGAACTCGATGCACAGGAAGAACAGGATGCCGCACACCAGCGCGGCCAGCGTGGAGACGCCGCTGCGCGACAGCACGCGGTCATACACCTGGAGCAGGAAGATCGATGGCAGCAGGCCGAAGAGGCTGATGGGCAGCGAGCGCCAGGCCGCGCTCTTGACCAGTGGGTAGGCGGCGCGGAACGCCGTATGCAGGGCACCCGCGTACGGGCTCGCACCTGCTTTTTCGGGCACCTCGGCCACCAGTTGGCTGGGCAAGAGAAACTTGATCATGGGAAGGGCCGATCCGTCAGGCAATGACGCCTGCGCCATTATCGACTGTTACCCAGTTGTTACAAGACAAAATCAATACTTACGAAGCGCTGCAGCGTGACATACGTCTCAGCGTGTGCGACACCGTTTCTGCATTGGCCGCAACAGCGTCCTTGGCGGCCTCGACAGACAGGCTGCAGTCCGCCGCTTTTCTAGCCACGACCGGTGCCGCTTCGTCCTTAGGCAGGCCCTGCGCCAGCACCAGCGCAACGTTGGCGCACAGCAACATGCAAAGCAGCCAGGCGCACAACAGCTGCAGCCAGCCCAGCCACCACCGGCGCTGCGGCGCGGCCTGGCGTTGATAGGGCAAGGACGCCTGAGCGTTCAGTTTGATCATGGCAATGCTTTCAGAACCCGGGCCAGCCGGGACAGGCCGACACCGGCAGAACTCTTGGCCAGCACCCAGTCGCCCGGCTGCAGCAGGCCGCCCAGCGCGGTCGACAGGTCGGACACATCGACGAACCAGTGCGAGCGGACCTTGGTGCGGATGCGCGCATGCAGCGCCCGCATCAGCGGGCCGCACAGCAGCACGCGGTCGGGCTGCGATGCGAGCAGCTCGGGCTCCAGGTCCAGGTGGTGCCGCTGCGCGGCGGGGCCGAGCTCCTGCATGTCGCCGAGGATCGCCACGCGGCGGGCCGGCTCGCAGGGCGCCTGCGACAGCAGCTCGAGCGCGGCGCGCATCGAGCTCGGGTTGGCGTCGTAGGTCTCGTCGATCAGCTTGAAGCTCCCGCCGCCGATGTGGATGGTGTGCAGCGCGCCGCGTCCGCCCGGCGGCTCGAACTGCGCGAACGGCTCGACCGCGGCGGCCAGCTTCAGGCGCATCGCCTGCAGGGCCGCCAGCGCGGCCACGGCGCTCGCGCCCATGTGGCGCCCCGGCGCATTGAGGCGAAGCTGGAACGGCTCGCCGAGCACCTGGGCCTGCACCTCGCCATGGTCGAACGAGAGCAGCCGCACGTCGGCGTCCTTGTGCTCGCCATAGGTCACGATCTGCAGCTGGTGCGCCATGGCGGCTTCGGCAAAGGTCGCAAACTCGGGGAGGTCGCGGTTCAGCACCGCGCTGTCGCCGGGCGCCATGCCTTCGAAGATGCGGCTGTCCATGCGCGCGGCGGCTTCCGAAGGCCCACGGTGCTTTTGCGACGCGGCCGACAGCCCCGTCACCACCGCCAGCATCGGCCGCACCAGCTGGGCCGTGGCCAGCATGTGCGGCGAGCCCATCTCCAGCACCCAGTAGGCCGCATGCCGCGGCATGCAGGTCAGGTTCCAGGCCATGCCCGAGGGCAGGCTGACGTTGCCTTCGGGCCGGCCGACCTCGCCCCACACGGCCAGGGCGTCGGCCAGCATCGCGGCCACGGTGCTGCCGGCGGTGCCGCTGCCCAGCACGCCGCAGACGCGCCCCGTGAACTCGGTGCGCGCATGCGCGCCCAGTGCAAGCACGGCCTGCGGCACGTCGTCCACCTGGAGCACCGGCACCCGCTTGTCGAGGTGCGGTGCGGGATCGGTGCACAGCACGGCGGCGGCCGGCTGCAGCACGCCCTTGAGCGCCACCGCGGCCAGCGGCGTCTTCGAGGGCCGCGCCTGGTGCTCGAACACCACGCGGCCCTTGCGCAGGAAGGAGCGCTGCGTCACGCCGCTGGCGCGCCAGCCGTCTTCCGGGCGCACCACCCATTCGCCGCCGGTCACGCGCGCCATTTCGCCCGCGGTCCAGGCGGCGGCACCGTCGTCCCTCGCGCTGCCGGCGCCGGGCACGGCGGGGCGCTCCAGCAGGTAGCGGCGATAGGCCACGAAGCCCGACACGTATTGCGCCACGTCGTCGATGCGCACCCGGAACGCGTGGTGCCGGATGAAGAAGGAGCCGACGATGGTGGAGGGCCGGCGAAAGTACATCGCCATCTCGGGCCAGAAGAAGCCGTTCTGCAGGTAGTGGGCGCGGTACTCCAGCGCGCGGTAGAACTTTTCGGTGTCGAGCTCGTCGAGCAGGTGCCGCATGGCGGGCGTGGCCTCCAGGCGCTGCAGCATCTGCTGGGCCGCAAGCATGAGTTCGAGCAGCGTCGGAAAGGTGGTCTTTCGGTCGAGCACGAAGTCCAGGTAGCCGGCCACGTTCTGCAGGCCGAAGCGAAAGTACTTTTCCTGCGGGCTCCAGCGCGTGAGCTCGTTGACGCAGCAGCTCAGCCAGTGGTCGTGCGCCTGCCAGTGCTGGCTTGCAATGAAGTGGTCGAAGGCCTTCTCGACCACGGCGAGCCACCTTGCATCGCGCGTGAGGCCGTACAGGCGCATGAGGCCGTAGGCCGCCTCGCCGTCGTAGTAGATGACGCGCGAGGCCTGCTTCACGCGCAGGTCGCCGGCATGCAGCACGTGGCTGAAGCTGCCGGTGGCGCCATCCTGCAGCGACGCGATGCCCAGCGCCAGCTTTTCCAAAAGCGGCAGCCAGTCGCGCGTGTCCATCGCCTCGCAGTACTTCACCAGGGCCAGCACGCAGGCGGCATTGCCGCCCAGCCTGATTTCTTCGCCGGTGTCGACGAGGAAGGCGACCTCGGTGCCGTCGGCCAGCGTGTAGCTGCGGATGAGCGTGTTCGCCAGATGGTCGAGCGCGCGGTCGATGGCCAGGCGCAGCTTGTCGTCGCGCACGAGCTCCCACGCCTCGATCATGGCGCTGAGCACGCTCGCATGGCGCATCGCGTCGTAGGTCGGAATGCGGCGGTCGAAGCACGGAAAGTAGCCGTACACGAAGAGCCCGTCGTCCTGCACCTGGCGCGCAAGGTACGAGGCGCCGCTGCGCACCAGGTCGAGCGCCGACTGCGGCGCGAGCGCCGGTGCCTGGCGCCGTCCGGCATCGAGCCCCGTGCCCACGAGCTTGTGCACCACGCAGTCGGCCTGGCAGAACACGCCCACGGTCGCGAGCAGGTAGACGCGCTGGTCGGCCGGCAGCTCGAGCGGCAGCGCGCGTGCGAAGCGCGCCTGGGCATAGGCCTCGAAGTTGCGTGCATTCACCACCGCATGCGCAATGGTCGAATCGCCGCTCAGCATGGCGTTGGCGTTGAGCTCCTGCTCGGTGAACGCGGTCTCGAAGTCCTGGTCGAAGGCCAGGCCGAGGCGGAAGTAGTTGCGCTTGACGCCGGCAAGCTGCGCCTTGAACTGCGCCCAGTCGATCGGGCTTGCGCCCTCGACCCAGTCGATGCGCAGCCATGGCGAGACGATGCCGCAGTCGCGCACCCAGCGCTCCACGGCCTCGGCGCCTTCGTGCCACGCGGTTTCGAAATCGGCCGCGCGCGCGTGCACCACGTGCGCGCGCTGCGACCCGTCGCTCACCGAGAAGAAAAGCGTGAAGGCCGGATAAGGCGCCGGCAGCGCCGCGCACACCGAGGCCAGGCGCTCGTGGCAGGCATGGAGCTGGTCGGAGAAAGACATCATTCGGCCCCAGTCGAATGCGGGAGGCCGGTCGCACCCGGACCGGGAACTCCCATCGAAGGCATCGCGTTTCTCCGTGTTTCAGCGGTAGCTGAATTCGGCTCGGCGATTGAGCTGATGGCCCTCCTCGGTGGTTTCGAGCGACGCGGGTTTTTCAATACCCCAGCTGACGGCCTCGATCCGTTCGCCCGGCACGCCAAGCTGCGTGAGCGCGCGCTGCACGGATTCGGCCCGGCGCTGGCCCAGCGCAAGGTTGTATTCGCGGCCGCCGCGCAAGTCGGTGTGGCCCTCGATCACCACCTTGCTGGCGGGACGGTTGCGCAGGTAGCTCGCATGCGCTTCCACCACGTTGCGGTATTGCGGCTTGACGTCGTATTTGTCGAAGTCGAAGTACACGATCTTCAGTGCGGGGCCGTTCTGCACCGGCGCGGGCGGGGGTGGTTCCACCTTCGCCACCGGGGCTGCCTTGTTCGAGTAGTAGTAGGTGGCGTCCTCGCGTCCGCTCGTGGCGGCGGTTCCGCAAGCGGCAAGGCTTGCTGCGAGGGCGACGATGGCCAGTATCCGGTAGCTGCTGCTGCTGTTCTTCATATCGATTCCTTTCGCGGGCCAGGCCGCGGCGGCCTGGCCCTGGTGCGTTGTTTTTCTTCCTTCTCCTCTACTGCTCTTGTTCCTTAACCCAGCAGGCCGTGCAGGATGTTCGCCACCGGGGTGAGAACGCTGCCGGTGCCGGCGGCCTGGTCCACCAGGCTGGTGATCGGGGTGACCACGTCGGTCACGATCGGCGCGGCATGCTCCACCGTGTCGACCACGCTGGCGACGGTATCGACCACCGGAGCGACCGTCGGAGCTGCGCCGGCCAGGATGTCGGTCACGGGCGCTGCCACCGTGGATGCCGTGGCAACCACCGGTTCGAGCGCCGCACCGGCCGTGCTTGCCGTCTCGAGCACCGGCTCCAGGATGTTGGCCACCGGGCTGTTGCCGCCGCCCAGCACGCCGCCCAGCAGGCCATCGCTGCCGAGCACGCTGCCGACCAGGCCGTCGTTGCCAAGCAGATCGCCGCCGAGCAGGCCGCCGACGATGCCGTCTTCGCCGAGCACGCCGCCGAGCAGGTCACCGCCGAGCAAGTCGCCACCCAGGAGGTCGCCGCCGAGCACGCTGCCGACAACGCCGTCCTGGCCGAGCACGCCACCCAGCAGGTCACCGCCAAGCAAGTCGCCACCCAGGAGATCGCCGCCGAGCACGCTGCCGACAACACCGTCTTCACCCAGCACGCCGCTGAGCAAGTCGCCGCCGAGCAAGTCGCCACCCAGGAGGTCACCGCCGAGCAGGTTGCCGACCAGGCCGTCTTCACCCAGCACGCCACCGAGCAGGTCGCCGCCAAGCAGATCGCCGCCCAGGAGGTCACCGCCGAGCAGGTTGCCGACCAGGCCGTCTTCACCCAGCACGCCACCGAGCAGGTCGCCGCCAAGCAGATCACCGCCCAGGAGGTCACCACCGAGCAGATTGCCGACCAGGCCGTCCTCGCCCAGCACGCCGCCCAGCAGGTCACCACCGAGCAAGTCACCGCCCAGGAGATCACCACCGAGGAGGTTGCCGACCAGGCCGTCTCCGCCGAGGACGCCGCCGAGCAGGTCACCACCGAGCAAGTCACCGCCCAGGAGATCGCCGCCGAGCAGGTTGCCGACAAGGCCGTCCTCGCCCAGCACGCCGCCCAGCAGGTCACCACCGAGCAGATCACCGCCCAGGAGATCGCCGCCGAGCAGGTTGCCGACCAGGCCGTCCTCGCCCAGCACGCCGCCGAGCAGGTCGCCGCCGAGCAAGTCACCACCCAGGAGGTCACCACCGAGGAGGTTGCCGACCAGGCCGTCCTCGCCGAGCACACCGCCCAGCAGGCCGCCGTCGCCCAGCAGGTTGTCGACCAGGCCGTCCTCGCCGAGCACGCCGCCGAGCAGGCCGTCTTCCGCGAGGAGGCTGCCGATGGCGCCGCCGCTGCCGAGCAAGCCGTCTTCGCCGAGCAGGCCGCCGACCACGCCGTCATCGCCAAGCACGCCGCCCAGCAGGCCGCCTTCACCCAGCACGCCGTCGGTCACGCCGCCGAGCAGGCCGTCTTCGCCGCCGAGCAAGCCACCCAGCGGGCTGTCTTCGAGCAGGCCGCTCACGGCGCCGCCGTCGCCCAGGAGGTTGTCGACCACGCCGTCCTGGCCCAGCAGGCCGCCGGTGAGGCCGTCGCTGCCCAGCAGGCTGGACAGCGCGCCGTCACCGCCAAGCAGGCCGCCCACCACGCCATCGCCGCCGAGCAGGCTGCCCACGGGGCTGCCCGCGCCGATCAGGCCGCCCAGCAGGCCCTCTTCGCCCAGTACGCCGCCGACCACGCCGCCAAGGGCGCCGTCCTCGCCCAGCAGGCCGCCGACGATGCCGTCGTCGCCGATCACGTTGTCCAGCAGGCTGCCGACGGCACTGCCTTCTCCGATCAGGCCGCCAAGCGTGCCGTTCTCGCCGAGCAGGCCGCCCACCAGGCCGTCTTCGCTGACGAGCTCGCCGAGGAGGCTGTCCTGGCCGAGCAGGCCGTCCACCACGTTGCCGACCACGCCCTCCTCGCCCACGAGGCCGTCGAGCGCGCCGTCCAGGCCGAGGCTGCCGGTGAGGCCGCTCAGGATGCCTTCATCGCCCACCAGGTTGTCCAGGCCGTTCTGCAGCGCGTCGGTGACGTAGTCGACCTGCTTGACCAGCTGGTCGACCAGCGCACCCGTGGCGCCTTCGCCGAGCAGACCGTCGACGATCGGGCTGGCCACGCCGCCCACGCCATCGGCCACGGTCTCGACGAAATCGTCCGCCGGATCGAGCTGGTTGGGATCGTTCTGGGAGAACTCGGAACCGAGCACCGGGGCCAGCACGTCGTCGACCACGTCGGTCACGCCGTCGACCACGCCCAGCACCGGGTCGAGCGAGTCGCCGAGACCCGCGGTGTCGCCGATCGAACCGACCAGGCCGCCGGCTGCGCCGTCGCCCGGATCGAGCAGGCTGTCGCCGTCTGCGTCTGCGTCTGCGTCTGCGTCGGCGTCGGCGTCGGCATCGGCATCGGCATCGGCATCGGCATCAGCATCAGCATCAGCATCAGCATCAGCATCGGCATCGGCATCGGCATCGGCATCGGCATCGGCATCGGCATCGGCATCGGCATCAGCATCCGCGTCAGCGTCGGCATCCGCGTCGGCGTCCGCATCGCCGTCGGCATCCGCGTCAGCATCCGCATCGGAATCAGCATCCGCATCGCTCTCACCGCCACCACCACCGCCGCTGCCGGCGAAGAACGGGATCGTTCCACCGTCGTCACCGCCACCGCCGCCCAGCGCGGCACCGAGCGCAACGGCGCCCAGCGCGCCGAGCGCGAATTCGCCGAGGCCCAGGCCGCTGCCGGCCGCGACCTTCTTGGTGACGGCCAGTGCGGCCGCGTCGGCGTCGCTGTCGGGCGGGGTCACCTGCAGGTCGCCCGAGGCGACATCCACATTCACTTGTTCGAGGCCGCCGGGCAGCTTGGTCGAGCCGATGGTGGCGTCGGTGCCGCCGGTGAAGACGCCGGCCAGCGGCGCCTTGTTGGTGGCCGAGCCGGGGAACAGGACGTTGGCCTGCCCGCCTTCGGGAACGATCACGCGGTCACCCGCGATCAGGGTCTGGTTGCCATCCACTGGAATGCGGACACCCTCGCGCATCACCGCGACGCCCGGCGTAGCATTGGACAATGTGCCAATGCTCGAGGGCGCCGCGGCAGCGGCAGGTGCCGACGAGCTCATCGCGGCGGGAGCGCCGAGCGGTGTGCTGGTGGCTTGGGCGATGACCACAGGAGCAACGCCACTGGCGGCAAGTCCTTCGGTCGAATGGGTCGGTGCTTGTGGTGCGTTCATGACAGCCTCTGTGACAAAAGATGCATCTACAGGGGCAACTAGCGTGCCGCGCTGCCAACTCTTTTGAGCCACCGGTTCACCAAGAACGCAAGCTATTGATTCTTATGGATATTTTTCTGAAAACGGGTGCCCGCGCTGTCGGCCGGAACAGCGCTTTGGACGCTGTTTTGACCATTCGTTACGTTACGGCGTAACGTCCCGCTACCGGAACATCGGGCGCATTCCGGGCTGCCGGCGCGCGGTTTTCCCCTTCCCTCTTTTTCCTTTCCAGCTTCTCCATACAGATATGTTCAATCCCTCCCAGGAAGACGTGCGCCGCTTCTTTTGCGACGTGTACGCCAAGCACCGCCAAGGCTTGCCGATGGAAGCGCTCGAGACGATTGCCGCGGGATGGATCGACGCCCACCCCGAATACCACGAGGACCTTGCCGACGCCGATGCGGCCGTGGCGCGCGTGTACGACGGCTCGAACGGCCGCGAAAACCCGTTCCTGCACCTGTCGATGCATCTTTCGATCAGCGAGCAATGCTCCATCGACCAGCCGCGCGGCATCCGCCAGGCCGTCGAACTGCTGGCCGCCCGCCGCGGCTCGCTGCTCGATGCGCATCACGAGGCCATGGAATGCCTCGGCCAGATGATGTGGGAGAGCCAGCGCGCCGGCCGGCCGCCCGACGGCGACGGCTACGTCGCCTGCGTGCAGCGCCGCGCAACCAAGGACTAGCCGGCCTTCCGGGAAGGCAGCGCGCCCTGCTGCTTCGCTCCCTCGCGCAGCAGCGCGGCCATGGCGCTGCGCAGCGCCGAGGGCTCGGCGTCGCTGCGCAGCAGCAGGCCCACGGGCTCGTCGGTGCCGGCGGTTTCGATGCGCAGGCGCACCAGCCGCTGGTCGGCCAGCTCCCCGCGCGCGGCGCCCAGCGGGGTGATCCAGACCGCGTCGGACACCGCCACCAGGCCGCGCGCCACCGCAACGTCGAGCGTCTGCAGCGCGTGGGGCGGAAGCGCCAGGCCGCGCGCCGACAGGAAGCTTTCGGTGTTGTGGCGCGGGATGGTGCCCTCGCCATACACCACGAGCGGAAAGCCGAGCACCGCCTGCACCGACACCGCCCGGGTCGACCGGCCCGCCAGCGGATGGCCGGGGCGCACGGCAAACACCAGCGGCTCGGTATAGAGCAGCTCGAAGCTGAGCCCGCCCATCAGCCGCGGATCGCTCATGCGGCCGGCCACCAGGTCGAGCTCGCCGGCGCGCAGCTCGTCGAGCAGCACCGGGTTGGCCGCGCTCTTCACCACCACCTGCACCGACGGCCAGCGCTCGCGAAAGCGCGCGAGTGCCGCCGGCAGCAGCGCCGGCGCCACGCTCGGCAGCGCGCCGATGCGCAGCCGCTCCACGCGCTCGCCCGAAGCGGGCGCCACCGCCTGGGCGCTGGCGTCGATGGCCTCGAGCACGCGCAGCGCATGGGCCAGCAGCTGCTCGCCGGCCGGCGCGAGCCCCTGCACCCCGCGCCGCCCGGCATTGCCGCGCTCCACCAGGCGCGCCCCGACGATGGCCTCCAGCTCGGACAGCGTCTTGGACACCGCCGGCTGGCTCAGCGACAGCCGCTCGGCGGCGCGCGCGAGATGGCGCTCCTGCGCCACCGCGACAAGGCAGCGCAGGTGGCGCAGCTGCACGTTGCGCACAAAGTCCTGGCGAAGGTCGGCGGGAGTTTTCAATTACTGGTGGTTATGTAAAACAGACCAATCTTCAATTTACATCATCGAACGCGGCTTCTAAAGTTCAGCTTCCAAATTCGATTCGTCCCACGACAGGAGACAACGGCATGTTGACGAAAACCCCGGCCACCCTCACCCCCCGCGATTGGGAAGCCCATCCCTCGTACATCTATCCCGGCTACAAGTCGACCGCGAAGCGCGGCCCGCAGAAGCCCCTGGTGCCGCTGAAGGCCTCGCTGGGCGAGCTGCAGCAGCCGGTGTACGGCCACGACAGCATCGGCGAGCTCGACCACGACCTCACGCGCAATGCGCGCAAGAACGGCGAGCCGCTGGGCGAACGCATGATCCTCACCGGCCAGGTGCTCGACGAGCGCCGCCGCCCCGTGGCCAACACGCTGGTCGAGCTCTGGCAGGCCAACGCCTCCGGCCGCTACGTGCACAAGGTCGACCAGCACGACGCGCCGCTCGACCCCAACTTCCTGGGCGCGGGCCGCTGCCTGACCGACAGCGAGGGCCGCTACCGCTTCCTCACCATCAAGCCCGGCGCCTATCCCTGGGGCAACCACCCCAACGCCTGGCGCCCGCAGCACATCCATATGTCGCTGTTCGGCCAGAGCTTTGCGAGCCGGCTGGTCACGCAGATGTACTTCCCCGGCGATCCGCTGCTGCAGTACGACCCCATGGTCACCGGCACGCCCGAGCGCTACCGCAACCGGCTGATCGCCGACTTCAGCCTCGACATCACCGAGGAAGGCTACGCGCTGGGCTACCAGTTCGACATTGTGCTGCGCGGCGCCGACGAAACGCCGTTCGAAAACCGCTGAGCAAGAAGGAGACACACACCATGTTGATGACCGCACAGGAAGCCGACTTCGGCCAGACCCCCTCCCAGACCGTGGGCCCCTACTTCGCCTACGGCCTCACCGCCGCGCAGTACGGCTACGACTTCGACCAGCCCTTCGACGGCGTGGTGGCCCTGGACAACGCCAGCGGCGAGCGCATCCGCCTCGAAGGCCGCGTGATCGACGGCGACGGCAACCCCATCGGCGATGCGCTGGTCGAGATCAGCCAGCCCGACGGCGAGGGCCGCTATCCGCAGACGCCCGAAGAGGCGCGCGAGATCGGCTTTCGCGCCTTCGGCCGCGCCGGCACGGGCACCGATGCGCAGAACCGCTTCGTGTTCCACACCGTGAAGCCGGGCGCCGAATCGCCAGGCGAAGCCCCGCATATCAACGTGATCGTGCTGATGCGCGGCCTGCTGCTGCATGCGTTCACGCGCGTGTATTTCAGCGACGAGGCCGAAGCCAACGCCAAGGACGCCGTGCTGGCCAGCGTGCCGGCCGAGCGCCGCCACACGTTGATTGCCGAGCGCGTGGAGCAAGGCGGCGCGGTGAGCTACCGCTTCGACATCCGCATGCAGGGGCCCCAGGAGACGGTGTTCTTCGACGTCTGACACCAGCAGCCGGACCCGCAAACAAGAAAGCCCGCGCGATGCGGGCTTTCTTCTTGATGGGGCGGGAGGGCGCTTACTCGGCGGCGCGGTGGATGCGCGATTCCGGCACCGTCTTGAGGTCGCCGGGCAGCGAGCTGATGTAGCTCGCGAGCGTCTTGAGTTCGGCGTTGCTGAACTTCTTGGGTTCGACCTGTTGCGCCATCACCGCATTCGAGCGGCCCAGGTGCAGGTTGTTCTTCACGCGGTACGACTTGAGCGCCACGAAGAGGTAGTCGGCATGCTGGCCGGCCAGCTTGGGCACCGTGCCGTCATTGGGCGTGCTGAAGTTGGCGCCGTGGCACTTGGTGCAGCTGTTGTCCTTGTCGCGCGACACCAGGGCCTGCACGTTCTCGGGCATGGGCTTGGCCAGCGCGGCCGGGGGCGCGTCGCCTTCCTTCAGGCCCAGCTGGCTGTAGTAGGCGGCCAGGTCGGCGATGTCCTGCTCCTTCAGGGTGTCGGCAATCGCGCGCATGGTGGGGTGCTTGCGGTCGCCGCCCTTGTAGGCGGTGAGGGCCGAGGTGATGTAGCTGGCGCTCTGGCCGGCGATCATCGGGACCTTGTGGATCTCCGGAAAGCTGGCCTGGTAGCCGATGATGCCGTGGCAGCCCACGCACATGGCAACCTTCTTGGCGCCCTCCTGGGCATTGCCCGTGACTTGCTGGGCTTGCGCCGAGACCGTCACGCAAGCGACAGCGAAGGCAAACATCGTGGTCAACAACTTGTTCATTTTGCGCGCACAATCTCGTGGAGATACAGTTTTTCGAATCAACATTCGATTATATGCAAGGGTCCTCCGGGAACCCCTTCAAGCCGTCCAAGTGGCTGCACGAAGCGAATCGAGTGTGTTCTTTTCTCCACCCCGCCTCCTCCACCCTGCTCGCGTTCACTCATGAAATTCAAGGGCTCAGACAACTACGTCGCCACTCAGGACCTGATGCTGGCCGTCAATGCCGCCATCACGCTCACGCGCCCGCTGCTCGTCAAGGGCGAGCCCGGCACCGGCAAGACCATGCTGGCCGAGGAAGTGGCGCAATCGCTCGGGCTGCCGCTTTTGCAGTGGCACATCAAGTCGACCACCAAGGCGCAGCAGGGCCTCTATGAATACGACGCCGTGAGCCGCCTGCGCGACTCGCAGCTGGCGGACGTGGACGGCGGCGAGCGCGTCAAGGACATCCAGAACTACATCGTCAAGGGCGTGCTCTGGCAGGCCTTCACGGCCGACCAGCCGGTGGCGCTGCTCATCGACGAGATCGACAAGGCCGACATCGAATTCCCGAACGACCTGCTGCGCGAGATCGACCGCATGGAGTTCTACTGCTACGAGACGCGCGAGCTCATCCGCGCCAAGCACCGGCCGGTGGTGTTCATCACCTCCAACAACGAGAAGGAGCTGCCCGACGCCTTCCTGCGCCGCTGCTTCTTCCACTACATCAAGTTCCCCGACGCGGAAACGATGAAGAGCATCGTGGCGGTGCACTTCCCCGGCCTCAAGCAGGAGCTGCTCACCTCCGCGATGAAGACCTTCTACGACGTGCGCAACCTGCCCGGCCTCAAGAAGAAGCCCTCCACCTCCGAGCTGCTCGACTGGCTCAAGCTGCTGGTGGCCGAGGACATTCCGCTCGAGGCCCTGCAGAGCAAGGACGACAAGGTCGCCGTGCCGCCGCTGGTGGGCGCGCTGCTTAAGAACGAGCAGGACGTGACCCTGTTCGAGAAGCTCGTCTTCATGCAGCGCAATAACCGATAACTGCTCCGGGGCCCGCGAAATGGCGTTCGTCGAACCTGTCACGCTGAAGGCCCGCGACCTCGCGCTGGTGCCGCTCTCGCTCGATCATGAAGAGGGCCTGCGCGCCGCCGCGGCCGACGGCGAGCTCTGGAAGCTGCGCGTCACCTCCGTGCCCGAGCCGCACGAAACCCGCGCCTACATCGAAACCGCGCTGCAGGGGCGCGAGGCCGGCCACCGCTTTGCGTTTGCCGTGACCGAGGCCGAAACCGGCACCGTGCTCGGCAGCACCAGCTTCCACGACATCCTGCCGGCCGTGAAGCGCGTGGAGATCGGCTACACCTGGTACGCCAGGCGCTGCCAGCGCACCCACGTCAACACCACCTGCAAGCTGCTCATGCTCACGCATGCCTTCGATACCCTCGGCTGCAACGTGGTGGGCTGGCGCACCGACAATTTCAACTTTGCTTCGCAGCGCGCCATCGAGCGGCTCGGCGCCAAGAAGGACGGCGTGATCCGCGGCCATGCGATGCGCCGCGACGGCACCATCCGCGACACCGTGATGTACAGCCTTGCCGCGGGCGAGTGGCCCGAGGTGAAGGCCCAGCTGCTCTACCTGCTCGACAAGCCGCGAAGCTGAAGAGAAGCCCAAGGAAAGCCCGACCATGCTGATCGATTTCTTCTACACGCTGCGCTCGGCCAAGCTGCCGGTCTCGGTCAAGGAATACCTCACGCTGCTCGAGGCGCTGCAGGCCGACGTGGTGGGGCCCAACTCCGACGGCGCCTTCGGCCTGGACGACTTCTACTATCTCTCGCGCACCGCGCTGGTCAAGGACGAGAAGCACTACGACAAGTTCGACCGCGCCTTTGCCGCCTACTTCAAGGGCGTGGAGATGCTGGCCGACTTCACCAAGGAAGTGCCGCTCGACTGGCTGCGCAAGACGCTGGAGCGCGAGTTCACGGCCGAGGAAAAGGCCAAGATCGAGAAGATGGGCTGGGACGAGCTCATGGAAACGCTCAAGAAGCGCTTCGAGGAGCAGAAGGAGCGCCACGAGGGCGGCAACAAGTGGATCGGCACCGGCGGCACCTCGCCCTTCGGCCACGGCGGCTACAACCCGCAGGGCGTGCGCATCGGCGGCGCGGGCAAGAACAAGAGCGCCGTGAAGGTGTGGGACCAGCGCGCCTATAAAGACTACGACGACAGCCAGGAACTCGGCACGCGCAACATCAAGGTGGCACTGCGGCGGCTGCGCAAGTTCGCGCGCGAGGGCCACGAGGAAGAGCTGGACCTGGACGACACCATCCACTCGACCGCGGCCAATGCCGGCTACCTCGACATCAAGATGCGGCCCGAGCGCCACAACAACGTCAAGGTGCTGCTGCTGATGGACGTGGGCGGCACCATGGACGAGCACATCCAGCGCGTGGAGGAGCTGTTCTCGGCCGTCAAGACCGAGTTCAAGCACCTGGAGTTCTTCTACTTCCACAACTGCGTCTACGACTTCATGTGGAAGAACAACAAGCGCCGCTTCTCCGAGAAGTTCGCGACCTGGGACATCCTGCGCAAGTACAACAAGGACTACAAGCTCATCTTCGTCGGCGACGCGACCATGAGCCCCTACGAGATCCTGCAGCCCGGCGGCAGCGTCGAATACAACAACGAGGAAGCCGGCGCCGAATGGATCCAGCGCCTCACGCACACCTTCCCCAAGTTCGCCTGGATCAACCCCGAGCCGCAGGGCGTGTGGCAGTACCGCCAGAGCATCGCGGTGATGCAGCAGCTCATGTCCAACCGCATGTACCCGCTCACGCTGCGCGGCCTCGAAGAAGCAATGCGAATGCTTTCTAAGTAAGGCCGGTGCGAAGCCCGGAACTGTTTCCGGATGCTTACGGAACCGGCCCGCCTTGCTGTCAAAATCCGCCCATGCTCAGGGTGGTTTCAGTCATTGCGCCGGCGTGGTTGCCGGCCTTGCTTTTTTGCGGCGTCCTGCTCTTGCAGGGATGCAGCCTGCTGCCGAAGAAGGACAGCGCGCAGGACACGGCCACCCCCGCGCTGGTGCGCAGCGATGGCGCGGCCGCCGATGCGGACCGCAAGGACGGCGAGCGGAGCGGGCCGCGGCGCGACGCCTTCACCGTCGAGGTGCGCGGGCCCGACACGGTGCGCGAGTACCTCACGCTGCACCTGGACATCCAGCGCTACCGCACGCTCGACGACCTGGGCGCCACCGAGATCTCGCGGCTCATGGTGGCGGCCGAAGGCAATGCGCGCGAACTGCTCGGCACGCTCGGCTATTTCACGCCCACGCTGACGCTGGAGCTCAACGAGACGCCGGCCAGCGACAAGGCGCCGCGCGAGATCGTCATCACGGTGGAGCCGGGCGAGCTCACGCGCGTGAGCAACGTGCAGATCAGCTACGGCGGCGCGATTGCCGACGACCCCACGGCCGAGGCCCAGCGCGATTCGATCCGCACCGGCTGGACGCTGCGCCCTGGCCAGCCCTTCACGCAGCAGGGCTGGGACAACGCCAAGACCATTGCCCTGCGCAGCCTCACGGCCAGGCGCTTTCCCACCGGCAGCGTCGAAGTGAGCCGCGCCGAGGTCGATGCCGACCGGCACGAGGCGCGGCTCAGCGTCACCTACCAGTCGGGCCCGGCCTACCGCTTCGGCCCGCTCGTGCTGCGCGGCACCGAGCGCTACGACGCCGACGGCGCGCGCCGCATCGCACAGCTCCCCACCGGCACCGACTACGACCAGCAGAAGCTGCTCGATGCCCAGCAGCGCCTGGCCAGCAGCGGCTACTACGACTCGGTGTTCCTCACGCTCGACACCGAGAGCGGCACGCCGCTGGCCGCCCCCGTGATCGCGCAGCTGCGCGAAGCGCCGATGCAGAAGGTGGTGCTGGGCGCCGGCTTCACCACCGACAACGGCCCGCGGCTGTCGGTGGACCACATCCACAACCGGCTGCCACTGCTCGGCTGGCGCGCCGTGTCACGGCTGTCGGTCGACCGCGACATCAAGTCGCTGGGCACCGAGTGGAACGCCATTCCCGATGACCGCGGATGGCGCTGGTTCGCAGGCGCCGGGCTCAAGAGCGAAACCTCGGGCAGCTACGTGGTCGACAGCGGCCGGCTGCGCAGCGGGCGCAGCAAGTCCAGCGGCCACATCGACCGCAGCTACTTCCTGCAGTACGACTATGCGCAGAACCGCGGCATCAACGCCCCGCCCTCGGCCTCCGCCGTGACCGCCAACTGGGGCTGGACCGGCCGCTATTTCGACGACAACGCCGCGCCCACGCGCGGCTTCGGCCTGGCGCTCGAACTGGGCGCCGGCTACACGCTGACCGGCGAGCGCCTGCCCTTCACGCGCACCTATGCGCGCTGGCTCGGCGTGCTGCCGCTGGGCTTCGCCGAAGACCGCGACGCCGACACGCTGGCGCGCCGCAGCCGGCTGCAGCTGCGCGCCGAAGCCGGCGCGGTATCCGCCAAGGACAGCGCGCAGATTCCCTCCACGCTGATGTTCCTGACCGGCGGCGACACCACCGTGCGCGGCTACAGCTACCGCCAGATCGGCACCGTGCGCAGCGACGGCCAGATCGTGGCGGGCCGCTACCTGGGCGTCGTGAGCGCCGAATGGCAGCGGCCCTTCGTCCACAAGGACAAGCTCACCGAATGGGAGAGCGTGGTGTTCGTGGACGCCGGTGCCGTGGCCGACAAGCCCGGCGAACTCAAGCCGAAGGTCGGCGTGGGCGTGGGCGCGCGCTGGCGCAGCCCGGTCGGGCCGGTGCAGGCCGACCTTGCCTACGGCGTGGACACGCGCAAGTTCCGCCTGCACTTTCGCCTGGGCTTCACTTTCTGAACGCTCACCCATTGATGCAGACCGACGCCGAACCCCAGTCCACGCCGCCCGCACGCGCACGGCGCTCGCGCACGCGGCGCGCGCTGCGTGCGCTGGGATGGATGTTCGCGGGCCTGCTTGCGCTGGTGCTCGTGGTCGGCGCGGCCGCGTGGTGGTGGATCGGCTCCAACCAGTCGCTGGCCTTCGCGCTCGCCAAGGCCGCGCGCTATTTGCCCGCCGGCCAGACGCTCGAAAGCCGCGAGGTCACGGGCTCGCTGCGCACCGGCGGGCGCATCGGCTGGCTGCGCTGGCAAAGCGACAAGCTGGCGGTCGAGGTGCAGGAGGCAAGCGTCGGCTGGCAGCTCGCGCCGCTGTTCCAGCGCAAGCTGCAGCTCGGCGAAGTGCATGCGGCGCGCCTGCTCATCGAACGCCGCGGCCCGCCGAGCGACACGCCCACCGAGCCGCTCGAACAGCTCGCGCTGCCGATCGAGGTCGAGTTGCCGTTCCGCATCGACGAACTGCGCTGGACCGGCCCGCCTGCGCTGCAGGCCAGCCAGCTCGCGGGCAGCTACCGCTACACCGGCGCGGAGCATCGGCTGGAGGTCAAGGGCGTCGACATTGCCGACGGCCACTACAGCGCGCGCGTCAAGCTGCAAGGGCCCGCGCCGATGGCGCTCGACGCCACGCTCGACGGCCGCGTGAAGGCACCGCTGGCCGAAGGCCGCAGCATCGAGGTGCTGGCCCAGGCCGCCATCAAGGGCACGCTTGCCGGCACCGGCGCGCGGCTGCAGGTGGCCGCCGAACTGAAGCCGGCCGAGCCCGATGCCGAGGCCCCCATGGGAGCAAAGCTGCAGGCGAACGTCGCGCCCTGGCTGCCGCAGCCCGTCATCGATGCCAAGGCCGATCTGCGCAACGTCGATGCGGCCAGCCTCTGGCCCGGCGCACCGCGCACCCGGCTGACCGGCACGGTGGCGCTGCAGCCCGACGCGGCCACCGGACCCGCCGCCTGGCAGGCCTCGGCCAGCATCCGCAACGCGCTGCCCGGGCCCTGGGATAAGGGCGCGCTGCCGCTCGAACAGCTCGAGGCACGCGTGGGCTTCGACGGCACCAGCTGGACGATTCCCGAAGCCACGCTGCGCGCCGGCGGCGGCCGCATCGACGCCGAAGGCCGCTGGAGCCCCGCGCCCGCGCCGTGGCAGGCGCGCGCCACCGTGCGCGGCGTGCGGCCCGGCCTGCTGCACAGCGAGCTGTCGGGCGCGCCGATCAACGGCACGGCCACGGCGCAGCAGCGCGAGGACACCATCGGCTTCGACCTTGCGCTGCGGGCCCAGGGCGGTGCCGGCAGCGCGGCCATGCCGGGCTTCGGCCTCGACCGCGTGCTCGCCCAGGGCCAGTGGAAGAACCAGGTGCTGGACCTGCGCACGCTGCGCGTCGAAGCCGAGCACGCCAGCATCGGGGGCCGGTTGCAGGTGCGCGTGGCCGAGCAGGCCGCGAGCGGCAAGCTCGACCTCGTGCTGCCGGGCGGCGGCGCGCAGCTCGAAGGCCGCATCGCACCGGCGCAGGGGGCCGGCGAGATCAAGGCGCGCATCGACGACGCCGAAGCCGTGCAGCGCTGGATCGAAGGCCTGCCCCAGATGTCGAAGCTGTTCGCGGGCAAGTCCGCCAAGGGCTCCGCGCAGCTCGACGCCAGCTGGCAGGGCGGCTGGCAGACGATCCAGCGCCGGCTCGAGAACCCCAATGCGCCGGCCCAGCGCGGCATTGCGGAGCCCAGCCTCAAGGCCACACTGGGCGTGCCGCGCCTCACGCTGCACATGCCGGCGGCCGATGGCAACGGCAATGCGGCGGGCACCACGGTCGAGCTGAAAGACCTGCACGCGGACCTTGCCGGCAGCCTGGCGCAGGCCACGCTGGCGCTGCAGGGCGAAGCCAGCACCGGCACGCAGAAGCTCACGCTCGATGCGCGCGCGAGCGGCGGCCTTGCGGGGCCCAACCAGTGGCGCGCAGCGCTCGCCAGCCTGCGCCTGCAGGCCCAGGACAGCGCGCGGCCCGCCACCGCCAGCGCACCCTGGACGCTGGAGCTCGGCCGCGAGCTCACCGCCACCCTCAAGACCAGCGGAAGCGGCAGCAGCAGCCGGCTCGATCTCGAAGCCTCCGCAGCCGCCGCCACCTTGCGCGGCCCCGCACCTGGCACCGTGCGCATCGAATGGCAGCCGCTGCGCTTCACCCGGAGCGGCGCGGCGCCCGACCAGGCCTTCCGCCTGCAGTCCAAGGGCAAGCTGCAGGGCCTTCCGATGGCCTGGGCCGAGGCCTTCGGCGCCAGCGCCACCTTCAACGAGCTCGGCGTGAGCGGCGACCTCGTGTTCGACGGCGACTGGGACATCGACGCCGGCGACACCCTGCGCGCCCATGCGCGGATCGCACGCCAGAGCGGCGACATCCGCGTGCAGGCGGGCGAGGCCGCGCTGGTCACGCGCATCACGAGCCGCGGCACCGGCACGGCCAGCGAGCGCACGATGAATTCCGCCACCGCGCAGGGCACCGCGCCCAGCACGCCGGCCGGCCTGCGCCAGGCCGAACTGCGGCTCGATGCGCAGGGCGAGGCCGTGCGCGCCACGCTGGCCTGGGACAGCGAACGCGCGGGCAAGATCGGTGCAGAGCTCAACACGCGCATGCAGCAGCGCGCAGGCGGCTGGCAATGGGCGCCCGATGCGCCGCTGGCCGGCAACATCAAGGCCACGCTGCCCAACCTTGGCGTGTGGTCGATGCTCGCGCCGCCCGGCTGGCGCGTGGCGGGCACGCTGGACGCCGATGCCGCGCTCTCGGGCAACCGCGCAGCGCCGCGCTGGAACGGCACGCTGGGCGCCGACAAGCTCGCGCTGCGCGCGCCGGTCGAAGGGCTCGACCTGCGCGACGGCCGGCTGCGCGCCACGCTCACCGGAGAGCGCATCGAGATCACCGAATTCACGCTCAAGGGCGGCGCCGGCAGCACGGTGCGCATCGGCGGCCAGAGCGGCAACCGCAGCACCGCGGCCAGCCAGGCCGCGAGCGATGGCGGCTCGCTCTCGGCACGCGGCGACATGGCCTGGGGCGCGGCCGGCGCCTCGGGCACGGGCATCCGCATGGCGCTGCAGGCCGACCTGCGCGCGCTGCGCGTGCTGGTGCGCACCGACCGGCAGCTCACGCTCTCGGGCAACCTGCAGGCGCGCCTCGACGGCGGCCAGTTCAGCGTGCGCGGCAAGCTCAAGACCGACCGCGCGGTGATCATCCTTCCCGACGAGACCGCGCCGAGCCTGGGCACCGACGTGGTGGTGCGCTCCGCCGCCAAGGACCGCGAAATGGCCGAGCAGGCCCAGCGCGATGCCGCGCGCAACGAGGCGCAGGCCGCCAGGCCGCAGACCGCGAAGCCGCCCGACATCGTGGTGAACTTCGACCTGGGCGACGACTTCGCGGTGCAGGGGCGCGGCATCACCACCCGGCTCGAGGGCGACCTGGAGATCCGCAGCACGCGCCTCGATGCGCCGCCGCGCATCACCGGCGAAGTGAAGACCGTGAAGGGCCAGTACCGCGCCTACGGCCAGCAGCTCGACGTGGAAACCGGCGTGGCCCGCTTCAACGGGCCCTTCGACAATCCCGCGCTCGACATCCTGGCGATCCGGCCCAACATCTCGCAGCGCGCCGGCGTGCAGATCACGGGCACCGCGCAGTCGCCGCGCGTCAAGCTCTATTCGGAGCCCGCGCTGTCCGACGCGGAGACGCTCTCGTGGGTGGTGCTCGGCCGCGCCTCGGCCACCAGCGGCGGCGAATCGGCGCTGCTGCAGCAGGCGGCGCTCGCTTTGATCGGCCACGTCAGCAAGGGCACGAGCGGCGGCAGCCTGGCCAGCCGCTTCGGCCTGGACGAACTCGGCTTCAAGGGCCCCGGCAGCGGCGGCGACCTGCGCGAATCGGCGGTCACGCTCGGCAAGCGGCTGTCGAAGGACTTCTATCTCACCTACGAACGCAGCCTGGGCGGCACCTTCGGCACCATCTTCATCTTCTACGACCTGACGCAGCGCCTCACGCTGCGCGGACAGGCCGGCCAGACCAGCGGGCTCGACCTGATCTACACGCTCAAGTACGACTGAGCTGCGGGTCTGCCGCCTTGACCGCGGTAATTCACAGGGTTAAAAATCGTTAACGCCCTTCTAACAAGGAACGACGATGCACGGTGAAGGAGACAAGGGCGAGTGTTCCATGCTGGACCGTCAGAAGTACGACCCGCCGGGCTACTCGCGAACCACGTTCTTGCGCCACGCGCTGCAGTGCGTGATTGCAGTCATTGCAGCTGGCGCCGCGGTGGCGTCCCTTCCCTACTGGGGAGGCGACGACTTTCCGCTGATGGGCCTGATCGTCTACGTGGCGGGCATGGTGTTCGTTGCCATGCCGCTGTGCCTGTACTACGAGTCGCTGCTTCAGTCGCATGAAGAGCGCGTGGAGCGCGCGCGGCACATGCTGGCCGGCTAGGCCTCCGCCTGGACCTCCGGCTTCGCCTTGACCACCTGCCTGAGGCCCGCAAGCGCGGGATCGACGATGGCCGCGTCCGCTCCCACCGCATACACCGCATAGGCCGGATAAAGAAACTCCGGCGTGCCGGGCACGCGGCGCAGCCGGCCCGACTCGAGGTGGCTGCGCACCACGTCGTGCCGGAAGTAGCCGGTGCCGCCCGCGGCCAACAGATACTCGCGCCCGAGCGGCCCGAGCCCGGCGCTCACCGCGGCGTTGGAGAGCTCGGGAAACGCGAGGCCGTGCTGCGCCGCGAACTCCGGGCCCCAGTCCACATACACATAGTCCGCGGGCCGCGGCACGCGCGGGTGCTGCGCGGTCGTGACCATGACCAGCTTCTCCTCGATGAGCAGTTCCACGCGCAGGCCGGGCCGCTGCTGCGGCGCGTAGGCAATGGCCATGTCGAGCACGCCCGCGGCCACCTTGTCGAGCAGGTCGTGCGGAAAGCCGACCTCGGTGCGGATGGCCAGCTGCGGCGCGGCCGTGCGCATCCACAGCAGCCATTGCAGCAGCAGCGGATCCCACAGGCTGATCTCGCATCCGATCGCGAGCACGGCGCGGCTGCCGACGGGCACCGCCACCTGGTGGCGCGCGCGCTCCCACACCTGCACCAGCATGGTGGCGTGCGGCAGGAACTGCTCGCCGGCCGCGGTGAGCACCGCGCCCGCCTTGTTGCGCACGAAAAGCGGCCGGCCCAGCAGCTCCTCGAGCGTTCGCACGCGCGCGCTCACCGAAGTCTGCGTGACGTGCAGCCGCTCGGCGGCGCGCTGGAAGCTGCGCGTGTCCACGATCTCGAGGAAAGTCCGGGCCAGGTTGATGTCCATGCCGCATCCTTTTGAGTGCATAAATTTTGCACTCAACTGGCAATTAATATCGTTTTACTTGATGCGAACGCGGGCCCAAGATGAAGGCATCCCAAGCAACGAGGAGTTCATCGATGTCCACCGTTCGCGAACCATTCCATGCCGGTGCCGCCGAAAGCCTTGCCGACGCCTTCAAGGGGCTGCTCGACGAAACCCTGATGCTGGTCGAGGCCCTGCTGAGCCCGAACAAGATCATCGGCGAGGTGGAGCAGATGCGCGCGCTGCAGGTTGCGGCGGACGACATCGAGCCGACCGATCCCGCGCAGGCCGAGCTGCTGCGCTCGCGCGCCTCGCGCATCGGCCTGCGCTGAGGCGGCGTGCGGCGCGGCTGTTGGCCTGCCGCGCGAACCATGAACAGACTACGAAGAAAGCCGGCTCTGTTCGATGTGCTTGCGCCGCATCGGCCGCAACACGAACCAGGCCAGCAGCGCCGCAGCCGCATTGACCGCGCTCGCGGCAATGAAGACGGCCTGCCAGCTGCCGGTGGCTGCCGCAAGCACGCTGGACAGCGGCACCAGCAGCGAGGCCGTGCCCTTGGCGGTGTAGAGCATGCCGGCGTTGGACGCCGCGTACCTGGAGCCGAAGGTGTCGGCGCAGGTCGAAGGAAAGAGGCTGTAGATCTCGCCCCAGGCAAAGAACACGATGCCGGTGAGCACCACGAAGAGGATCGGGTTGTGGCCGTAGTGATAGAGCATCAGGATGCCCACCGACTCGAGCGCGAACGCAATGAACATCGTCTGCTCGCGCCCGATCTTGTCGGACACCCAGCCGAAGAAGGGCCGCGTGAGTCCGTTGAGCACGCGGTCGATCGCCAGCGCGAAGGTCAGCGCGGGCAGCACCAGGCCCATGATGTTGACGGGCACGTCCATGATCTTGAAGTCCTGCGCGATCGGCGCGAGCTGGGCGGTGGCCATGAGGCCGCCCGCGGCCACCATCACGAACATCGCGTACATCACCCAGAAGACGGGCGAGCGCAGCACCTCGGAGGGCGCGTAGTCGCGGCCCGCCTGCTGCACGTTGCGGCTGTTCGATGCCTTCGCGTGGTGGGGCGCGCGGGTCAGCATCCATGCGAGCAGGAACACGATGAGTCCCTGCCCGATCCCAAAATACAGGAACGCCGCCTCGTAGCCGCTGGTGCGGATCATCGCGGAGATAGGGATGATGGTGAGCGCCGAGCCCGCGCCGAAGCCCGCGGCCGTCATGCCGGCCGCAAGGCCGCGCCGGTCCGGAAACCACTTGAGCGCATTGCCCACGCAGGTGCCGTACACCGCGCCCGCGCCGATGCCGCCGATGGCCGCCGCAATGTAGAGCAGCGGCAGCGTGGAAGCCACCGAGTTGATCACCCAGCCGAGGCCGCACAGGATGCCGCCCACCAGCACCACCGGCCGCGGGCCGAAGCGGTCGACGAGGTAGCCTTCGATCGGCACGAGCCATGTTTCCGTGAGCACGAAGATGGTGAAGGCCACCTGGATGGCGGCGCGGCTCCAGCCGTGCTTCTCCGCGATCGGATTGACGAACAGCGTCCAGCCGTATTGCAGGTTGGCGATCATCGCCATGCAGACGATGCCGATCAGCAGCTGGCCCCATCGGTAGGCCTCGGAACGGGTCGCGCCGGTGCCGTAGGTTTCGGATGGGGAATACATCGCAGGATTGGAACCTGCGATCGTGGAGGTGGGCCGGGTCATGGAGTTGTCCTAAGTGTTTTCGTTGAATTCCGACAGGCTGCGAATACGGAGCAATCAGTCGAGCGATCGATGCGCATCGACAGGCGACGAGGCTTTTTTTGACATCGCTACACGGCAGTGGGATCGCCAGTTTCTGCGCGTGAATGACTGTCGGACCGAGCGACCCAAAAACTCTTGACCGCAGTCAAGTTCATACGAATCGCGCTCTCGCGAGACCCCCGTGGTATCCCTAGCGGGTTCGAAGTTTCGATGGTTCGCGAAGGGGTGTTGGGTGCGTGCCGACGCGCGTTGCGCGCCTGCCGGAAGGCCCCGCGAGGCGCTGCAGGAGCCCGCGCATGTAGGACCCGTTTGCGTCCGAAAAAATTGACCTAGGTCAAGAAACGCAAAAATCGCGTTTGCGCTCGTCTAGGGTAAACCCTAAAATCGAGGGTAATCCCTTCAGCCTTTTCGATTCAATCTTCCTGGAGCCTCTCATGAGCCACACCACCCTGAATTCCAGCGCCTTCCGCACACCCGCCTCGTCGTCGACCGCCAACGATGCGATGCGCGAGCTGTTCGCCGCCATGCCCATCGTGATCTTCTACAAGGCCGCACGCGCCGCGCTGATGCAGCGCCGTTCGGCGGCCGTGCAGCGTTGAGCCGCAGCAGCCCACTCACTCTCATCGAAGAGCGCGCGCGAGTTACTCGCCGCGCTCTTTTTCGTTGGGACTCTCGAACGGCACGATCTGCGAGATGAGCGCGGGTCCATCGGCCAGCAGGAAGTCCTTGAAGGCCTGCGCCACCGGCGGCAGCCGCTTGCTGCGCCGGTGCACCACGTACCAGTTGAGCATCAGCGGAAAGCCCTCGACGTCGAGCACGCGCAGGCTGCCGGCGCGCAGCTCCTGGCTGATGGTGTGGGCCGACACGAAGCTCACGCCCATGCCCGCGATCACGGCCTGCTTGATGGTCTCGGTGCTGCGGATCTCCATCGCGATGTTGATGCCGCGCAGGTCGCCGCCGAAGCCCTCCTCCATCGAATGCCAGGTGTCGGAGGCCTTCTCGCGCACCACGAAGGGCTCGCGCATGAGCCGCGCGAGCGGGATGCGCGGCACGCCCACCAGCGGGTGGCTGGGCGCCGCGACGATCACGTAGGGATGCGGCGCGAACGGCTGGTTGACGGTGTCCAGGTCGGTCGGCGGGCGCACCATGATCGCCAGGTCGGTGAGGTTCTCGGCGATGTGGGTCATGAGCCCTTCGCGGTTGTGCACCGTGAAGTTCAGCGTGACGCCGCGGTGCCGGCTCGCAAACTCCACCAGCAGGCGCGGAAAGAAGTAGTCGCCCGCGCTGATCACGCCCACGTTGAGCTTGCCGCCCGAGACGCCGTTGAACTGCAGCATCGCGTTCTCGGCCGCCTCGAACTGCTGGATGATCGCGCGGCTGATCTGCAGCAGCTCGGTGCCGGCCGGCGTCAGGTAGATCTTCTTGCCGAACTGCTCGAACAGCGCATTGCCCGCGTGTTCCTCGAGCTTGCGCACCTGCGTGGAAACGGCCGGCTGCGTCAGGTGAAGCTCTTCCGCCGCGCGCGAGAAGCTCAGCAGCCGCGCCACCGCTTCGAAGACTTTCAACTGGCGCAGGGTCGCGTGCTTCATTCGGAAAAAAGTGGCTGCTGCAATCGAGCGGGCATCGTACCTGCGCCCGAGTCCGCTCGCGTGAACCGCCTAGGGTATGCGCGCGACGTGCAGCAGGTTCGTCGTTCCCGAAAGCCCGAACGGCAGGCCCGCAACCACCACCACGTCGCGGCCGCTGCTCGCGAAGCCTTCGGTGCAGGCGTTGCGGCAGGCGCACTCGATCATCTCGGCCACGTCGTGCACGTCGTCGACCAGCACCGCGTGCACGCCCCACACCATCGCCATGCGGCGCGCCGTGGCCACGTCGGGCGTGAGGCTGATGATGGGCACGGCGGGCCGCTCGCGCGCGGCGCGCAGGCTGGTGAAGCCCGACGAGGTGTAGGTGACGGTGGCGGCGGGCGCCAGCAGCGCGGCCACCTGGCGCATCGACGCGCACACCGCATCAGCCGTGGTCGACAGCGAGGCCTCGTGCGTGGCGTCGATGCCGATGCGGTAGGACGCATCGGCCTCCACGCGCGAGATGATGCGGTCCATCATGGCCACGGCCTCGAGCGGATATTTTCCGGAGGCCGATTCGGCCGACAGCATCACCGCATCCACGCCGTCGTACACGGCGGTGGCCACGTCGGACACCTCGGCGCGCGTGGGCACCGGCGCGGCAATCATCGATTCGAGCATCTGCGTGGCCACCACCACCGGCTTGCCGCGCTTGCGGCAGGCGCGCACGATGAGGCGCTGCAGCTCGGGCACGCGCTCGGGCGGCAGCTCCACGCCGAGGTCGCCGCGCGCCACCATGACGCCGTCGCACAGGTCGACGATCGCGTCCAGGTGGTCGATGGCCGCGGGCTTCTCGAGCTTGGCCATGATCCAGGCGCGCTTGCCGATGATGGCGCGCGCCTCCTCGATGTCCTCGGGACGCTGCACGAAGGACAGCGCCACCCAGTCCACGCCCATGGCAAGGCCGCAGGCCAGGTCGTCCAGGTCCTTGGGCGTGAGCGGCGAGATCGGCAGCACCACGCTCGGCACATTGACGCCCTTGCGGTCGGAGATCGGGCCGCCGACCAGCACCGTGGTCTCGGCAAAGTCGGGGCCGAAGCTGTCCACGCGCAGCCGCAGCTTGCCGTCGTCGAGCAGCAGGTCGGTGCCCACCTGCAGCGCCGCGAAAATTTCCGGATGCAGCAGCGGCGCGCGGCGCGCATTGCCGCTCGCGGCGTCCATGTCGAGCCGAAAGCGCGAACCCGCGTCCAGCTGCGCGCGGCCGCCTTCGAAGGTGCCCAGCCGCAGCTTCGGCCCCTGCAGGTCGAGCAGCACGCCGATCGGCCGGCCGAACTCTTTCTCGAGCCGCCGGATGGTGTCGAGGCGGCGCGCATGGTCATGCTGCGTGCCATGGCTGAAGTTGAGCCGGAACACATCCACGCCGCGCTCGAACAGGGCACGGATGGCCGGTTCGTCGGTGGTGGCAGGGCCCAGCGTGGCCACGATCTTCGCGCTGCGTGTACGTCGCATCATCCGTTCCATTTCATCGATCGATCACAGCGCACGACCGGCGCCCCCTCGGCGCCGGATTGCGCAGCCTGAGGGAGCTAGCCCGCCATCTCGTGAAGGCAGACGCGGCCGCGCTGTTCTTCCATCGTACGCGCCAGCAGCTTGACCAGGGAATACACGGTGTCGATGTGCGGCGTTGGCGTGTCGGTGAGCCGGGCCAGCTCGACCACGGCGCCCACCAGCGCATCGATCTCGGGTGCGCGGCCGGCCTCCACGTCCTGCAGCATCGAGGTCTTGTGCTTGCCGACCTTCTCGGCGCCCGCAATGCGCTTGTCGAGCGTCACGCGGAACTCGATGCCCAGCTTGTGCGCCACCGCCTGCGCCTCGCGCATCATCGCGGCGGCCAGCTCGCGCGAGGGCGGGTACTGGCAGATGTCGACCAGCGTGGAGTGCGACAGGCTGCTGATCGGGTTGAAGGTCAGGTTGCCCCAGAGCTTGAGCCAGATCTCGGCGCGGATGTTGTCGAGCACCGGCGCCTTGAAGCCGGCCGCGCCCAGGCAGGCCGAGACGCGGTTCACGCGTTCGCTCGAAGAGCCGTCGAGCTCGCCGACCGGAAAGCGGTCGCCCTCGATGTGCTTCACCACGCCAGGCGCCGTGAGCTCGGAGGCGGGATACACCACGCAGCCGATGACGCGCTCGGCCGGGATCTTCGCGGCCACCAGGCCGCTCGGGTCGACGCTGCGCACCGGCGTGCCCGCGAGCGCGCCGCCGTGGTTGTGGAAGTACCAGAACGGGATGCCGTTCTGCATCGTCACCACCACGGTCTCGGGCCCGAAGAGCCTGGGCACGTCGTTGGCCACCGCCTCGACCTGGTGCGCCTTCATCGCGAGGATGACGATGTCCTGCGGCCCCGCCTGGTCGTAGCGGTCGGTGGCCTTGACGTTGCGCGCCACCTGTTCCGTGCCATCGGCCCCGATGAGCTTGAAGCCGTTGGTGGCAATGGCGTCGAGATTCTTCCCGCGCACGATGAACGTCACGTCCTCGCCGGCCAGGGCGAGCTTTGCGCCCACCAGGCCGCCGATCGCGCCCGCTCCAATGACTGCTATCTTCATGTCGATCCCCAAGGTTGTTGATTCTTCCGGCGCAGGTCGGTCTCAGCCGAAGCGGTTGCCGAGCCTGCCGATGGCGCCGATCTCCACTTCGACCAGGCTGCCGGGCTTCATCGAGCCGACGCCGATGGAGGTGCCGCACAGGATCACGTCACCGGGTTGCAGGGTCATGTCCTGGGAGATCAGGCTCACGAGTTGCTGGACCGAAAAGCGCATGTCGCTGATCGGATAGTTCTGCCGCACTTCGCCGTCGAGCAGCGTGGTGACGGTGAGCGTGGCGGGATCGAGGCCGGTGGCCACCACCGGGCCCATCGGGCAGAAAGTGTCGAAGCCCTTGGCCCGCACCCACTGCGGGAATGACGCGTCGCGGTTCAGGATGTCGGCCACCGTCACGTCGTTGGCGCAGGTGTAGCCGAACACATGGCCGAGCGCATCCGCCTCGGACACGGCCGTGCAGGCCTTGCCGATGACGATGCCGAGCTCGCCCTCGAACACCACCTTGCCCTCGCACAGCGGCTTGCGGATGGGCGCGCCGGGCGCAAGGTAGGAGTTGGGCGCCTTCAGCAGGTACAGCGGCTCGGCTGGCACCGCGAGCTTGAGCTTCTCGCCGAGCGCGTGGAAGTTGTTCCACAGCGCGATGACCTTGGTCGGCTCGGTGGGCGTGAGCAGCCGCACGCCCGAGAGCAGGAACACGCGGCCGGTCGGCTCCGGGCGGTCGAACATGTTGCCGCGGTGCTCGTGCACTGCGTCGTCTTCGAGCGTGCCGAAGCCCGCTTCGCCGCCGTGTTCGAAACGGACCCATCGTTGCTGTTTCTGTTGTTGCTGCTGCATGTGGCGCCTTCCTTTGCTTTCTGTTGGAGTGGTTCTGTGTTCAGTTCAGTCGAAGGGCAGGTAGTCGGGAATCACCAGCGAGGCGAGCAGCTTTCCCATCTCGGCCGGGTTGTCGGTCACGTGGATGCCGCACTCCTTCATCACTGCCAGTTTTTCCCGCGCCGTTCCCTTGCCGCCCGAGACGATGGCGCCCGCGTGGCCCATGCGCTTGCCCGGCGGCGCACTGGCGCCGGCGATGAAGCCGACGACCGGCTTTCGCATGTGCTCGCTGATCCAGCGCGCGCAGGTTTCTTCGTCGCTGCCGCCGATCTCGCCGACCATGATCACGGCGTCGGTGCGCGGGTCGTCGTTGAACATCTTCAGCACGTCGATGTGCCGCAGCCCGCCCACCGGATCGCCGCCGATGCCCACCACGGTCGACTGCCCGATGCCGAAGCTCGCGAGCTGGCTCGCGGCCTCGTAGGTCAAGGTGCCCGAGCGCGAGACCACGCCGATGCGGCCCTTCTGGTGGATGTGGCCGGGCATGATCCCGATCTTGATTTCCTCGGGCGTGATGAGGCCCGGGCAGTTGGGTCCGAGCAGCAGGGTCTTGCTGCCCTCCATGCGGTGGCGGGTGCGGATCATGTCGCGCACCGGAATGCCTTCGGTGATGCACACGACAAGCTCGAGCCCCGCGTCCACTGCTTCATCAATGGCGGCGGCGGCAAACGGCGGCGGCACGTAGATCACCGACACCGTGGCGCCGGTCTCGGCCTTGGCTTCCTTCACGGTGCCGAACACCGGAATACCGTCGAAGGACTTGCCCGCCTTGTTGGGGTTCACGCCGGCGACGAAGCACTTCTGGCCGTTGGCGTAGTCGCGGCACATCGCGGTGTGGAACTGGCCGGTCTTGCCGGTGATGCCCTGGGTGATGACGCGGGTGTGCTTGTTGATGAGGATCGACATTTCAGGTCTCCTGCGCACGTCGTGTTGCGTGTTGCTTTTGTTCTTGTTCGAGGCGCGTGCACAGGCCACCGGGTACTCCCCTCCGCGAATGTCCCCCGCCTTCGGCTCCTCCTTTATTTCGCTGCGGGGAGCACCCGATGCCCTGTGCACCAGGGCACGCTCCGGGTGTACCGCTGATCAACGACCGCTCTTTGCAACGCTCACGCTGATGGGGTGCCTTGCGCAGCGAAATCAAGGAGGAGGCCGCAGGCCGGGGGACATTCGCGGAGCAAGGTACCCCGTCGGCGGGAGCGCGCCCTGAATGACGAACAACACGACGCAAAGAAAAGCAGGGTTCCATAGCCTCAGGCCCCCCGCCGCGCAGCAGCCACCACCAGCCCCGCCGCCTCCGCCATGTCGTCCGCACTGATGATCCGAAGGCCCGACTGCCCGAGGATGGTCTTGCCCAGGCTCTCGTTGGTGCCCTTCATGCGCACCACCAGTGGCACCGCCAGCTGGACCTCGCGCGCGGCAGCAACAACTCCGCGCGCGATCACGTCGCACTTCATGATGCCGCCGAAGATGTTGACCAGGATCGCGCGCAGGTTCGGGTTGCGCAGCATCAGCTTGAAGGCTTCGGTCACCTTCTCCGCCGTCGCGCCACCGCCCACGTCCAGGAAATTGGCCGGCGATCCGCCGTAGAGCTTGATCGCGTCCATCGTGGCCATGGCCAGCCCCGCGCCGTTCACCAGGCAGCCGATGTCGCCATCGAGCGCAATGTAGGAAAGATCGAACTTCGAGGCCTCGACCTCGGCCGGGTCTTCCTCGTCGAGATCGCGCATCGCGGCGATCTCGGGCTGGCGGAACAGCGCGTTCGGATCGAAGTTGAACTTGGCATCCAACGCCAGCACGCGGCCGTCGCGCGTGAGCGCCAGCGGATTGATCTCGGCCAGCGATGCGTCGCAGGCGTCGAAGGCCTGGTAGAGGTTCTGCACCAGCGTGCGCACCTGCGGCAGCAGCTTTCCGGAAAAGCCGATGTCGCGCGCCAGCCCGTCGGCCTCGGCCGCCTTCACGCCGGTGGACGGATCGACGAAGAGCTTGCGGATTTTTTCCGGCGTGCGCGCCGCCACGTCCTCGATGTCCATGCCGCCTTCGCTCGACGCCATCAGGGCCACGCGGCGCGATTCGCGGTCGACCGCCATGCCGAGGTAGAACTCTTTTTCGATCTCGACGCTCTCCTCCACCAGCAGCCGCTTCACCAGCCGGCCTTGCGGGCCCGTCTGGTGCGTTCGCAGGGTCATGCCAAGCAGCTCGTCGGCATGGCGCCGCACTTCGGCCGCCGACCAGGCCAGCCGCACGCCGCCGCCCTTGCCGCGGCCGCCCGCATGGATCTGCGCCTTGACCACCCAGGCCCTGCCGCCAAGCCGCGCGGCCGCATCGGCCGCCTCGTCGGGCGAAAAGCAGGCATATCCACGCGGCGTGGGAACGCCGTATTTGCGCAATACGTCCTTGCCCTGGTATTCGTGGATATTCATGGCGGCTTTCAGGCGCCGAGTTCGGCGCCGCGGGTTTCGGCCCAGTTGAAATAGCGCCTTTTCATGGCGCCGGCATCGAGCTCGCGCTTTTGATGCTCTTCCTTCTTCTGCTCGATCACCTCGGCCAGGAATTTGGCGTCGTAGGCACGCAGAAGATGCGGCTGGTGGGTGCGCAGGTAATGGCAGATCCGCTCGACGCCGTCCTGGCTCTCGCGCAGCAGCTGGCAATAGACTTCGCGGTCCCAGTGCCAGCGCAATCCCAATTCGTAGAACGCCGCGTTGTAGGCGTTGCGCTCGGTTTCGCTGCTCCAGTATTGAATTGGCAAATCATCGATCATGAAATTTCTCCTAGAAATTGAATGCCGGGCATCAAATGTTTTGCGGATCGGCATGATCAAAATGTAGATTCGATGATCGATAAATAATAGTTAAACTATTTTATTGAATGCATTCACGATAAGTTATATATAATTGGCCGTGAATTCCCACCGCGGATGGCATTGCCACCCGCGTTTTCCTCAGCCTTCTAAAAACCGGCGCTCAGTTCAGATGACGCCGTCGGCGCGCAGCGCGGCCACGTCGCTGGCCGTGTAGCCCAATTGCATCAGCACCTCGTCGGTGTGCTCGCCGAGCAGCGGCGAGCGCGTGACCTCGGTCGGGCTGTCGGACATCTTGATGGGGTTGCCCACCGTCAGGTACTTGCCGCGCGTCGGGTGGTCGACCTCGACGATGGTGCCGGTCTCTCGCAGCGACGGATCGGCGGCGATTTCCTTCATCGAAAGAATCGGCCCGCACGGAATGTCGTACTGGTTGAGGATGTCCATGGCCTCGAACTTGTCCTTGGTCATGGTCCATTGCTCGATGCGCGCGAAGATCGGCTTCAGGTGCAGCAGGCGTGCGGCCGGCGTGGCGTAGGCCTCGTCGGTGATCCAGCCTTCCTCGCCGATGACCTTGCACACCGCGGGCCACACCGCCCCTTGCGTGATGAAGTAGATGTAGGCGTTGGGATCGGTCTCCCAGCCCTTGCACTTGAGGATCGAGCCCGGCTGTCCGCCGCCCGAGGCATTGCCCGCGCGCGGCACCGCGTCGCCGAACTTGCCGTCGGGGTACTGCGGGTATTCGTGCATGGTGCCGGTGCGCTCCAGCCGCTGCTGGTCGCGCATCTTCACGCGGCACAGGTTGAGCACCGCATCCTGCATGGGCGCGAGCACCTGCTGCCCGCGGCCCGTGCTGTTGCGCTGGTAGAGCGCCGCCACGATGCCCAGCGCCAGGTGCAGGCCGGTGCCGCTGTCGCCGATCTGCGCACCGGTGACGACCGGCGGGCCGTCCTCGAAGCCCGTGGTCGAGGCCGCGCCGCCGGCGCACTGGGCCACGTTCTCGTACACCTTGCAGTGCTCGTACTTGCCGGGGCCAAAGCCCTTGACCGACGCCACGATCATGCGCGGGTTGAGCTCCTGGATGTGGGCCCAGGTGATGCCCATGCGGTCGAGCGCGCCGGGCGCGAAGTTCTCCACCAGCACGTCGCAGGTCTTGATCAGCGAATCGAGCACCTTCTTGCCCTTGGGCTTCTTGGTGTCGAGCGTGATGGAGCGCTTGTTGTGGTTGAGCATCGTGAAGTAGAGGCTGTCCACGCCGGGAATGTCGCGCAGCTGGCCGCGCGTGGCGTCGCCTTCGCCGGCGCGCTCCACCTTGATCACGTCGGCGCCGAACCACGCCAGCAGCTGGGTGCAGGTGGGACCGGATTGCACATGGGTGAAATCGAGGATGCGAACGCCCTCAAGTGCCTTGCTGCTCATCAGCTGTCTCCTTTGATCGTGGCCTCTGCTTCTTGCAGACGAGCGCGCAATTTACGCTCTTCGGCGAAGCGGGTGGTTTCGTCGCGCACGATGGCGACGATGCCCGTGACTTCACGACTCTGCGAGAACAGCATCGACACCGTGAAGGCAATCGACAGCGTGTGCCCGTCCTTGTGCAGCGCCGGCACGCGCAGCAGGTCGGCACCGTACTTGGTGATGCCGGTTTCCATGGTCTTGTGGTAGCCGTCCCAGTGCCGCTGGCGCTGCCGCTGGGGAATGATCATGTCGAGCGACTGGCTCAGCGCCTCGGCTTCGGTGAAGCCGAAGATGCGCTCGGCGGCGCGGTTCCAGAGCGTGATCGCCCCTTGCGCATCGCACACCATGATCGCGTCGCCGGCGCCTTCGACGAGCTGCTTGAAATCAACGTTCGCTTGCATGTTTTCCTCTGGCGCTTCATGTCGATTTCCCGGCGCCGCCCGCGTCTTCGAACGGGCGGCGCCGGGGGAGCCGCTACACGGCTTTTGCTTCCTTGAGATTGTCGATCTGCTGCTTGGTGTAGCCCAGTTCCGCCAGCACCTCGTCGGTGTGCTCGCCCAGCAGCGGCGAGGCGGTGACCTCGGGCTTGAGGTCCGAGAACTTGATCGGGCTGCCGATGGTCCAGTAGCTGCCGCGCTCCTTGTGCGGCACTTCGACGATGGAGCCGCTCTTGCGCAGCGACTCGTCGTGCAGCAGTTCCTTCATCGACAGCACCGGGGCGCAGGGAATGTCGTGCTTGCGGAAGATGTCCACCGCCTCGAACTTGGTCTTGTCCTTGATGAAGTCCTCGATGGTGGCGAAGATCTGGTCGATGTGCGGCTGGCGGGCCTTGGGGGTCATGTAGTCGGGATCGGTCTTCCACTCGGGCTTGCCGAGCGCGTCGCAGATCGGGTCCCAGGCGTGGCCCTGCACCGTGAAGTAGATGTAGGCGTTGGGGTCGGTCTGCCAGCCCTTGCACTTCAGGATCCAGCCCGGCTGGCCGCCGCCGCCGGCGTTGCCGCCGCGCGGCACCACCTTGTCCTTGAAGGCGTCCATCTCGTGCGGGTACTGCGGGTATTCCTCCAGGTAGCCCACGTTGTCCAGGCGCTGCTGGTCGCGCATCTTCACGCGGCACAGGTTGAGCACGGCGTCCTGCATCGAGCAGGCCACCTTCTGGCCCTTGCCGGTCTGCTGGCGGCCGATGATGGCCGTCAGGATGCCGATGGCCAGGTGCATGCCGGTGTTGGAGTCGCCCAGCGCGGCGGCCGAGATCGTCGGCACCGAGTTCTCGCCCTTCCACCAGCCGGTGGTGGAGGCGGCGCCGCCGGCGCACTGCGCCACGTTCTCGTAGACCTTCAGGTCCTCGTAGTGGTGGCCGTCGCTGAAGCCCTTGACCGAGGCGACGATCATCTTGGGGTTCAGCTCCTGGATGCGCGCCCAGGTGAAGCCCATGCGGTCGAGCGCGCCGGGGCCGAAGTTCTCCACCAGCACGTCGGATTCGCGGATCAGCTTTTCCAGCACGGCCTTGCCCTCGGGCTTCTTCGTGTCCAGCGTGATCGAGCGCTTGTTGCTGTTGAGCATGGTGAAGTACAGCGCGTCGACGTTCGGGATGTCGCGCAGCTGGCTGCGGGTGACGTCGCCGGCGCCCGGGCGCTCGACCTTGATCACGTCGGCGCCGAACCAGGCCAGCATCTGGGTACAGGCCGGGCCAGCCTGCACGTGCGTGAAGTCGATGATCTTGATGCCGTTGAGGGGTTTGTTGCTCATTTGAGGTTCTCCTTGAGGATGCTGGGTTACTTCTTCTTCGCCGTGCTGGGGTTCAGACTGGTGATGCGGCCGCTTTCGGTGCCGGCGGTCTCGTCGATCACGGCATTGATGAGGGTCGGACGGCGCGAAGCCACGGCTTCGGCCAGCGCCTTCTGCAATTCGTCCGCGGTGGTGGCATTGACGCCCACGCCGCCGAAGGCTTCCATCAGCTTGTCGTAGCGCGCGTTCTTCACGAACACGGTGGGCGCCACGTCGGGCGTGCCGCTCGCGTTCACGTCGGTGCCGCGGTAGACGCCGTTGTTGTTGAACACGACGATGCAAATGGGCAGGTTGTAGCGGCAGATGGTCTCCACCTCCATGCCGCTGAAGCCGAAGGCGCTGTCGCCCTCGATGGCGATCACCGGCTTGTCGGTGACCACCGCGGCCGCCACGGCAAAGCCCATGCCGATGCCCATGATTCCCCAGGTGCCCACGTCCAGGCGCTTGCGCGGCTCGTACATGTCGACGATGCTGCGCGCGAAGTCCAGCGTGTTGGCGCCTTCGTTCACCACGATGGCGTCGGGCCGCGCCTTCACCTGGTCGCGGATCACGCTGAGCGCGCTGTGGAAGTTCATCGGCGAAGGCCGTGCAGCCAGCGTGACGGCCATCTTCGAGAGGTTCTTGTCCTTGCGCTCGGCGATGGCGCCAGTCCATTCGGCCGGCGGCTTGGCCCACTTGGCATCCACGCCCGCGAGCAGCGCCGCCACGCAGGAGCCGATGTCGCCGATCACCGGCGCGGCAATGGCCACGTTGCTGTCGATCTCGGTCGGCGCGATGTCGATCTGGATGAACTGCTTGGCGCCCTTGTCCTGGCCCCAGGTCTTGCCCTTGCCGTGCGACAGCAGCCAGTTCAGGCGCGCGCCCACCAGCATCACCACGTCGGCTTCCTGCAGCACGTAGGAGCGCGCGGCCGCGGCCGACTGCGCATGCGTGTCGGGCAAGAGGCCCTTGGCCATCGACATCGGCAGGTAGGGAATGCCGGTCTTCTCGACCAGCGCGCGGATGTCGGCATCGGCCTGCGCGTAGGCCGCGCCCTTGCCCAGCAGGATGAGCGGCTTCTTGGCGCCCTTGAGCAGGTCGAGCGCACGCTTGACCGCGTCGGGCGCGGGAATCTGGCGCGGCGCGGGATCGACCACCTTGATGAGCGAGCGGCGGCCGGCTTCGGCCTCCATGGTCTGCGCGAACAGCTTGGCCGGCAGGTCCAGGTACACGCCGCCCGGGCGGCCCGACAGCGCCGCGCGGATGGCGCGTGCGATGCCCACGCCGATGTCCTGCGCATGCAGCACGCGGAAGGCCGCCTTGCACAGCGGCTTGGCGATCGCGAGCTGGTCCATCTCTTCATAGTCGCCCTGCTGCAGGTCGACGATCTCGCGCTCGCTCGAGCCGCTGATGAGAATCATCGGGAAGCAGTTGGTGGTGGCATTGGCCAGCGCCGTGAGGCCGTTCAGGAAGCCGGGCGCCGACACCGTCAGGCAGATGCCGGGCTTCTGCGTGAGGAAGCCGGCCGCGGCGGCGGCGTTGCCCGCATGCTGCTCATGGCGGAACGAGATGACCCGCAGGCCCTCGGCCTGCGCCATGCGCGTGAGGTCGGTGATGGGAATGCCCGGCAGGCCGAAGATGGTGTCGATGTCGTTCAGCTTGAGCGCATCGATGACCAGGTGGAAGCCGTCGATGGTCGTTTCGTGCGCCGCCGATGCCTCGTCGGCAGGGTGCTTGAGGGCCACCACGACCGCATCGCCGTCGTTTGCCCTGTTCTTGGGCTTGAGGGCGTCGTCCAGGGTGGTGGATGCCTCTTTGTCCGTTCTTACTGAAGACATGTCTCTCCTTCTTGCTTGGTTGAATGGCCGAGGCCCGAGCCGGGACTATGATTCGGGGGCATGCTTTCGGGCGTTGACCTCGGTCAACTTTCCGGAAAACGGCACCGGCCAGATGAACCAGAAGTTGTTGTTGCGCATTCGAGCAAGACGGGACCCATGACGCTGTTGGAAAACCACCCGGAGAAGAACATCATTCGTGCGCAGCTCCGGCAGAACATCCTTCTCAAGGACCTGAGCGAGAGCGAGCGCGCCGAGCTGGAAACCCATCTCGTCATCGTGGACGGCAACAAGGGCGATTTCCTGCTGCACCAGGGCGTGCGCGAGATGGAGCAGTACTTCATCCTCGACGGCATCCTCAAGCGGGTGGTGAGCAACCCCGAGGGCAAGGAAATGATCCTGCGCTTTGCCGATGCGCACGACATGGAAACCAGCTATGCGGCGCTGCGGCTGGGCACGCCCACGCCCTACGGCATCGTCTGCGTCACCAAGGCCCGCGTGGCCAGCCTGCCGCTGAAGGAGTGGATCGCGTTCCTGGACCGCCACCCCGAGACCAAGGAACTGTTCGAATACTGCGTGATGCGCGGCATGAGCGAAATCATGGCGCACACCATCACGCTGCATCTGCTCGACGCCCCCGGCCGCGTGCACCGCTTCATGCGCAAGCACCCCGAGCTGGAAGACCGCATTCCCAGCAAGGAGCTGGCGTCGTACCTCAATCTCTCCGCAGAAACCCTGAGCCGCCTGCGCAAGCGCGGGAAGATCTAGCTCGCCCAACCTTTTCAGGTCTGCTTGGCCGACGCGAAGCGGCGCGGAACGGTCATCAGGCGCAGCGCGTTGTCGACGCCGCTCACGCCGTCGACCTTGGAGGCCACCTCCTGCGTGAGCGCGCGCTCCTGTGCATCGAGCACGATGCCGCTCAGCTTGACCTTGCCCTGGTCGGCCTCGACGGTCACGCGGATGTCGCCGGTCGCCTCGTTGTCCTTGAGCGCCGACTTCACCCGCGCCGCGAGCGCCATGTTGGCCAGGAGCGCGCGCGAGGCCGGCGTCTCGGCAAACTCGGGGCGCTCCACCAGCGCGCGGATCTGCGCCACGCAGCTGTCCACCGAGAGGCGGTCCGTGTTGAGCACCAGGTCGTAGAGCACCGGGTCGCCCCAGGTCACGCCGAACTGCGCATGCATGCGCGCGGCGTGCGCGTCGTCGCTGCGCCGGATCTCGGCTTCGGCAAACTCGGCATCGTCGGTTTCGAGGTGCGCCATCAGCCATTCGACCCGCTTCTTCATCGAGCGCGTGATGCGCACGCACACCACGTGCGGCACCGGCCGCAGCAGGCAGGTCGCGCCCCAACCGCGCAGCACCACGTTGCCGCGGTCGGCCAGCGCAAAGAGTTCCTCGGCCGTGTAGAGCGCCAGGCTGCGCCGGTCGGCGGTGAACCGCTCGACAAAACCGGCCTTGCCGTCGCGCAGGCGGCCGATGAAGCTGGTCGGCACCTGCATGCGGTCGGCCACGCGCTCGATCGTCTCGTGGCGCATGACCGCGAGGCCGAGCGTTTCGGCAAGCCGAAGCGACACGTCCTTGGCAAGGGAACCCATCTCCTGGGTGAGTGCGATCACTGGCATGTGGTTGTTCTCCGTTCAGTCCACCGGGCGCTCGACGGCGAACTCGTCGGGCTTCTTGGGCTTGACGAAAGCCAGCACCTTGGAAATGAGCGGCCAGAACAGCAGCACGAGCGCCAGGGTGGTGATGCCGCCGACCAGCGGGTTCGAAAACATGATCGTCACGTCGCCCTGCGAGACCAGCATGGCCTGGCGGAACGAGTCTTCCGCCTTGTCGCCGAGCACCAGCGCCAGCACCAGCGGCGCCAGCGGGAAGTCGAGCTTCTTGAACAGGTAGCCCACCACGCCGAAGCCGAGCATGAACCAGATGTCGAGCATCGCGTTGTGCACCGTGTAGGCGCCGATGGCGCAGATCACGATGATCACCGGCGCGATGATCGAGAACGGAATGCGCAGGATCGAGGCGAACAGCGGCACCGTGCTCAGCACCACGATCAGGCCCACGATGTTGCCCAGGTACATGCTGGCGATCAGGCCCCAGACGAAGTCCTTCTGCTCGACAAATAGCAGCGGGCCGGGCTGCAGGCCCCAGATCAGCAGGCCGCCCAGCAGCACCGCGGCGGTGGGCGAACCCGGAATGCCCAGCGCCAGCATCGGCAGCAGCGCGCTGGTGCCCGCGGCGTGCGCCGCGGTCTCGGGGGCCACCACGCCTTCCATCTGGCCGGTGCCGAACTTGGAGCCGCGCTTGGACATCTTCTTGGCCAGGCCATAGGCCATGAACGAAGCCGGTGTCGCACCGCCGGGCGTGATGCCCATCCAGATGCCGATCAGCGAACTGCGCAGCGAGGTCACCCAGTACTGCGGCAGCTGCTTCCAGGTCTGCAGCACCACCTTGGGATCGATCTTCGCGCTCTTGCCCGAGAACTTCAGGCCCTCCTCCATCGACAGCAGGATCTCGCCGATGCCGAACAGGCCGATCACCGCAATCAGGAAGTCGAAGCCGCGCATCAGCTCGGGCTGGCCGAAGGTGAGCCGCAGCTGGCCCGTGACCGTGTCCATGCCCACGCTGGCCAGCGCGAAGCCGAGCGCCATCGACGCCAGGATCTTGAACGGCGAGCCCTTGCCCATGCCCACGAAGCTGCAGAAGGTCAGCAGGTACACCGCAAAGAATTCGGGCGAGCCGAACTTGAGCGCGAACTTGGCCACCAGCGGCGCCAGGAAGGTGATCATGATCACCGCCAGCAGCGCACCCACGAACGACGAGGTGAAGGCCGTGGTCAGCGCGGCGCCCGCATTGCCCTGCTGCGCCATCGGATAGCCGTCGAAGGTGGTGGCCACCGACCACGGCTCTCCCGGGATGTTGAACAGGATGGAGGTGATGGCCCCGCCGAACAGCGCACCCCAGTAGATGCACGACAGCATGATGATTGCCGAGGTCGGCGACATCGTGAACGTGAGGGGCAGCAGGATCGCCACCCCGTTGGCGCCGCCCAAGCCCGGGAGCACGCCGATCAGCACGCCCAGGATGATGCCGACGAACATCAGGCCGATGTTCATCGGCGTGAGGATTACCGAGAAGCCCTGCATCAGGGCACTGATTTCATCCATTTCGCATTTGCTCCGTGAGATTCAGTAGCCGAGAAACCGGAGAGGATCGAATGCGCCCTTGAACAGCGGCACCTTGAACCACACCTCGAACATGCAGAAGAACACCGTGTTGACGACCAGCGCCGCAATGGCACTCTTCACCCACGAGTACTTGCCCAGGAACACCATGAACAGCGCGATGTAGATCGCCGACGCCACGTAGATGCCGAGCAGCGAGATCGCCCCCACGTACACCGTGGCCGGCAGCAGCACCGACAGCACGCGCTTGAGCTGCACCGAGTCGACGAAGACCTCGGTCTTCCTGTTCTTGCCCAGCAATGCCTGGTACAGGATGCCGGCGCCGGAAATCGTGATGATCACGCCGATGTAGAAGGGGAAGTACCCCGCGCCCGGACCGTCGCTGGTCCAGCCCGAGCCCAGCCTCTGGCTCTCGTAGATCACCACCAGGCCGATGGCCACCAGGACCAGTGCGACCACGGCCTCGACCACGTGGGTCGCTACGCCGGTGCGCACCGGCCCGTCTGCTGAATTCTCGTCGTGCTCCATGGAGTCCCCATCATTCGTGTGCATGCCGTGAAACCCGAAGTGCAGCGCTCCGCCCGCCGCCCTGCCGGCGGCCGTCTCATCAGGGCAAGGAGCGCCGCGCGACGCTCGGTGATTGCTACTTGCTGCTGGCCAGGAAGCCGGCTTCCGTCATCAGCGTGCGGTGCGTTGCTTCCGCTTCCGTGAGCCATTTGGTGAACGCGTCGCCGGTCATGAAGGTCGGGTTGAAGGCACCCTTCTCCATGTACTCCTTCCAGTCCGGCGTGGCGGCGATCTTGGTCAGCAGGTCCACATAGAAGGCGAGCTGCTCGGGCGTCACGCCGGCGGGCATGAAGATGCCGCGCAGCATCGTGTACTTGGTGGGAACGCCCGCTTCCTTGCAGGTGGGGACATCGTTCCACGACTGCGTCTCCGTCACCTTGGCCTTGAACGGCATGCGCTGGTCGTCGAACACGCACAGTGCGCGCAGCTTGCCCGCACGCCACTGGGCCACCGCCTCGATCGGGTTGTTGACCGTCGATTGCACGTGCCCGCCCACCAGCTGCACCGCCACCTCGCCGCCGCCCTTGAACGGCACGTAGATGAACTTGGTGCCAGTGGCCTTCTCCAGCGCCACCGTGATGATCTGGTCTTCCTGCTTGGAGCCGGTGCCAGCCATCTTGAACTTGCTCGGGCCCGCCGCCTTGGCCGCCGCAATGAACTCGGAGGCGTTCTTGTACGGCTGCTCGGCATTGGTCCACAGCACGAACTGGTCGAGCGCCATCATCGCGACGGGCGTCATGTCCTTCCAGTTGAAGGGCACGCCGGTGGCCATGGGCGTGGTGAACAGGTTGGACAGCGAGATGATGATCTTGTGCGGATCGCCCTTGGCTTCCTTCACCGCAAGAAAGCCCTCGGCCCCCGCGCCGCCCGACTTGTTGACGACGATCAGCGGCTCCTTCATCAGCTTGTACTTGATGACGATGCCCTGCAGCAGCCGGCCCATCTGGTCGGCGCCGCCGCCGGTGCCCGCCGGGATCACGAACTCCACCGGCTTGGTGGGCTCCCATGCGGAAGCTGGCGTGGCAGCCGCCAGCGCCAGCATGGCCGCAGTGAAGACTGAGGCCCGGCAAGCGCGGGTGCGCGAAAAGAAGTTCTTCATCATGTTGTCTCCTGTTCTCCGGTGTAAGTGCGCTCTTTTTTTTATGGGATCTGAGCCGATGCGAACAGGCGCGATGGTGCGCGCAGGAAGAACTTAGCCTGCTTGACCCTGGTCAACTTTTCAAAGATTTTGTCTTGGGGTTAGCCCGTGCCGAGCGAGGGCGGGCGAGCCCCGCCGAGCAGGCTGCGCGGGAGGAATTGCACACGAGCGAAAGGCCTGTGGCAGCACCGGCCGGATTCAGTTTTTCCTCGCATTCGGGCGGGATTCGGGTAAACCCTAAAATGGCGGTCATTTCCCGACCAACGAATCCCAGGAGTTTCCGTATGTCTACCCTTGACCGATCGTCCAGCACGAGCGCATCTGGTGGCTTGGCTGGCGCGCTCAAGGCGCTCGCCGAAGAGGCCAGCGTGCTCGTTCAGGCCTTGCTCAGCCCCGGCAAGGTGATCGAGGAAGTCGAGCAGATGCGCGCGCTGCAGGTGCGCGCCGACCGCATCGAGGCCTCCGACCCGCTGCGCGCCGACGTGCTGCGCTGGCACGCCTCGCGCATCGGCCTGCGCTGAACCGGCCTCTGCGCGGCGGCACGGCGCCAAACTGGTAAAGTCCGGGCCGCCCTCCGTCTTCGTAGTTCAATGGATAGAACGGGGTCCTCCTAAGACTCAGATACAGGTTCGATTCCTGTCGAAGGCACCAAGGACCCGATTCACGGCGTCTCAGCCCACATCAGAAACCCGCACGCTCTCTAGGCGTAGCGGGTTTTTCTTTGCCTCGCGACGACACGCGGCGTAGCATCCCATCGCCCGGAAATACCGTCATTTTTGTCGGTATCCCGGAAATCCCCGTGACGAGATACCGTTGAGGAGAAGAGATGGCGCTGACAGACACGTTTGTTCGGCAGGTGAAGCCCACCGGGAAGGCCAACGGCGACAAATATGCCGACGGCGCCGGCATGTACCTGCTGGTGAAGACTGCCGGGAAATACTGGCGAATGGATTACACCTTCGTCGGCAAGCGGAAAACGCTGGCGCTGGGAACCTACCCGGAGGTCTCGCTGGCCAAAGCTCGGGATCGCCGCGCCGCCGCCCGCGAACTGCTGGCCGACGGGACGGACCCGAGCGCGGCCAAGCGCGAAGAAAAGAGAGCCCGAGCCGACGCGGCGGCGAATACGTTCGAGGCGGTTGCGCGCGAGTGGCTGGGAAAGACTGCCGCCAAACGAGCGAGCGGAACGCAGCTCAAGGTCAAGACGTGGCTCGAGAAGGACGCGTTCCCCTTCATCGGCAAGATGCCCATGTCCACCATCGGTCCGCGGGACATTCTGGAGCGGGTTGTCCGCAAGCTGGAAGCACGCGGCGCCATCGATACCGCCCATCGCGTCAAGCAGCTTTGCGGGCAGGTGTTTCGCTTCGCGGTGGTGTCAGGACTGGCAGAGCGGGACGTCACCGCCGATCTGAGCGAAGCTCTGGCCTCGAAAGCGACCAGGCACTTCGCCGCCATTACCGAGCCCAAGCGAGTCGGAGACCTCATGCGCTCGATCCATGCCTACAGCGGCCACCCCACGACCGTTGCCGCGCTGAGGCTCTCCCCTCTGCTGTTTGTCCGCCCTGGCGAGTTGCGCACCGCGGAATGGGCTGAGATCGACCTGGACGCGGCCGAGTGGCGCATCGCCGGCTCGAAGATGAAAATGAAGGTCGATCACGTCGTGCCGCTCGCAACCCAGGCGGTGGAGATCCTGCGCGACCTCCACCCGATCACAGGGCATGGACGGTTTGTGTTTCCGAGCATACGGACGGGTGAACGCCCCATGAGCGAGAACACCATCAATGCCGCCCTGCGTGGAATGGGCTACAGCGCCGAAGTCCACACGGCCCACGGCTTCAGGGCAACCGCGCGGACGATCATGGACGAGGTGCTTGGCGAGCGTGTGGACTTCATCGAGCACCAGCTCTCCCACATGGTCCGGGATACCAACGGTCGTGCGTACAACCGCACCGCGCATCTCCCCGCGCGCCGGGAAATGATGCAGCGCTGGGCGGACTACCTGGACAAGCTGCGCATCGGTGCCGACGTGATTCCGTTGAAGCCGCGCCAGATGACATAGCGCCAAGTCCGCGCGCTCCTTCCAAGCCGGCTAGATGAGTGCCTCGACATCGCGCGCGCAGGTGCGCCGCAATCTGGGGCAAACCGCTTCGGACGCCTGCCGCGAACTGCTGTGCTGCTCGCAGTGCGCCGCGCGCCCGTTCCGACGCCGCGCGTTGACCACAGCCGGCTCAGCCAGGACCAGACACTCGAAGTCACCTTCCAATGTCGGCACCGGGACAAAGTGGCAAACGCATTACAAATGTGCTACGCTTACGGCCATGAAATCGTGCACCTTACCTGCCGTTCGCGTTGAGCCGGAACTGCGTGCCGAGCTCGAAGCGGTCCTGGGTGAAGAGGAAACCATCAGCACCTTTGTGGCCGATGCCGTGCGCCGAGCAGTTGACTTCCGTCGCGTCCAAACCGACTTCCATGCGCGTGGCGAGGCCGCTTGGCAGGACTACCTGCGAACCGGTGTTTCACGCCCCGTGGACGAAGTGTTTGACCGCCTCCAGGCCCGCATTGATGCACGACGTCGCAAATTGCAAGGCCCTGGCACGTGACTGAGTTGTTCGGGGTTGAGATGACCCCGCAAGCCGAGGATGACCTTGAGCGGTTGTTTGAGTTCCTCGTCGCACGGTCAGAGACCTTGGAGGAACTGGACCATGCTCAGCATGTACTGCACCAGCTTCGCACCAGTATCAAGAAGCGGCTGGCCGAGAATCCTTGGGCGTATCGGAAAGCGAGCGACGGCAGGCGTACAACGCGCCGAGAGTTAATCGTAGGGCTTGGTTCCACAGGCTATGTGGCCCTCTACGAAATCCTTCCAGGGCGGGAAGTCAGGGTGTTGGCAATTCGTCATCAGCGCGAAGAGGACTACCACTGAGCCCAATGCGGCCGTAAGTCACTGTGGGGTGGCACGACGATCTGGCTGAGAGGCGCGCGACAGTCTCCGCAATTTGAATGACTTCTCCAGAGATGCTGCTATGTCTCTTGTGGGCCCAATGCAGTCAGTCGCGACAACAACGTTGAGCGCGTGCCTCCTGGCCCTTAACCGCACCACTCCCAATGCGGCGGCATTTTTGTTCTCAGCGATTCAAATTGGCTTGAACTTCCGCCCTAACTTCCGCGTGAGCCTTTTCAAAGCGCCGGGCATTGGCCGGCACTTCATCAATCATGAAATACGCTTCAAAGCGAGCGTCCACGACGTCTGGCAGACGCCGAATGAACTTTCGCTTGAGTGCGCCAACTGATTCCACCTTGCCTTCTTCCGCCAAAATCTTTCGCTGACGCCGAGCGGTGGCCGCGACGCCCGCTCGGCTCGCATGGGTGGCGAGGTAGCGCGACATTAGGCCGCGCCACCAGACTTCAGCCGTGACGGTCGCCATCTGCCCGTTGGACAAGCTCCGACTCTTCCAACTTCGCAATGCGGGACCGATGTCAGTCGTCGCGATCAACTCCCGATAGAAGTCGCGGAAATGGCCTAAAAGCTCGCCGGGATCGACTTCGTCCGATGGGCCTGTCAAGCCCAAGCAGGGAGCGCCGTTTCCGGTGTCGATGCCGCTCACGATTCCGCCGCCGTAGCAGCACGCCAATGCGACGAATAATTGAAAGCCGCACGCTTGGTTAATCGGCCGTAAGAGGTCGCATAGTTCCGGCCAGCCGATCTCACTCCCGTTCGCAAAAATCAAGCCATCTTCCGAACCGTGGCATTCGATGTGAATCCACGGCAGATGTCCGTCCAGCGAATTCGCGAGCACTTCGGCGGCGATGTTGCGGAAGCCTTGTGCGTCTTGACACGCGTATAGGCCCATAGGCAGCTCGAAGTCCGCTGCCTCGACTACCGGCTGTAGGTAGTTGAACAGGATCGTGCCAGTCGGGACTTCGTGCGCTTCAAGCGATTCGATCACGTAGAGGCGATTGAAGCGAAGGAAGGTCATGCGCCCAAGTGTCGCAGGACCATGGATCGGGCAGCCGCCCCGTGCATTGGCCTAGCGACGGCCAGCCCGCTGGACGCACACTTGGTACAAATCGAAGCTCAGTCCCTCGCATTGAGAGAGCGGAGTCGGCCCGGCTGCTCGGACACACTGCTGGTACAACGATGGGCTGATGCCCTCGCAGTCGGCGAGCGTTGATGAAGCCGATTGCGGAACTTCTACATCGACCACTCGCGGGCAAGTGGTGCCCCTGAATACCCGACTGAATGGCTGCCCGTTGTACTAGTAGCCGCACCTCACTCCCTGCTGCCCCGTGATCGTCGTCACATACTCCATTGCGCCAGTTGAAGACGCTTGCTGTGCGGATGCGTAAACGCCTGACAGCATCAGTGCTGCGGCTACGAGACTGTGCTTCACAGCCTTGGGGCTAGGTTGGTCTTCATGTTGCTTTCCTCCTGCGCGCGAGCGCGACGGCGATCGTACAAGCACCGCATGAGCGGAAATCGGCCGCCGAGGACGAATGACCGCTCTGGCCGAATTCAGCCGATGATTTTGTCATCTCGCACGCGCTGCTCGCGAAGCCGGGCCGTCGTTGCCGCCGGCTGCGACGCTTGCGCGAAACGCCCCGCCGGCGTCTGAGGCCTTCGGGACCTCATCTGTTGCGGTCGCCGTTGCGGACGGATTCAATGGCGCCGCTGTAGATGCGACAACTTCGTTGTCCAGAGCGCGGCGCACCTTCTTCAGTTCGTCGAGGATCTTCGTACGGTTGTGGGGCCTGCCGTTGAGCACCAGGGGCGATGGGTGATAGCACTCGAACACTTCGATCCTGCCGCCGGCTTTGCGTTCGATCAGCGTCCTCACGCTCTTGTGTCGAGCCTTGCGGCCCACGAGAACGACAGCGCGCAACGCTTGAAGCAGTCCGAGAAGCTCAGCCAGATGAGGCTCAGCTTGCTTGAGATCGGCTACGCGCGCAGGCCGGATCTTCGTAAGTTCGGGGTTGCCGATATACCAGGGCACAACGTTCCAGAGGAGAGTTTCAGCAGGGAAGATACTCGCTTCCGCAAGCAGCTCGTTGAAGGCTCTGGCTGTCTGATCAGGGTTGTTGCGAGAGATCAAGCCCGATTTAACGGCGCGCGGCCCGGGTGCTTCGAGCAGGAAGAGAACCTTGGCCGCCGCACCGCCGTCCTTAGGATCAAAGGCCGGAACTTTCCGGTCGGGCCACTGAGCACGCACGCGGTCGACAAACAGATCCAGCGCATTCAAGCTTGATCTCCTGCCTGTCGACGGCGATCGAGAGGTGTGTATAACGATGTCATAAGACGTGAATCTAACCGGCCTGTGAAGGTCCGGTTGTGGCCGATAGCGCCATCTCTGAACGGGCGGCGGCATTCTCAACGAATGTTGATGTCGTTCACGCGGGTGCCGATGGGCAAATTTCGAGTCTGGTCGAGCAACTGCGTCGAAATCTCCCAGTACACCTCAAGGTTCACGAGTTCAAGGTTGTCCGTTGTGTCAGAGCCTCCCAGGAAGAGAGGCCGCTTGTACCCGACACATTGACTGATGCGAGGCGCAGCACCGCCCGCTAATCGCCATTGCTTGAAGAAGCTTTCGGCCAGCGCCTCTTCCCTGTACTCGACGAGTTCGGCGTCATGGAACGCAACGAGACGACAGGGCACCTCAAGCGCTTGCCCCGTTCCCGGCTCCAGCATCACGACTGCCGGTCTGCCGTCGACGCGACGACCTGAGTCCAGCGCAAACAGTCGGCCCAGCCAATCGGCTCCGAACGGTGTGACTCGGCCTGCGAAACCAGGAAACGCGTTGGTCGCCCGCTCGGCCCAACGCGCTACGGCGCCAGCTGAAATGACGCGATACATGCCCTGGTCGAAAGAGCTTCCGCCGTACTGCTCCAACAGCTGGTCCACCTCCAAGTTCCCCGACCTCGGAGCGGTTCCCACGGAAGTGAGGTCTTCGCGCTTGTCTCGCTGGAACGCATCCCTAAAGATTTCGAACACTGGAAGTCCTTGAACTCGGTGTGTGACGCGGCCACCGTCCGCTTCCGGGTAGATTCTGGTTCATCGCTGAGTGACCGGTTCTGGCCGGGTGCGGCTCTATGGCCGGACTTCGTGTTGGCCGAAGAATGCTCCTGCCTCCGCGGCGAGTTGCTCCAGGCTTCCCACCTCAAGGACCATCGTTAGACGAACGTACCACTCGGGAGGTCCGTCTCTCGGGTCCAGATTGACTTCAAGATTGACGTGCCCAAGCGAGTCGGTAGTTGCCACCATGCTCATCTCCCCGTCCAGGGCAGTCCAAGATTTCTCACCCTCCCAGCCAGACGGTTCGGTGACCATCTCATTGAACAGCACCACGGGCGACGTTCCGAGCTCCGAATTGCCAACTCGCGCAGTCGCACTGAACCGATGACCCTCAAGGGTCACATCGTAGCTAACGAGGCTTCCTCGTCGTTGATACCGACGAGAGTGGAACCGAAGCTTCGCCTCGCGCTCCGAGGTCACTATAAATTCGCCCATGCTTTCCTTCGTGAACGTCAGCTTAGAGGCGAATTCTGCCTGCGTCGCGAAGGTCTGGTGATGGCCGAATGTAGCCGAAGCATTGCCAGCGGCGTCAGCCCCTGACCGGTCGTCGGGAACTCTCCAAAGCGGCCGCTCGGCGCGGAGTAGTTCACGAGTGTGCGCCTCCGATGCCAAGCTGGTCAGCGTTCACAGGCATCATCGAACGTCACTTCTATGGAAACTTCAATGGACGCAAAACGGAACGTGTCACCCGAAGAAGTCTGCCTAAGTCTCGAAGGACCTCTGCCTGCGAACCACAGCGGACGGACACCTCCGGAGTGCTTCCAATGGTCGTCGCGCGACGCGAGCACTTATTTCCAGAACTGCCACCGCGACTTCTTCGGTGCAGCCTGCGTGCTCGGTGCCGACGCGGCCGGTCCTAGCGTTGCAGCGACATTCGAGATGCGGCCGAGTTCGTCGAAGCTGATCTCGATGTGTCCTTCGCCCGCTCTCTCGGCGCGGATGCCCCCCGCCCCGTTGGATGCCGCATGTAACCCTTGCTGCCGCAGAAAACTTGTCACCATTCGGCGATGGTCCACGTCGAACTGCGAGATTACTTCCATCAGCACCGTGTTCACGCGGGGCAGCGACACCGGCGCCAGCACCTCGGCCGGCACGTCGTCGAGCAGCACGAACAGTGCGCCGCCGTCGTAAGGCGCGCGGTAATAGCAGCGGCCTCCCTCTAGGCCGCTGCAGGTCATGGCGATCATGTGATCGGTGATGTCGTCCAGTTGCAGCGAAGGTTGGGTGAACGCCTCTACGGTCTGCGCCTCACCGAGCTGCCGGATGCGCAAGGCGGCCTCAGTGAGTTGCGGCGGAAGATTGCTCTGCGTGTTGGCCCAGACCCACAGCCATGTGCGGGGTTCGAAGGCATGCGTGCCGAGCAGTTGCACGGGGTATTCCAGGTCATCGCCGAAGCGCAACAGGCCTTTCTGCATGTCAATGCCCCAGGGCCTTTCACCAATTACATCGCCCAATGCAATTTGTCTGGCGAACGAGGAAGCCGCGTGGTCTGCAAAATGGTCTTGAAATGTGCTCATGCTGATTTATGGTCGATGTCGGTTGTTCTGTTGAAGGTCAGGACTTTCCGCGCATCCTCGACACGCGAGAGAAAGTCGTGTTCGCGCATCGCCACGATTGCGCGAATGACTGCCTCGGAGCGATTCAGAACATCTCGGCAAGCGTCTGCTTGTGGCCGACTACGGCCCGCGCAACCGCTCGGCGCGCTACTGCGACTCCAAGCGACCAACTTCTCTGGCTGCTCGTTCAAGAAGAGTTTCGGCGTCTCGAAGCTCCCGGATGGCGCGCGCAATATTGGCCTCGCCCGGCGCTGCTTCTGCTGCCCTTTGCAAGGCACGCAAAGCGTCTTCTACTGCACTGAGGGCATCCTTAACTTTTCGCTTGGCTGACATTGAGGTCGCTATGGCTGCTATCTAGCGAATTCTGCCTTGAAGCCAGACGACCGGTTCTGGCCGACTGTAGCCCGCTGCGCGTCACTTCCGCGAACGGCTACCAAACCTTGTACCAAGGCTTCTTATCCCTCGGTGGCTCAGGAATCGCCTGAAGCTGGCGGTGCAACTGCCCCATTAGAGATTGATAGACCCGCATGCTGAACAGCTGCATGTTCGAGACCTCAA